>JAHACW010000005.1 GCA_018375675.1 Actinomyces sp. | reverse complement strand
CAACTCGCTGGCCACCTTCCCAGCTTCCTACGTCTACCGAGGCACTGAAGAAGTAGCGGCTATGTTCGACGACTTGGAATTGACCGTCCACCTGGGAACGAGCCCCCGCTACCACCGGAAGTGACCATGACACACGCGCGAGCAAACGCGCAGCCTGCGCCCCGTTCTCCCTTCATTTTTGTGGGGAGGGCGGGGCGCGCCGCGCGCGCCCTGACCACCGCCGCATCGGCACTCGCGCTGGCCGTCGGCGCCCTCACCGTGGCTCCAGCCCCCGCGCATGCGGCGGACCCCATCACCACCCAGGAGTATGTCTCCTACTACGGATTCGACGCTGCTCGCGAGAAGGGCTACACCGGTAAGGGCGTGACCATCGCCCTCATCGACGGCCCCGTCGACACCAGCGCCCCCGAACTGGCCGGCGCCAACATCGTCGACAAGAGCCGCTGCACGATCGAAGACTCAGCGATCGGCATCCGACACGCTACCGACATGGCGACAATGTTGGTCTCCCCCTACACTGGCGTCGCGCCGGACGCAACTCTGTACAGCTATCAGGTGTCAAATTCCAATTCTGTGTCCGAGGGTGCATGCCAAGTTGACGGCAAGAAGCTTGACGACTTCAGTACGCTCATTAACCAAGCAGTGGAAGATGGGGCGCAGATCATCTCCATTTCGCAAGGAACCGGACGTCTCGATAACGATGTCAAGTGGGCCATCGCCAATGCGATTAACCAAGGAGTGATCATCGTTGCGTCGGTCGGCAATACAGCGGCCGACGAGAATTCTACTCACCTGAGCCAATGGTCTGGCGTTGTCGGCGTTTCTGCTATCAACACCGATGGCTCATTTGCGTCCTACTCCTCATGGGGCAACGGCGTGGTTACAGCTGCCATCGGTGGCCCTTTTAAGACGATTAACCCAACGACGAATCAGCCAACGACTGTAAGTGGAACTTCCAACTCCACAGCTCTTGTTGCCGGGATGTTGGCGCTGGCGCGTCAGAAGTGGCCCGAGGCAACCCCCAACCAGATCCTCCAGTCACTGGTCCATTCGGGCCTGAATCCAAATCACGAGTGGAACAAGTACACAGGCTACGGGGCTATCGACGGCGGCGGACTCGTCATCGATGATCCTTCGCAGTACCCGGACGAGAACCCGATTCTCAACAAGCCGGGTGGTTCCGAGCCCACGGCTGACGAGGTCGCCGACTACGCCGATGGACTCATCAATCCCGCTGCCGAGCGGGAGGTCCCCGATTCCTACGTGTACCGAGGTGCCGACGATCAGGTCGTCCTGTACCAGTCCGAGCTCAAGACGCCGCTCCACCTGGGAACGAGCCCCCGCTACCACCGGAAGTAGCCTCGGCAACCCGACACAGCGAAGCGCCCCTGCCACCCACCGTGAACTGCGTGTGGATGACAGGGGCGCTCGCCTACGCGTTACTTCTTCTTCGTGTTGGTCGCAGTGCTCGCGTGGAATCGCGGGCTGGTCCCCAGGTGCGTCGGGTAGCCGTGCTCGCGGCTCAGGGTGAGCCCCTCATCGAAGCCTCGATACTGGTAGGAATCATCAGCGTTGATGCGCCTCGGATCCACCAGGCCGTCCGCGTAGTCCGCGATGTCCTGGCGGGTCGGAATAGACTCGTAGCCCTTGTTCAAGAACGGGTTTTCGTCCGGGAACTGGGTCGGATTCGTCGTCAGCAGCACGTACGGATCCACCGCCCCGTACCCCGTGTACGGGTTCCAATAGCCGCCGTTACCGCCAATCCCCGTGCGAGCCAAGTCCTGCATGACCTGATTACCCGTCGCATCAGGCCAGCGCTGCATCGTCAACGCCAGGAATGACGCAACCGTCGGAGACGCGAAAGACGTGCCCTGCCAGTACCCCTTCTCCCACGTCGCACCCGAACGCGCGTACGGACGAGACACCGACGCCGTCGACACGTAGTCCCCATAGTTGGAGTACGAAGTCAACTCCCCGTTAGGCTCCACCGACGCCACGCCCACCACGCCCGTCATACGCGCCAGAGACTTCGGCGGATTGTACTCCGACTCGTTGCCCATCGACACCACGATCGGCACCTTCTGCGTGATCGCGCGGGCCAGAGCCCAGCGCATACTCTCACTGTCCGCGCTGTACGTCGACGAAATCGACACGACATCCACGCCGTCGTTGAGCGCCAGCTCAATCAGCACAGACGTGTCCGAATACCCTCGCGGCCACCAGCCGATCGCGCAATTATCCGACGCCGTATCGCCGATCAGCGACGCCGTATAGTGATTGAGCGTCGCCTTCGGGGCTATCCCGAACTCCGGGGCCACCATTACCTGGGCGATCACCGTGCCGTGCTCCCAGCTGTCGTCGCTCGACTCAACATCGCAGCGGCTCATGTACTGGATGTTCGCGCCCTGCAGCTCCGGGATATTCGTGTTCACCGGGCCGTCGATCAGCCCGATCGTCACACCCTCGCCCGTCAATCCGGCGTCGCGCAGCTGCCCCAGGTGGTAGTACGAGTAGTAGTCCTGCTCGTCCGCCGTGATCGGAATTCGCGCCGCCGAAGCCGGAGCCGCAGGAACAACGAGCGCCGCCACGGCGAGCGAACCCGCTACCGCCACACCCGAGCAGCGCCACGCCAGACGTGTCATCAGATGACTCATCAGCGGTCCTCTCGCTGCCCTACGGCACCGTCACGCACTGGGTGACCGGCGCGGACTCGCGGCCTGTGGAGGTCACGACCAGGCTCACGGTCAGGCAGTTTTCGCCGCTCACCGCGGTGGTCGTCAGGCTGTTGCGGCGCATCGTCTCGGCCACCACGGCCTCGCCCGGGCGAGTGAGCACGTACTTGAACTCCAGCGATCCGGCCTGATACTGGCCCTGCTGGGGCACCTCCCAGCCCCAGCGGATCTCGTTGCCGTTCGGGGTGGCCGTCAACCCGGTCACGGCCTCGGGCGGGACCGCGCCCGCATCACCCTGATCGGAGTTGCTGAACGTCCCTGTGCTCGAGGAGGGGGCCGGCGTGGAACCGCCGCCACCGCCTCCGCCCAGGTGGATACTGTGTCCGCCGCCGGTGAGCATCGCGACGACCAGGCCGGCCGTCGCCAACACCAGCACGAGTGCGAGGACAGGCACCACCCACGCGGGGCGCTTCGACTCCCCCTCGACCAACCCGGTTCGGTTCGTCGTCGAGTTACCGGCCCACGCCTCGTTCGACGAGGCCTGGGGGCCATCTGCGAAACTCCCGCGGCGGGTGCGCGTGCGCTCCGCGTCCAGGGCCGCCGCAGACGGGGAGGACATAGCGGAGGCGGGCGCGCTCGAGGAGGCCACCACGCTCAGTTTCATCTCCGTGACCGGGCGGTGCATCTCGCGCTCGACCGTCTGCAGCGCGTAGCCGAGTGCTGCCGCCGACCCGAAGCGCTGCTCCGGATCCAGACTCATCGCGCGGCGCACGATGGCCGTCACGGCGTCGGGCACGCCCGGGCGGTCGATGCGCGACACGCGGCCACGGGCGACGCGCTGGGCGACCGCGTGGGCCGAGTTGTCCCCATCCTCCACCTCGAAGGGCGAGCGGCCCATGAGGAGCGTCCACAGGGTCGCGCCCAGGGCCCACACGTCCTGCGTCGGGTGAGCGCGCGCCGTGCCCGCGATCTGCTCGGGCGGCGCCCACATCACCGAGAAGCCGTCGCGGCCGCCGCGCGGGTCCGCACCCACCGGCTCGGCCACGCCGAAGTCCGTCAGCACCGGCGACCCGAAGGCGTTGATCATGATGTTGCTGGGCTTAATATCCCGGTGCACGTAGCCCGCGCGGTGCAGCATCTCAGCGCCTCCGCACATGCGGATCACCATCGACAGCGCGCGATCCGTCGACATCGGGTTTGCGCGCACTTGATCGAGAATGTTCGCGACCGGGCAATACTCCATCACCAGGTACGGGCGACCATCCGGCGTGCGCCCCGCGCCGTACAGCTGGGCCACTGCCGGGTGACCCGACACGAGGGCCATCACGTCGGCCTCGCGGGCGATACCCGCCTCGCCGTCCGCCCCACGATCCCTGCGCGCCACCTTGACGGCCACCTCACGGCTGGGCAGCTCCTGACGGCACAGGAACACGTCCGCGAAACCACCCGACCCGAGCGGACGAATCCACTCGTAACCCGGCAGCGACGGCACCATTCCGACGCGAGCGTCGCTATCCATCAACGTTTCCCTTTCCTACGGCCCATGCGCTTGGCCAGCGAGCGACCACCCTTGCGAGCGGCATCAGCCTGGCGGCGGGCGCGACGGCGCCAGCGCAGCGACTTGAGCGACAGCGCGTAACGCAGTCGCGCGAACGGCGACACCGAGGCCGCCCACTCGCGACGCAGCTCATCCACGTCGTTCCACGCCTGCTCCGCGTCCTCGGGGCGGGCGCCGCCGGCAGCGAAGTCCGCGACGTCCGCGCGGCGCGCCACGGTGACGGCCCGGGGAACTGCGCCCGAGAAGAGCGACCAGCCGGGCACGCGCACGTCCGCAGCCGAGCGCTTGCGCGCCTTGCGGGCCTTGGTGTCCCCCTCCTCGTCACTCTCGGACGTCTTGGGCGTCCACTGCGAGGCCAGCGCCCACGCGACCTCCTGGCGCGTCAGGTGCGGCTCGACAACGAGGCCGGAGTCGATCGCGGTATCCACGAGCTCGTCCCACGAGCCGCGCACCGACTCGGCGGCCTGCGCACGGCGGCGGCTCTTGCGGCGGCGAGACTTCGCCAGGAGCACCGCCAGGACCGGGCCCAGCAGCAGGAGGAGCGACAACGACACCGTACCGATCGCCATCCACGGGATGTGGACACCGTTCGGGTCGTGCGGGTCCGTCGCCTGGTCGCGGGTCGCGGGCGGCAGCTCAACCGGCTGCTCGGGCGGCTCCGGGGGCTGTAGGACCTGCGGCTTGGGCACGGACTTGGGCTTGTTGACCTGCGTCGTCGGCTGCTGATCGCGCGGCGGAGTCGGGTCGAACGTCGCCCAGCCGACGCCGGGGAACTCCACCTCGACCCACGCGTGCATGTCCGAACCCGTCAGGTCGACGCCTCCGGACGTGCCCTCGCGGTAGGCGCCCATGACGACGCGGGCGTTGATGCCCTGCGAGTGCAGCATGAGGGCCATGAGGGTCGCGTACTGCTCGTCGTCGCCCACCAGCGCCTCGGCGCTGATCATGCGCTCGATGCGGTCCTGGGAGGACCCGGGACGCGAATTGATCGTGTCCTCGTTGGAGTAGTAGCCGTCCGTGTGCAGGAACTGCTCGATCGCGCGGGCCTTCTCCAGGTCCGAGCGCGCGGTCGACGTGTGATCCGCGGCCAGGGAGTCCACGTCCTTCGGGACGTTTGTGTCTCCCCCGGCGTAGCGCGCCGCGTTCACGCTGGCGAACTCCGAATCCGCGTGCTCGCGCGGCATCGTTGTGCTCAGCGAGTAGCTCAGCTGGCCGGTCGGGCCCGTCGTCAGGGCGGTATCCGCCCACAGGTCGTAGTTCAGGCCGTCCTGCTGCTCGGCCGCGTTGGGGGCGGAGGGTTCAAAACGCAGGACCGACACCTGGCCGATCGTGGGCACCCACGGTCCCAGCAGCTGCGAGGTCGACACCGAGGTCTGCACGCCCGCCGTGTCGGCGCTGCGGCCCGGGATCGTGGATCCCACGCGGCGGTATCCGGCCGTGCCGTCCGCCGTGTTCGTGACGCCCATGCCGAAGGTCGTCCCGTCGTACACGTCCATCGCGCCCAGGCGCACGCGCGCCTCCTTGGGCAGGTTGGACACGCGGATCAGGGATTCATCCTCGAGGTCCTTGTTGTAGTGACGGTAGCTGGACAGCGGCGAGGGGTATTGGCGCGCGTCCACGGGCGGCTCGATGACGTCGCGTCCGACGACGCGGTCCGAGGCCGTGGGGCCCAGCAGGGACGCCGCAGGGATCGCCGCAGCAACCATCGCGCCCACCATGAGCGCGCCCATGCCCACGCGCCACCACACGTGCACGATCTGGCGCGAGGAACCGCCCATTGTCGTCGACGCGGTGGTCGCTGAGGCAGCCATACCAATGACGATGTCGGCGCCCAGTCGTGCGCGTCCGATCGCCGAGGCCCACGCCCACCACACGATGAGTCCCACCCACCACGCGATGACGAGGAGGGCGGACGGGGAGTGGCCCGACGGTCCCCACACGATCGCGATCACGCCGGCGAGGATCAGCGGCACGGATCCCCACATGGGGCGCCCGTAGCGCACCGTGACGACGCCCGCCGCGACGGAACACACGAGGCAGGCCATCCACGGCACCATCGCAGGCCCCACGTAGGAGCCGGCCGGCGGCGTCAGCGTCAGGAGGTCCTTCCAGGCCTCGACCGAACCGACGACCAGCGTCTGGATGGTCCGCGACGTCGGGACCACACCCCAGCGGGTCGTCTCGCGCAGCGCGGCGGCGCCACCGAAGAGGAAGTGCGAGGCCACGACCGCCGCGACGATCGACAGCAGGTCCCAGCGCCACTTCGCTGCCGCCCACGCGACCGCGAGGCCAACCACGACGCCCGCGAGCGCCGCGATCGCGCCCTGGCCGCCACCGAAGACGGACTCGAACATGAGGATCGGACCGGAGAAGAGGACCGCGAGGACGAGCAGGGACCACGCGGGCAGGGCGGCACGGTGGATCGACCCGCCCATCGTGGTTTCCTGGGCGACGGGGCGACGGGAGCGACGCGGCGGAGGAGCCGGACGAGAGGCGTTGCGAGCGGGAGTACTCACGCGTTCACCCCCCGCGACACGAGCATCGGCAGGTCTTCGAGGGAGGGGCAGTCGATGATGACGCCGCGCGTGATCTTGCGGCGGCGACGCGCCCGGCCCGGGACCACGCGGATCACCGACACGATGACGTCGACGGGGGCGATGTTCGCCAGGCGAGCCGCCTCCTCGTCGTCCACGCCGGCGCCGACGACGATCGAGAGCACCGAGATCCCGCCGCGCTCCATGATGCAGCGGCGCACAATACCCGCGAACTCCGAGCGTGTCGAGGTTTCCATCTCGGACAGTGCATCCAGCATCGCCATAGGCGAGCCCGTGGGGATCCACTCGTCCGCGGTGTGCATCGACACCGTGCGGGCCTCGCCCGAGCCTGCGAGCGCCAGCGAGGCAGCGACCGACACGGCCGTCTCGAAGGAACGTCGATCCCACGCATCCACGCGCGTATCCAACAGCACCATGTGGTGCGAGCGGTGAGTCTCCTCGAACTGGCGCACGATCAGGCGACCAAAGCGCGCCGTCGACGGCCAGTGCACCGCGCGACGGTCGTCGCCCGGCTCGTAGTCGCGCAAGGCGTGGAAGGACACATCGGAGCTCGTCAGCTTCTCACTGGCCACACCCTCGACGTCCATCTGCATGCCCGTCGCGTCAAAGGAGAAACGCACCGTCGGCGGGTGCACGTGCACGAGGATCGGGTCATCCCACGAACGCACGCGACGCAGCAGACCCAGGCCGTCCATGCGCACGGTGCGCGCGGGGCCGACGTTGATGACGCCGCGGCGCTTCGTCATGACCGAAAAGGACTCATTCCACGTGCCGTTTCCGCTGATCGGGGGCACGAGGAACTCGCCACTGCCTCGTCCGATCGTGACCTCGACGAGGGTCGAACCCGAGCGGTGCCCAGACTCGTTGACCACGCGGACGCGGCCCACCGCCACCTGGCCGGCGACAATGCGGTCGTTCTTCATGCGCAGGGACACGGACAGCGGGGACGGGGACGCGACCGAGGCGACCGCGACCACGAGGGCCACCAGACCCATCACGGCCACGATAAAGCCCTCCAGCCAGCCGAAGGCGAGGGCAGCGACGGTGCCCGCGAGCATGGCCGCGATCACCGCCCACCCCACCGGGGTCAGCGCGCCCAGCCAGCGGGCGACGCCCTCGTAGCCGGGCAGCGCCTGCACGCGGGTGCTCAGGGCGCGCCACGCATGCCTCACAAGTCGACGTAGTTTCTTCACTGGCTCACCTCACCGGGCGACAATCGCCGACAATGTGCACCTTCTGCGCGAACAGCGCGTCGGAATCAGCCTGCGTCGCAATGTTCGACTCTATGGGACCGGCACGATCGATAGTCACCTCTTCGGTCCAACCGTCCAGATCCGAACGGATCGTACATTTATGAGCGATCGACGTGTCAGCCCACCCCGGAGCACTGAACTTAAAGGTGTGGCATCCACCTGGGAGCTTGTTCTTCTCGCGCCCCTGGCATACCTCCGTCCACGTCAGGTTCACGTCCAGCTTCGTGGTCACCGTCGGGCGCTCACTCATCACCGTCTCACCCAGACCGTTGACCGCAACGACGGTCGCCTGGTAGCGGGTGCCCTGGGCCAGATCCGAGAAGGTCGCCTCGTTGACACCGCCAGTCACAGTCTGCGTCGCGCCGTTATCCAACGCCACGCGGATCTGCGTCACATCGGGGTTCGCAGCCACGGGGTCCCAACGGACCTTCAGGCTCGTCGCGTTGACGGTGTCAATCGATACGCGCACCTCAGACGGGCGGCCCGTCGCTGTGCCCGTGGCGGCCACGGCCGGAGAGGCCGACACCTGGTTGTTGCCATTGATGCCCGTCTGGCAGAAGTAGTACGTCTTCGGCTGCCAGCCGTTGGCGGGCAGGATGGCGCCGTCGGAGGTCTGCGTGCCACCCGCACATGAGTTGGGGTCCTCCGAGTAGCGCAGGGTCAGATCCGATGCATCGAAGCCTCGACCGGTCGCCACCGACAACCCAGTGACCTTCAGCTCACCGGCCGTCCCCGTGCCCGAGAGAGTCGGGGTGGCAATCGGCGCGGGGGTCGTCACGATCGACACGGACGCGGTTCCAGGAGTCGACGTATCGCCTTCCGCGTTCTTCAGTGTCACCGACACGGTTGCGCCCCGACGCGTTGGCACCTCATACAGCGTGGCCTTGCCACTGTCTGATGGCGCTTGTCCAACGACGCCATTGAGCGAAATCGCGGCCTCCCCCCAGCCCTTTCCGCCCGAGAATCCCGGGGTCCACGAGACCTGAACCGTCGCCTTGTTCGGGTCGGTCTCCGAGGGGCTCACCACCGCACGTACGTCGGTCGGCTGATCGGGGGCACCATGCGGGTAGCCCTCGGTCCGTGAGGACGGCGGAGACGGCGTGTCCGCCTTGTTCAGCGCCTGGACCTGCACCGAATACATCGTGCCGTTCTTCAGACCCGGAATCGTCATCGAGAGCTGCGAATCGGACGCCGAGTAAGCGACCGGCTGACCACCGTTCTCCGAGGCAACGAGCACCGTGTACGACAGGATCCGGGATCCTGCGTTGTGCGGTTCTTTCCACGAGACGGTCAGGGCACCATCCGAACCCACGACCGTGGGTGCCGCCATCTGATCGGGTGCTGCGTCAATCCGCTGCTCGGCGGAGGCAGCCGACGGATCGGAGTCCCCAGCCTCGTTGTGAGCGACGACCGTGAACGAGTGCATCTCTCCGTTCACGAGGCCCGTGATCTGCGTGCCCGGATCGCGCGTTGGGTAGGTCTTCCCGTCGTACTTGTCCGTAATCGTGTAGCCCGTAATCGTGCCACCGTTGGAGGCACCCGAGTCGAAGCGCACGAAGGCCGTGCCCGCGCCCATCGGTGTCACCGAGACATTCTGGGGCGGTTCGGGGCGGTCGACGACCTGGACGACGACGCGGCCCTGGACCACGCGATCCGGGTCGTTCGTCGCATCCATGACGCGGTACACGATGGTCATGTTGCCATGGAAGCCCGCCTTGGGGGTCACCGACAGGACGTTGCCGTTGCCCGAGACGGTTCCCTGGCCCACGTGCACCGACGCGTCCAGGACCACGAGCGGATCCGGGAACGGGTTCGTCGTGTACTCCGAGAGGTTCACGTCCACCGTCTGGCCGGCCTTCGCCTTGATGCGGGCCTCCGTGGTCGTCACGAGGGGCTTGGAGGACTTCACGATCGTCACCGGAATGTCGGCGTTGACCGCGCCCGAGCCGTCGTCGACGCTGACGGTAATCGCGCCGACCGGTCCCTTGGGCTGATCCTTCTTGCCGGACACCGTCAGGTTGTAGCCGTCCAGGGACACGTCCACGCCGCCGGGGGCCTTCACCACGGCGTAGGAGAAGCTGTTCTTGGCCTGGTCATCGGGGTCGTCCACCATCTGCGTGAGGTCGACCGTCACGCTCTCACCCTGGCCCACGACGATCGGGGTCGGGGTCAGGCGCGGCGGCAGGTTCCTCGCCGGCTGGATCGTGATCGGGATCGTCAGGGTCGAGGAGAGTGCGGAGGCATCGTCCGAGGCACCGTCACGCACCGTGAAGGACACCGAGGCCTTGCCCGAGGCAGTGTCGGGCGCGCTCAGCGTGATGTGCGTGGAGTCCTGGAGCGAGGCCGAATCCAGGCCGCCGCTGAACTTCACGGAGGAGGCGTCCGTGATGATCGGGGAGCGCGAGTTGTCGCGCACCAGCACGTAGTCGTGCATGTCGAGGGTAAGCGTGGAGCCCGCGCGCATCGCCACCGGGACGCGCGTCGTGTCCAGGCGAGGAGCCAACAGGTCGGTGCCAGGAACGGTCACGACTGCGCTCGCGCTCAGGCCGTCGGGGTCTGTCACCGTGTACACGACGAGGCGACGGCGCGCGTCCGTGGAAATCGAGAGGTTCTGCCCCGACACGCTCACGCCCGAGGCGTCCGAGGACACCGTCAGCGCGGCCGTGGTGCCGTCCGGGTCCTCGTCGTTGACGAGGACGGCAACGCTCACGGGCTTGGAGTCCGAGGGCAGGTCGGAGACCGGCACGACGTCGTCGCGGGCGATCGGCGCGCGCAGCGGCGCATCCGCGTCCACCGTCACGGTCAGCTGGCCCTGGGCGCGTCCGCCTCGGCCGTCCTCGATCTGGTAGGCCACGACGAACACGCCGTTCGTGGCGGGCGCCTTGACCGTCACCATATCCTCGGCCACCGTCACGGTCGCGGCCGGGTCCGACACCGACACGGTCGCCGGATCCGTGTCCATGTACAGGGCGTCGCCGTCCGCGTCCAGATCATTACTCAGGACGTTGATGCTCACCTCGCGCCCCGGACGCACCGTCACCGAGTCGGGAACGGCCGTCGGGTTGTGGTTCTGCGAGCCCGGAGGGGCGATGCCGACGCGCACGCGGGCGCGTCCCTGCACGCCGAGGCGGTCCTCGACGATGTAGGAGAAGGTGTCCGTGCCGGTCGCATCGTCGGAGGGCGTGTATTCCAGCCACTCCGTGCCCAGCACGACGCTACCCTTGGCCGGCGGCTGGTCGATGCCCACCAGGGCGACCGAGTCGCCGTCGGGGTCGATGCCCGTCAGCGGCACCGGGATGCGCGTCATCTGACCCTGCACGGCCCACGCGCTCAGCGCCTTGGGCACGGGCGCGCTGTTCGCAGCGGAGGAGGCAATGACCTCGAACGTAACGGTCGACGTCGAGCGGTTACCCACCGAATCAACGGCCGTGTACGCCACGCGCACCACGCCGGCCTCGGAGCCGGCGGCCAGGCGCACCTGGTTGCCGGTCACGAAGACCGTGCCCAGCTCGGCGCCGGTCATGACCTGCACGTCCGGATCCAGGCTCAACGACAGGCCGATCGGCGAGCGGTCGTTCGACAGG
The DNA here is from genome assembly GCA_018375675.1 of Actinomyces sp. Lineage (GTDB taxonomy): Bacteria > Actinomycetota > Actinomycetes > Actinomycetales > Actinomycetaceae > Pauljensenia. Next base: position 50,101 of record JAHACW010000005.1, on the reverse strand, counting down.
ACGCTCACTGAGCCGATGTCGTCGGCGCGCACCTTCGCAGTGTCCGGCGTGGTCTGGGGCGGAGTCTCTTCGCTCTGCGCGTTCGTCGGGATGACGCTCACCTGGGCGGTCGCGGAACCCGCGCCATTGGAGACCGTGTAGGTAAAGGTCGTCACGTCGGACAGGCCGCCCGGCGACGTGATGCGCAGCAGGTGGCGCTCGATGAGCGTGACCTCGAGGCCCGAGTTCGCGGGCACGTCGATCGACTGAACGACAAGCACTCCGCCGGATGGATCCGTGTCGTTGGCCAGCGGTGCGATCAGCGAGGCGCCACCGCTGGGCAGGACCGCCAGGTCGTCCTCGGCGATCGGAAGGGCGTTCGTGTCGTCGTCGACCACGTCGACGCGGATGACGCCCACGGTCGTGGACGGGCCGTCGGAGACCGTGTAGGTGAACTGGAAGGAGCCCGGCACCGAGCCCGTGAACGTCAGCGTGCCGCGCGAGAGATCAGCGGAGACCGAGGTGCCTGCCGGGGCCGTGCCCGCCGCCACGAGGGACAGAGCGTCGCCGTTGGGATCCGTGTCGTTGGCGATCGGGTCGATCGTCAGCGGCTCAGCCACGCGCGCCACGTAGAAGTCGGCGCGCGCCACCGGCGGCACATTGCCCGTCTCCTGGACACTCACCTTCAGCTCGCCCGTGGTCTCGGCGTGGCCGTCCGACAGGGTCACGGCGATCGCCTTGACGCCAGCGCCCGAACCCAAGTCGCGGATCTGGACCGTGCCGTCCTCCGAGAACTGCACGGCCATGCCCTCGGGGGCCGTCGCTGACACCAGGTAGAACTGGTCGCCGTCCGGGTCAATCCAGTCCGACAGGAGGTTGTACTCGACCTGCGCGTTCGCACCCACCTTGATGACCGGGTGCTTGAGCTGGCGCGGGCCCTCGTTCTGGCTCCACGGGTGGATCGTCAGCGTCACGTTCGCCGTCGCGCCCGCGAGGCCGTCCGAGGCCTCGTACGTGAAGGACGTCGATCCGCTCGTCATGTTCTCGGGGACGTCCGTGATCTGCAGGGCGCGGCCGCCACGCGTACGCACGATCGAACCAAACTCGGGGTTGGTGACCGCGCGCGCCGTCAGCACATCGCCGTCGTCGTCGGAGTCGTTGTCCAGGACGGGCAGCAGCGTCGAGCGGCCCGGGCGGATGCCGAACTCGTCATCCACGGCCTCGGGCGGCGTGTTCTTGTCCTTGTGCTCCGGCTCGGAGACCTGCTCGCGATCGTCGGGGGTCGGAGTGTCCTCTTCCTCCTGCTCCTCGGTGGGGATCTGGTCCCAGTTGCTGACCACGACCATGTTCTTGTCGGGCAGCCACAGCGTGCCCGTCGAGACGTCGTTGAGGACGATGCGCGTGCGGTTCGTGCGGAACACGGCGGAGGAGGCCTCGGCCAGGCTTGGGACCGTCTGCGCCTGGTTGCGCGAGGAGTCCGTGCAGGTGCGCACGAACGCGCCCGAGCCCGCCCACGCACCGTAGGAGCAGCCACGGTGGAAGACGGGGGGCGCGGGGGTGCCCTTCTGGCCGCTCTCCGAGGCCTCCTGACGCTCGATCGCCTTGCCGTTCAGGGGGACGGACACCAGCTGGTCGCTGGTCGCGAGGAGGACCGAGGCGGCCTCGTCGCCGGGGGCCTGCAGGACGGCGCCGCTCACGTTCTCCTCGGACAGGTTGCGCACCTTGCCGCCGGGAAGCACGAGCTTGTTGCCGGTCTGGTCGTAGACGACCGGCTTGTCGCCGACCGCGGTGATCGTCGGGGTCCCGGCGGGCGTAAAGTCTTTGATCTCCGTGGTCTTGGCGCGCCACGCCTGACCCTCGCGTGTCAGCGTCACGAGCTTGGAGGACCCGGGAGAGTATGCGAAGACCGTGCCCGAGTTCGACACCGTCACGATGCCGTCACTCAGGTCGTTGGCGACCGCATCCTCACGCAGGAGCGACATGGTGGCAGGCTCGTTCGCGCTGCCAGCCCACAGGAGGCCCTCGTTGGGGTCAAGGACTGCCAGGACCGAGCCGCCCTGGACCTGGACCGCGTTGTCGGGCAGGGTGACGGACTGGCCTAGGGAGAAGGAGGTCGAACGCACCGGAGTGACCGTGCGGCTCACGGTCTCACCCAGCGTCACGTCGCTGCCCTCCTGGCCAATGTCGAAGGACGCGGACTTCACCGAGACCGTGCCGTCCAGCATGAGGGCGTCGTAGTTGAGGTGTCCGAGGAGCTTGCGATCCTGGTTCGTCACCCAAATGCCGCCGTCGTCGACGCTCACCTGGGTGACCTCGACGCCCCGATACACGACCGCGAGTACGCACAGCATCGCGGACACCAATAGGACGGCGAGCGCGGGTATCCGCTTCGACCAGGTGTTTCGCGATCGACGCGCCTTGTTCATGTGGCTTTCCTCAGTCTCAATGTGCGCACTGGTATGGGGCGTTGTCTGTATCCGCACAGGGTATGGGCAACCATCCCAAGGATACACACCGACCAACCCTATGGATAAACCCTCGAGACAACAACAGGTACCGAAAAATCTCTAACCTGTTGAACAAGGTTCTCGCCGCGATCCATGGCTATTCCGCACGCGCGAGAACCTGACCACAGTCATGCATTTGGGCTGTCGCATCTCGTCGGCGAGGCCGGGTCGGCTTTCCGGTCCGCTCTCCTAACGCCGCCGTCACGACGCCCACCCGGGCGCGGGAACCGCAGATGAGGGCGGGTCGGGTTACGGTGAGTGCATGGCGAAAGAGAAGATCACCTACCGCTGCTCCGAGTGCGGGTGGACCTCCCCCAAGTGGGTGGGCCAGTGCCGCGAGTGCGGGGCGTGGGGCACCGTCGACCAAGCCGGAGAGGCCTCGGGCGGGCCGCGCGCGGCCGCGACTCCCCCGCGTCGCCCCGCCCTGCCGATCGGCGAGGTGGACGGCGAGCGGGCCTCGTCGCGCTCGACGGGCGTGGGCGAGCTGGACCGGGTCCTCGGTGGCGGCATCGTTCCCGGCGCGGTGATCCTCCTGGCGGGCGAACCCGGCGTGGGTAAGTCAACGCTGCTGCTGGACGTGGCCGCCAAAGCCGCGCGCACGGCGGCGGCGGGCGGGCGCGGCCCCGTCCTCTACGTGACGGGCGAGGAGTCGGCGGCCCAGGTGCGCGGGCGCGCGGAACGCATTGGCGCGCTTGAGCCGAACCTCCTGATCGCGGATGAGACGGAGCTCGGCGTCGTCCTCGGGCACGTCGAGGCCTCGCACCCCTCTCTACTCATCGTCGACTCCGTGCAGACCATATCTTCCGCCCAGGTCGAGGGCGGGGCGGGCGGCGTCGCGCAGGTGCGCGCGGTCGCGGCCTCGCTGATCCGGGTCGCCAAGGAGTCCGACCTGCCGACCCTGCTTGTCGGCCACGTCACAAAGGATGGCGGCATCGCGGGTCCGCGTGTCCTCGAGCACCTCGTGGACGTCGTCTGCCAGTTCGAGGGTGACCGCCATTCGCGACTGCGCCTGCTGCGCGCGGTGAAAAACCGCTACGGCCCCACCGACGAGGTGGGCTGCTTCGAGCTGACGGACTCGGGCATCTACGGCCTCGCCGATCCGTCCGGCCTGTTCCTGTCGCGCACGACGCGCGGCGTGCCCGGCACGTGCGCGGCCGTTTCTCTAGAGGGGCGCCGCCCGCTGCCCACGGAGATCCAGTCCCTCGTCGCCCCCTCGTCGGGCGGCTCGCCGCGACGCACGACTTCGGGCGTGGACCACGCGCGCGTCGCCATGATCCTCGCGGTCCTGCAGGCCCGCATCGGCGCGGACACGTCGGGGGCGGACGTCTACGTCTCCACGGTCGGCGGCGCGCGCACGGTCGAGCCCGCGATCGACCTGGCGATGGCCATCTCCATCGTGTCCTCGCTCAAGGGCACTCCCCCGCGCCCCGACCTCGTCGCGGTCGGAGAGATCTCACTGACGGGCGAGGTGCGCGCCTGCACGGGCACCCAGCGCCGCCTCGCCGAGGCCGCGCGCCTGGGCTTCTCTAGTGCGATCGTGCCCGCTCAGGGCAGCGAGGACCTGTCGGGAGTCGACGGCATCACCGTGTTTACTGTGTCGGATCTGGCGACGGCTATTCGTGTCGCTTTCCCTGCTGACTCGCAATAATAGGAATCACACCGACTGTTCTGGGAGGGAATCACATTGACGTCCGATGCAGCGATCCTTCGTGACGCACTGCGCGCAGTCGCGCCCGGCACGCCTCTGCGAGAGGGACTGGAACGAATCCAGCGCTCCCACACGGGTGCTCTCATCGTCCTGGGGTACACCCCGGAGGTCCAGGCCATGTGCTCGGGCGGCTTCGACCTCGACGTCGCTTTCACGGCCGCGCGCCTGCGCGAGCTGTGCAAGATGGACGGCGCCGTCATCATCGATCCCGACCAGTGGCGCATCCGCAAGGCGAACGTGCAGCTCTTCCCGGACCCGACGATCCCCACGGACGAGTCGGGTATGCGCCACCGCACCGCGCAGCGCACCGCCCGCCAGACCCACCTGCCGGTACTGTCCCTGTCCGCGTCCATGCGCATGATCTCCATCTACGTGGGCTCCGAGCACCGCCTGGTGGAGGAGCCCGAGGCCCTGCTCTCGCGCGCGAACCTGGCCGTGGACACGCTCGACCGCTACAGCCAGCGCCTCGACGAGGTTCTGCAGACCCTCACGATCCTGGAAATGCGCGACAGCGCGACCGTGCGCGACGTCGCCACCGTCATGCAGCGCATGGAGATGATCCGGCGCATCACTTCCGAAATCACGGAGTACCTCGAGGAGCTGGGCTCGGAGGGCCGCCTGCTGGCCCTGCAGGTCGAGGACCTCGTGCGCGGCTCCGCGTCCGAGCGCGCCCTCGTCATGCGCGACTACATCGCGAACCCGGACGACCTGGCCCGCGTCGAGGCCGAGCTGTCCTCGCTCGGCTCGGAGCGGATCGTGGACCTCACCGCCATTTCGAACATCCTGGGCCTGGACGTGTACGAGGTCGCGGACCTGGATCGCGAGATCACGCCGCGCGGCGTGCGCGCCCTGTCCCTGGTTCCACACCTGTCGTGGAGCGCCATCAAGGTCGTGTCGGCGCACTTCAACTCGCTGCCGCTGCTGCGCGCGGCCACCGTTTCGGACCTGGAGGAGCTCGAGGGTATCGGTCCCTACCGGGCGAAGCTCATCACGGAGAACCTGGCCCACCAGGCTCAGGCTGTGAGCGCCGGCATCGTCGGCTGGTAGCCGCTTGGCAGCCGCTGGTCCCTAGCTGCCCGACTGTGCGCCGGACTGGGCGCCCGACTGGGGCGCGGGGGTGGGCGCGGGCGTCACGTCGACGACGGTCGAGCCGACTTCGCGCGTGCCCATCGTGACGGCCACCTTGTAGGTGCCGGCCGCAGCCGCGCTCGCGCCGCCCGCAGGAGCCGTGCAGCCGTTCGTGTACACGTATCCGTCCCAGCGCAGCGCGCCGGACCAGGTGCCTCCCGGGCGCAGCAGCAGCGTGGTGGAGGACTGCTGGCTGTCGGCGCAGCGCGAGGAGTCGTAGACCTGATGGTCGCCGGTCGTCACCGCCAGGTTGAAGCGCGTCAGCGACGTCGAGCAGGCGACCGAGCCGCGGTTTTCCAGCGTGAGCGTCACGGGCATCGCCGAGCCGGACGCCACGGGGCTCGCCTTCGCGGTGGCCGTGATGTCGCGATCCAGGCAGGCGGGAATATCGATCGTCGTGCCGTCGGTCAGCAGGCCGTCGGCGGTGGCCTCCTGACCGCCCTTGAGCGTATATCCGGAGGCGTCGAGGGCCCCGGACTGGACGACGGACTGCGGGGTTGACTGGGGCACAGGATCGGCGCTGAAGGCGCCCGCGATGGCGCGCACGACGGCGACAATACCCCACACGATGAGCGCAATGATGAGAAGCAGGCCCACGCCGGTGATGATGCGCCGTGGCCACAGGTTCACGGGCGGACGTCCGCCGCCCGAGGAAGCCTTCTTGGGCCGACGCACGCCTGCCCCACTCCCCCGCTTGGCCGTCGAAGCGCCGGCGGAAGACGCCGCGCGCGTCGAGGCTACCCGACCGCCCGTTGCGGCTCGGGAGGCGCGGTCGCCGGCGCGTCCGGATGCGGACGCGGAGCGACGGGACGAGGGTCGCCTGGGGGAATTCTTACGCTGGTCAGCCACGCGTCCACGATACCGGCCAGCGCCATCGGGGCGCGACTAACGCTCGGGGCGGGCTCACTTTCGCGCGCGAGAGGACTCCCACACGCGTTGTTTAGGCGGCGGCGCTGCGCTTGTGCGAGCTCGACGATCCATCGTCGTCGGGGTTGATCACGCACCAGCGTTCCACGACGAGAGCGACGACAACCCAGACGAGGCCGACGAGGCCGCTCAGGCCCGACGCGATCGCGTTGGCGACCATCGCCGAGGCCTCGAGCTGCGTGAGGGACACGATCATGACGCCGATGAGGACGCCGGCGAGCACGGATCCCACGATCGCGCTGGCCCTGGCGAACACGGCGACGCGCATCGCGCCGATAGCGTCGATCCACGTGTCTTTGTTCGCGCGCAAGCGGCGCACGGCAAGGCCTGACCAGATGAGGAGCGCGGTCGCGACCGCGAAGACGACGGCCGGGCCGGGCGTGACGATCAGGGGGGTGCCTCCTGCGCGCATGTGCGCGAAGAAGCCGAGGAAGCTGAGGAGGGCACAGACGAAGCCGACCAGCGTCACCCAGGTGATCGACAGGGGTTTCATTTAACGCCTCTTGACGATGGGGATCGCACCCGTCATCGTGGGCCGCACGACGACGCGGCGCAGGATTCCGGTCTGAGTGGCCTCGTCCTCGGGGATGGGGCCGACGGGGGTGTTGTCGGGCAGCCCGGGGGCGAGGATGGTGGAACGTCCATCGGCGTGCACGGTGGCCTTGGGGGCCTCGTCGTCGCGGGCCAGGCCGGAGCGGTCGTCGACGACGCGCACGTCGTGGGAGGCGCCCACGGAGAAGTTCCAGTCGGGCAGCGCGATCTTGGAGCGGGACTCCTCGCGCTTGGACTCGAACACGGGAGCCCAGCGGGGCTTTTCGGTCCCGCTCGGCTTGTAGGTGCCGGTACCGATCTTGCGGGTCATGCGACCGGCCGCAGAGTCGGCGGGCACGGAGGAAACGGGGTGCCAGGACGGGCGCGACGAGGCCTTGGCTTCGTCCGCGCGGCGGCGGCGCTGACGGTGGGGCGGGCCGGGCACCGCCGGGGCAGTAGCGACCTCGTCCGCGGGGGCTTCGCCCTGCGGCGCTGCGGCCTGCGTGGCTGCGTCGGGTTCGTCAGCCTGCGCGGCGGTGTCTGCGGCCGGGGCTTCGGCCTCGGGCACGTCAACGTCGTGCGACGTGGGTTCGTCGAGCTCTGGCTCGCTGACCTCGGGCTCGTCGGCACTCGTGGCCACGTCCGAATCCTGAGCGGCGGACAGGCGGCCCCAGATGCTGGCGCGAGGGGCGGGGGCCTCGTCGGCGGAGACGGGGGCGACCTCGGGTTCCTCGGCCTGCGCGGGGGTCGACTCGGAGTCTGCGGCCTCCTCGACGTGGTCGCTGGAGTCCTCGATCACCGTGTGGGCGGCGGGAATCTCCACCGGCTCGGCGGGCTCGCCCGGCCGGGTGACGAGGTCGCTGACCTGGCTGATCTCACCGGTCAGGGCCTCGATGAGCTCGCGCATGTCGGCGCTGGCCTGCTCGGCGCGCTGGGCGAGGAGCTGGTCGGAGTCGGCCATGACGGCCGAGGGGTCCTCGAGCCAGTCGTCGACCGCGTCGATGATGCCCTCGCGGTCGGGGGTGTCGGCCAGCAGGTCGGACACGCGGCCCACACCCTCGAGGATCGCGTCGGGGTCGCATAGGAGCCAGGGCGCCAGGACGAAGGCGCGTTCCTTGGCGCGCGGGTGCGGCAGGGTGAGGATCGGGTCGGAGGAGGCCAGGCCCTCGATCTGGATGATGTCGATGTCGACGGTGCGCGCGCCCCAGCGCTCGTGGCGCTCGCGACCGAGCTCACGCTCGATGCGGCTGGTCTGGGCGAACAGCTCGTCGGGGGTCGCGATCGCGGAGCCGACGACGACAGCGTTCCAGTAGTCGGGCTGGGGGGCTTGGCCGGGGGCCAGCACGGGCTTGGTGCGCATGATCGGCGAGACGTCGTCGATCTGGAAGCCCTCCATGTAGGACAGGGCCTCGACCGTATGCATGAGGGTCACGGGCACGTCCCCGAGGTTGCCGCCGATCGCCAGGACGACGCGGCGCGAGCGCAGGTGCGCCGGACGGGAGGTGTCTTCCTCGCGCTGTGCCTCGGCGGCGTGCGCACCGCGGCGCGACGGGAACCCCTCGCGGTGCTCCTGCTCGGCGGGGCTGGGGGCCTGGGCGTGCCCGTAGGCCTCGATCTCGCCGGTGAGGACGGAACCGTCCTCGGCCTCGTAAATACCCTTGAGGGACAGCGACAGGGGCATCGCGTCGGTCTGGCCCGCTCGCACGGTCACGGACACGTCCGCGAAGGGGTGATCGATGGGGGCGTCGGGCTTGTGGACGGTGACCTCGGTGCCGATGACGCCCTCGTGGCTCATGACGCGCGAGGCGATGGTTTCGGCGAGGGTCTCGATGAGATCGACGGCGGCGCCGGTGAGGACGGCCATGGCCTCGTCGGCGATATCCGCATAGGAGACGGTGGCGGCGATATCGTCGGCGGTGCCGGCGGTCTCGACCCACATGACGATATCGGCGCTGAAGCGCTGGTTGCGGTCACGCTCGAAGTCGTAGACGCCGTGGTTGGCCAGCGCCCCGAGTCCTTTCAGGGCGATGATGACGCGTCGGTTAGTCAACGTCGTTCTCCTTTCGGGCGATGGCCGCCACGGTGGCTGCTACGTCGTGGACCCGCACGGCCCACGCGCCAGCTGCCGCGCAGTAGGCGGCGATGTCCGCGCTGTTCGCGTCCACGTCGCCTTCGAGGGCCTTGACGAAACGCTTGCGAGAGGCGCCGACGAGGACGGGGTATCCGCCCTGCGCGAAGCGCGGCAGTTCGCGCAGGATCTGCCAGCATTGGTCGCCCGTCAGCGAGAAGCCGAGGCCCGGGTCGACCACAATTTTATCAGCTGTCACACCAGCATCAATAGCGTCTTGAACCTGGGATCCCACGCGCTCAATGAGCGTACCCACGAGGTCGTCCCCGTAGTCGAAGTGCTCCCCCGGCATGCCCGGCAGCGCGCGGTAGTGCTGAACGACGTACGCGCAGCCCGACTGCGCGACAGCCGCGTTCATCTCGGGATCCCAGCGCCCGCCGCTCACGTCGTTGATGATCGCCGCACCGACGCGCGCGGCCTCGCGGGCCGTCGACGCGTGCAGCGTATCCACCGACACGATGACGCCGTCGGCGGCCAGTGACTCGACGATGGCGCAGATACGCGCCCACTCCTCGTCCGCGCTGATGCGCGTCGAGTTCGGCCGGGTCGACTCCCCGCCCACGTCGATGAGGTCCGCTCCGGCGGCCACCATCTCCCGCGCATGGCGCAGAGCGGCGGCCACGTCCGTGTAGCGTCCCCCGTCCGAGAAAGAATCCGGGGTGACGTTGAGGATGCCCATGATCGCCGTCCGCCCGCTGGGCAGGCTCAGGCCGCCCGGCAGCGCCGGGGGCGGCGGGACCGGGAACGAGGCCGGAGCGGCGGGCAGGGGCAGGGCGCTCACGTCATCGGCTCCCGGACAGGACGAGGGCCATCATCTCGGCGCGGGTCGCACCGTCGCTCATGATGCCGCGCAGCGCGCTGGTCACGGTCGAGGAACCCGGCTTGGAGATGCCGCGCATCGACATGCACATGTGCTCGGCCTCGATGACGACGATGACCCCCTGGGGATCCAGGATTTCGTCGATCGCGTCGGCGACCTGGGCCGTCAGGCGTTCCTGGACCTGAGGGCGGCGCGCGTAGCCTTCGACCACGCGGGCCAGCTTGGACAGGCCCGTCACGACGCCGCCGCGCGGGATGTAGCCCACGTAGGCGCGGCCGTAGAAGGGCAGCAGGTGATGCTCGCACACCGAGAAGAAGGTGATGTCGCGGACCAGGACCAGCTCGTCAGTGCCCGCGTGGAACTGGGTGCGCAGATGCTCACGCGGGTCCTCGGTCAGGCCCTTGCACATCTCGCGCCACGCGCGCGCCATGCGGTCGGGGGTGCCGACCAGGCCCTCGCGCTCGGGGTCCTCACCGATCGCGACGAGTAGGTCGCGCGACGCCTTTTCGACGCCAGCGGGATCGTAGGTCACGCCTGCTCCTCACCCTCGTTCGCCTGGGTATCATCCATCACGTCGGAGACGTCGATCGAGGGGACCTCAAACGACGCCTCGGAGGTGGCCGAGGCCTCGGCAGACCCCACGCCGACCGGGTTACCCAGGAGGGCGCCCGGAACCGCTGCGTCGGACTGGTAGTTCCACACGGGACGCTCGGGGGCCTTCACGACGTCCTTGAAGATCTCCGCGAGCTGCGCCTCGTCGAGGGTCTCTTCCTCGAGCAGGCGCGAGGCCAGGGTGTCCAGAACCGCGCGGTTTTCCGACAGGATGCGCCACGCCTCGCGCATCGCGTTGTCGAGGAGGCGACGCACCTCCTCGTCGATGATCGCGGCCGTCTCGTCGGAGAAGGCGCGCGGACCCTCGCCGCTGCCGTGCCCGAAGGCCTCGGTGTCGGCGTCGCCCAGCTTGACCATGCCGATGCGGTCGCTCATGCCGTAGTCGGTGACCATCGCGCGGGCCGTCTTCGTGGCCTGCTGGATGTCGTTGGCGGGGCCGGTCGACGGGTCGCGGAAGACGATCTCCTCAGCGACGCGGCCACCCATGCCGTAGACCAGATCGTCGAGGAGCTGGTTGCGGGTCTTGTTGAAGCGATCCTCCGTGGGCATGACCATCGTGTAGCCCAGCGCGCGGCCGCGCGGCAGGATCGTCACCTTCGTGACCGGGTCCGTGTAGTTCAGGGCGGCAGCGGCCAGGGCGTGGCCGGCCTCGTGGTAGGCGGTCACGGCCTTGTCGTGGTCGTTCATGACGCGGGTGCGCTTCTGCGGGCCCGCGATCACACGGTCGATGGCCTCGTCGATGGCGCGCTCATCAATGAACTGCATGTCCGAGCGCGCGGTGAGCAGCGCGGCCTCGTTCAGGACGTTCGCCAGGTCGGCACCCGTGAAGCCGGGCGTGCGCTTGGCGATCTGGCGCAGGTCGACCTGCGCGGTCAGCGGCTTGCCCTGCGCGTGGACCTTGAGGATGGCCTCGCGGCCCTTCAGGTCGGGGGCCTCGACGGCGATCTGGCGGTCGAAACGGCCCGGACGCAGCAGCGCCGGATCGAGGATGTCGGGGCGGTTGGTCGCCGCGATCAGGATGATGTTGGCGCGCTCGTCGAAACCGTCCATCTCGACGAGGAGCTGGTTGAGCGTCTGCTCGCGCTCGTCGTTGCCGCCGCCGATGCCGCTGCCGCGGTGTCGACCCACGGCGTCGATCTCGTCGACGAAGATGATGGCCGGCGCGTTCTTCTTGGCGCGCTCGAAGAGCTCACGCACACGGGAAGCACCCACGCCGACGTACAGCTCCATGAACTCCGAACCGGAGATCGAGAAGAAGGGGGCGTTCGCCTCGCCGGCGACGGCCTTGGCGAGGAGGGTCTTACCCGTTCCGGGAGGACCGTAGAGCAGGACGCCGCGCGGGATGCGCGCACCCACCTTGTGGAACTTGTCCGGGGAGGCCAGGAACTCGCGGATTTCCTCGAGCTCCTCCACGGCCTCGTCCTCACCGGCGACGTCCGCGAAGGTGACGTCCGGGCGCTCCTGGTTGAATTCCTTAGCGCGCGACTGCGTGAAGCCGCCCATCATCCGCGAGCCCGACATGGAGCGCATGATGAAGTAGAACGCGACGCCCAGGATCACCAGCGAGATCAGCAGCTGGAGGAGGCCGCCGAGGATGCCAGACTGGGGACGCACCGCGTTCCAGCCCTTCGCGGGAGCCTTGTCGGCCACCGTGTCCAGGATGTCCTTGGTCTGCACGTAGGAGTACGTGAAGTAGACGTCCTTGCCCAGATCAACCGTCTTATCGTCGCCGCCGGTACTCTGGTGGACGTAGTTGTCCGTCAGCGTCAGGTTCACCTGCTGGGTGCCCTCGTTGAGGACCACCCGCTCGACCGTGTCACCCGAGATGAGCGCGAGGCCCTCGGAGGTCGTCACGGCGCGAGGGGCGAAGAAGCCCCACATGAACCAGCCGCCGGCGAGCAGCATGATGAGCGGAACCATCACCCACCCCAGACTGGGGCGCTTGTTCTTGATCTTCTCGTTCACGTGGGTCCTCTACAGGTAAGCGTTCTCAGTTGTTGTAGACGTGCGGCTTCAGCGTGCCGACGAAAGGCAAATTACGGTACTTTTCCGCGTAATCCAGGCCGTAGCCGACGACAAACTCGTCGGGAATGTCGAAGCCCACGTAGGCAACGTCCACGTCGACCTTGGCGGCCTCCGGCTTACGCAGCGCGGTCGCGATCTTGACGGAGGCGGCGCCTCGTCCGAGCAGGTTCGCCTGCAGCCAGGACAGGGTCAGGCCCGAATCGATGATGTCCTCGACGATGAGCACGTGGCGTCCGGCCACGTCCTGGTCGAGGTCCTTCAGGATGCGCACGACGCCCGAGGTCTTGGTGCCGGATCCGTAGGAGGACACGGCCATCCAGTCCATCTCGAGGGGTGTGTGCAGCTTGCGGGACAGGTCCGCCATGACCATGACGGCGCCGCGCAGGACGCCGACGATCAGCAGCTCTTCGCCCGCGTAGTCGCGGTCGATCTGCTCAGCCATTTCGGCGAGCCGACGGTCCATATCCTCGGCGGTGACCAGGATTTCTTTCAGGTCGTTACCCATATCGGTGGCGTCCACCGTGTCCTCTTTTCGTATCGATGCTACGCGAGCGATTCCACTATAAGCGTGCCACACAAACGCTCGCCTGTTCCAGGAAGGACGAGATTCTCACTGTCAGCGCAACATCCTGTGATCACGCAGTCAGTGCCGGGCCGCTCCGGCGGGGTCTGTCGCGGCGTGTTTCCGCCGTTTAGGCGGGGTCTGGGGCCGTCGGATCGCCCACCTCGCGCGCGACGAAAGCGATGCGCGCGTGCGCGCCGCGTCCAACACGTGAGGCAGTGCCTCCTGGCAGGTTGATGGGCCCCTGGCCGCGCCACGCGACCACGAGGTCATCGAGGGCGTCCACGTGGGCGCTGGACAACGCACGGATTCCGGCGGCACGGGCGGCCTCACGCAGCGCCCGGGTGCGCACCGCTCGGGGAGCACCCATCAGGGCAGACACCGCCAGGGACGGGTGTCCTGTCTCGGAGTCGTGTTCCTCCCCCGGCGCCACCGAGGCCGCGAGCACGCCCGCCCACCGGGTGAGGGCGTCGTCGTCGGCCGCGCACAGGGCGGCCGTGCGGGCTAGCGCGGGCACCGGGTCCACCCCCAGGGCCGAGGCCAGGGCGGGGATCGCCCGGTGCCGCAGCGCCGAGCGACGCAGGGGACTGCCGTCTGCGGCGCGCCACGGCCCGTCGATGTCGTTGGTCGGGTCCTGGAGCGGGGTGAGGCCCGCCTGGGCGCACGCCTGCTCCGTGTCCGTTCGCCGCAGCCCGAGGAGGGGGCGCAGCCACGTCACCCCATCATCGTCACGCGAGACCGGGGCGATGGCCCGCAGGGACGAGGGCCCGGAGCCGCGCGCCAGGCGCAGGAGCACCGTCTCAGCCTGGTCGTCCATCGTGTGGCCGAGGAGGATCGGGGCACCCTCACGCTGGGCGACCGCTCGCAGGGCGGCTCGACGGGCGTCACGAGCCGCACCTTCAGGCCCTCCCGGGCCGTCCGCCGACACGGTCTCAACGACGGCACGCGCCCCCAGGGAGGCAGCCAGATCCGCGACGCGGCGAGCCTCCTCGCCGCTGCCCGCGCGCAGCCCGTGGTCGACGGTCACCGTCACAACCGGGATTCCCGCACGCGCCGCCACGTCGATCGTCGTCAACGCCAGCGCCAGCGAATCCGCGCCTCCCGACAGGCCGACGATGAGAGCGGGAGGGGCCCCGGCCTCGTCGATGAAGGAGGTCAGAGAAGCGCGCACCGCCAGGGAGCAGGCGCGCAGGGGGCCACGCGGGTTTGCGCCCACGAGGCGGGAGGCGTCAGCGCACACGCGCCAGCCACGCTGTCGGCTCCGCGTACTCGCGGGCGCTCGGCAGGGCCTCGATGCTGGACAGAAGCTGCGCGATCGCGCCCTCGCGCACGACGGTGCGCGCAAATCCTTCGGTCTGCGCTTGCAGGGCCTCGACCCCGGCTAGGGGCATGCCGGCGGCCGCGCATGCGCGCACCAGGCCGACACCCCCGGCGTGGGCGCGGTGGGTGCGCAGCCACTGGATCGAGGGCAGGTCGCGGGGCGTGAGGACCTCCATCTCCGCGGTGGGCAGGGCATCCAGGAGCAGGACGATGCGCACTAGTTCGTCGCTACGTTCGGGCAGCGAGCGCATCAGGTCGGCAATGTAGGGGACGAGGTGGGGGGCATGGGTGAGGTGGACGCCGCGCAGTCCCGTGCACAGGGAGACCCATCGGCACCAGTCGGTCTGATCCAGGGCGTAGCGCTGCGCGTCGGCGAGCACGTTAGGGGCCACGAGGATCCGGCGGCCGGAGCGCACGTCCCAGATGCCCGTCGCGTCCTTGGCCAGGGCGCGCAGGATGACGGCCTCGGCGGCCAGGACCTTGGGCGTGCGCGTGTCCTCGAAGCTCTCCAGGAGCGAGCCGACCGAGCGGATCAGTCCGCGTCGGTCGACGACGAGCGTCGGGGAGCCGGCCACCTTCTCGGAGGCCTCGGGCAGGGTGGACAGCTCGGCGAGCCGGCGATCCGACCAGGCGACCGAGCGGCGCAGGCGTGCAACGACGGCGGAGGCACCGACGCGAGAGGCCGAGGGCCCCGCGTACGACAACGAAGCGAGAACTCCCGCGACGTTGCGCGGGCCAAACGGCATATCCATGGACTCAGTCTAGCCCGGCGAGGCCTTCCTCGAAGGCGTCGAGGTGGCCGCGCGTGGCGTAGGCGCCCTCGGTGACGTTGTCGTGGCCGATCGACACGAGGAGGACGCGCCCGCTCTTCGTCATGACGGACCCGGACAGGGAGGTGACCTCCTGGAGGGCACCCGTCTTCGCCTGCACGTTTCCGGCCGCGGGCTCCTCGGTCATGCGCTTCGAGAGGGTGCCTACCAAGCCCGCCCACGGCAGGAGGCGCATCGTGTTCGCCTCGGTGCCCGTGCCCTCGTACGAGGCCTTGAGGACACCGACGAGGGTGTTCGCGCTGATCTTGTCGTTGCTGGACAGACCCGAGCAGTCCTCGAGGGTCAGGCCCTCCGTGGGCACACCGGCCTCGGCCAGGGTCTTGCGCACCGTCTCGGTGGCGCCCTCATAAGTCGAGGGGGCTCCCGCCGCGCGCGCCGCGAAACGGCAATACTGGTCGGCGAGGGTGTTATCCGAGTGCGCGAGCATCCAGCGCAGCTGCTCCCCCATCGTCGCCGAGCTCACCTGGGCCACGGCTCCCGCTCCCGCGGGGGGATCCCCGGCCTCGCCGAGGGTCGCGGAGATCCCCTCCGCGCCGAGGGCCTGCGAGAATACCTCAGCGACGCGTCCCGGCGCGTCCGAGTAGAAAGTGTTGGCACCCTCGTAGGTGCGTCCGGCGTCGATCGCCATGGGGCCGACGTGCCCCTCGTAAGAGCCGACTTCCTGCGCGTCCCACGAGGACAGGTGCGAGGCGCCCTCGAAGAGAGTGCCGCGCCAATTCAGGGTCACCGACGTGATGCCGCGCTGCGCCAGGGCCGCGGCCGTGTCCTTCGCGAGGGTCTGCAGGCCCGCGCGGCCCGAGACCTCGACCTCGTCGGAGGTGCCGATACCCAGGAGTAGGTCGCCCTCCGAATCCAGGTAGAGGGTCTGGTTGTCAGCGCCCAGCAGCGCGCTGGTGGTCAGCGTCGCCGTCGGATCCAGGTGGTGCAGCGCGGAGAAAGCCGCGAGGGTCTTCGTCGTCGAGGCGGGCGTGTGAGGGGTGGCGGCGGACGCATCCAGGAGGACCTCACCGGTCTGCGCATCCACGACCGTACCCCACGCCGTGTACCCGCCCTCGGCAGCGGCTGCCGCGACCGGCGCCCACAGCGCCTGGACGTCCTCGGCGGAAACCGGGTTCCCGCCGCCCTTCGCATCACCGGAAATCGCTGCGGGTTCAAGCGTCGAGGCCGTGGGAGCGTCCGCCGGGGTGGCCGTTTGCGTCGAACAACCGGCACCCACCAGCGCCGCCGTCGCCACGAGTGCGGCGCTAGCGCTTACAATGGCCCCCATAGACGTGCGATGCATGGATTTCCCTTCGTGGTTACTTCGGTACCTACAGTACCCGTCCATGCGCCGACACAACCAACCGGACCCCCGAGTTTCGGGGCTAATGAGGAAGGCGCGGCCATGGAATTTGACGTGACCATCGAGATCCCCAAGGGGAACCGAAACAAGTACGAGATCGACCACGTGACGGGTCGCATCCGCCTGGATCGTATGCTCTTCACCTCCACTCGTTACCCGGATGACTACGGCTTCATCGACGACACCCTGGGCGAGGACGGCGACCCGCTGGACGCCCTGGTGCTCCTCGAAGAGCCCACGTTCCCCGGCTGCGTAATCCGCTGCCGCGCGCTCGGCATGTTCCGCATGCGCGACGAGAAGGGCGGCGACGACAAGGTCCTGTGCGTTCCCGCCTCGGACCAGCGCGCCTCGTGGCGTACCGAGATCGACGACGTGTCGGAGTTCCACCGCCTGGAAATCCAGCACTTCTTCGAGGTCTACAAGGACCTCGAGCCCGGCAAGAGCGTCGAGGGCGCCCACTGGGTGGGCCGCGAAGAGGCCGAGGCCGAGATTCGCCGCTCCTACGAGCGCCTGAAGGAGCACGAGGGCGAGCACTGAGCTGACTGCTTGCGAAGGGGCCGCACGGACTTGCGTCTGCGCGGCCCCCTTCGCATCCCCGCGCTCCCCGGCCTCGGCCGTTAGCATGGGCGTATGCACACATCGACTCCCGTCCAGCCTTCCCCGCGGGGAGAAAGCGGGGGCTCTGGCTCGATCTCGGCACCGGCGTCGAAGCCGTGGGAGCGACGCCTCACGCGCCTCATCGTCGTTGTCGTCCTGATTCTCGTCGGCGTGTTCATCTGGATCCCGTTCGGCAAACCGATGCTGGGACCGCTGACGATGCGCGCCACATTGGCGACGTTTCCCCTGTTCGCACTGCTGTGCATCGGGTGGGTGCCGATCGTGTGGGCTGCCCTGCGTTGGATGGTCCGGGACACCCTTCGTCGTTTCCTTCTGCCCGTCCGTGGGCGCCACGCGCGCGCCCCGCATCCCGGGGTCGCCACTGCCGCGTTCGCGCTCTCCGCCTCGGCGTTCGCATTCGCCTACACCCAGTTCGGGGCGGGGTACCTCCCCGCGCTTCTGGACTGGTGGGAGGGGCCTGCGCACTACGAGGGCCTGACCTGCCAGAACCTGGACGAGAAAACCAGGACTCGGCGCCCCATCTCCAGCACCTTTGAGCTCGTTGATTCCAACGGCGTCGTGCGGTCTTTCAAGGTCGACCACAGCGAGCTGCGGGCGGTTTCCACCCGTCTGGGTCACCCCTACGCAACGGTCCTGACGGCCTGCAGGCTCCCGCGCATGACCCTCGACGCATCGATCTACCCGCGGACGGGACTCATCGCCGAGGCCTCGGTCCGTCAGTAAAAAGTCGGCCTCGCGCTCGCCTCCCGGCGCGTCGCTGGCGACGCGTTGCCCACGCGCACCCGCCGCACACAATCGCACACGCCCACAAACATATATAAACGCCGAGGGCCGCGCAGACACACAGTCTGCGCGGCCCCCGGCTCGTCAAGCAACGATGCGGCTCAGAGCCTCACGGCGTAGGGCATGATCGAGCCCCAGCTGTACACGCCGGTGATACGCACGGGCACGCCGAAGGTGGGAGCCTCGATCATCTGGCCGCCGCCCAGGTAGATGGCGACGTGGTAGATGCCGGACTGGGTGCCGTTGGAGGACCAGAAGATCAGGTCGCCTGCCTCCATGGAGCCGATCGGCACGTGCGTGCCGTAGCTGTACTGCGCGCGAGACAGGTGCGGCAGGTCGACGCCGGCGCTCTCCCAAGCGAGCATGGTCAGGCCCGAGCAGTCCACGCCGCCGTAGGATTCGCCGCCCCACACGTAGGGCACGCCGAGGTAGCTCTTCGCGGTCGCAATAGCCGTGTCGGCACCGCCGCCACCCGAGTAGGAGGGCGCCGAGTACGAGGGCTCCTCGTAGGAGTAGGAAGGCGCGGAGTAGGAGGGTGCGGAATACGAGTCGTCATCGTCATCGTCGTAGGAGGACGAGGCATCGGCGGCTGCAGCTGCAGCTGCAGCACGCTCGGCGGCTGCGGCGGCGTCGGCCTGACGCTGGGCTTCGGCCGCAGCGGCTGCCTGCTCGGCGGCGACGCGTGCGGCTTCCTGGCGCTCAGCCTCGAGGGCGGCCTCACGCTGGTTGATGAGGTCGACGGTGGTGTTCTGCTTGGTGGCCAGTTCCTGCACATAGGCGCCACGCTGAGCGGCGACGCGCGCGGCCTCGTTCTGGGCGGCGGTCGCTGCCTGGTTGGCGGCGTCGGTGCGCTTCTGCACCTCGTCCGTGGCGGCCTTCTGGTTGGCGAGCGCCGTGTTCGCGGCGTCGCGGGTCACCTTGGCAACCTGCTCGAGCGCAGCAACGTTCTGCATCTTCGCCTCGGCGGAGGAGGAGAAGGAGCTGATGCCGGCCTGCTTGGTCTCAACACTGCGCAGTCCATCGGAGTCGAGGTAGGGGGCGATCGCGTCGAGCGTGCCACCACCGTTGCGGTAGGCAGCCTGTGCGACGGAGGCGATCTGCTGCTTGCCTTCCTGGAAGGCAGCCTCAGCTGCGTCCGCGTCAGACGACGCCTGATTGGCGGTTGCGGTCGCCTCTTGCAGCGCAATGGTCGCTTCGTTGAGGTCTTCGCCCGCGATCTGCGCATTCTGCATCGCGGTTGCGGCGCTGGCGTTGACTTCGGCGAGCTTGACCTCAATCTGGGCGACGCTCATCTTCGCGGCCTCTTCGGCAGCCTGGGCGGCAGCGATCTCTTCCTCAGAGGGGGCGGCTTGCGCCATCTGGGGCAGCACGAGGAGGGCGCAGGCGGCGATAGCCGTCAGGCCCGTGCGAATGGTTCCGCGTCGTCTCATCGTTGTCTCATCTCGTCCAATTAGGTGCGCCGGAGCGCGCGTACTGGGAAAGAGCCTATCCACTTTCGTCACGCTTGGCAACAAACACACCACAAAACTCAACTTTCACACATGCAACAATCGCAACATTCGCAACACCAACACCATGATTACCGCGCAAACACCTGCACTTTCATAACATTTTCAACCACCACTGCGAGCCTCCTCACACACCCCGACACCACACCCCACCTGTCACAAAAGTCCACCATCCGGGACCATCGCGCCCAGGCCTCGTCGATGACAAACAATTGAAGGCATGAACCGTCGAATGTGCCGCTGACTGCGCGTCAGCACAAGCGACTGCCGCGCAGTCCCCCGACAGCGGGACGCGCATCGACGCATGTTCACTTCACCGCATCTGCGGCCCGCCGGAGGGGAATCAGAGACGAACCACCCCTCACCTAAGGAGCCGCACAATGACCGCCAACGACTGGTCCTTCGAAACCAAGCAGATCCACGCCGGATACAACCTCGACCCCGCCACCGGCGCGACCGCCCTGCCCATCTACCAGACCTCTTCCTACGCCTTTGAAGACACCGCGCAGGCAGCGAGCCGCTTCGCCCTGCAGGAACTGGGCCCCATCTACACGCGCCTGACCAACCCGACGACCGACGGCGTCGCCGCACGCATCGCGGCCCTCGAGGGTGGCGTCGGCGGCCTCCTCGTTTCCTCCGGCCAATCCGCGACCGCCCTGTCGATCCTCGCCCTGGCCGTCGCCGGCAACAACGTGGTCGCCTCCCCCTCCTTGTACGGCGGCAGCGTCACCCTGCTGAAGAACACGCTGGGACGCCTGGGCATCGAGACACGCTTCGTCGCAGACCCCCTCGACCCCGAGGCCTGGCGCGCACTCGCCGACGACAAGACGGTCGCCTTCTACGGCGAGACCATCCCCAACCCGCAGGGCGACATCCTCGACATCGAGCCGATCGCAACGGTCGCCCACGAGGTCGGCGTGCCCCTCATCGTCGACAACACGGTCGCCACCCCCTACCTGATCCGCCCGATCGAGTGGGGCGCCGACATCGTCGTCCACTCGGCCACCAAGTACCTGGGCGGTCACGGAACCTCGATCGCGGGCGCGATCGTCGACTCGGGCAACTTCGACTTCGCCTCCCAGCCCGAGCGCTTCCCCCTCTACAACACGCCGGACGAGTCCTACCACGGCCTCGTCTACGCCCGTGACCTGGGCGTGGGCGGCGCGCTCGGCGCGAACCTGGCGTTCCTGCTGCGCATCCAGACGCTCATCAACCGCGACCTGGGCGCCGTCACCTCCCCCTTCAACGCGTTCCTCATTTCGCAGGGCATCGAGACGCTGTCCCTGCGCATCGAGCGCCACGTCTCCAACGCGCTGGCGGTCGCCCGCTTCCTCGAGGCCCACCCGGACGTCGAGTCCGTCAGCTACGCGGGCCTGGAGTCCTCCCCCTACTACGAGCTGGGCAAGAAGTACGCGCCGCTGGGCACGGGCGGCCTGCTCTCCTTCGTCATCAAGGGCGGGTACGAGGCCGGCCGGGCCTTCGCGGACGGCGTGCAGCTCCTGCCGGTGGTCGCCAACATCGGCGACGCGAAGTCTCTCGTCATCCACCCGGCCTCGACGACGCACTCGCAGCTGACCGAGGAGGAGCTGGTCAAGGCCGGCGTCGCGCCCGGCACCGTGCGCCTGTCGATCGGCCTGGAGAACATCAAGGACATCCTCGCCGACCTGGAGCTCGGCTTCGAGGCGGCCCGCGCGGCCACGGCCTAACAGACCCGTCGGCGGCCTCGGGGATACACACACTCCTGAGGCTCCGAGGCTGCCGCTGCCCCTCCACTCCTCCCCCAGCCCGACGCCGACGTCACGTTCCAGCGAAAGAAGGACCTCATGAGCCGTCACAACCTGCCCCCCGCACCCACCTCCGGCGCGTGGCGCGAGGGCGACCCGGTCGCCTTCCGCAAGTTCGCGAACCTGGGCGCTCAGCGCCTGGAGAACGGCGAGATCCTGCCCAGCGTGACGCTCGCCTACGAGACGTGGGGAGAACTGGACGAGGCCGGCTCCAACGCGGTCCTCATCCTGCACGCGCTGACCGGCGACGCCCACGTGTACGGCGAGACGGCGCCCGGCCAGCCAACCCCCGGCTGGTGGGACCAGATCGTGGGCCCGGGGCGCATCATCGACACCGACCGCTACTACGTGGTGGCCGCCAACGTGCTGGGCGGCTGTCAGGGCTCGACCGGCCCGGCCTCGCTGGCGCCGGACGGGGCACCCTGGGGCTCGCGTTTCCCCGTCATCTCCACGCGCGACCAGGTCTACGCCGAGTCCCGCCTGGCCGACCTGCTCGGCATCGACGAGTGGAGCATCGTCGTGGGCACCTCCCTGGGCGGTCACCGCGCGATCGAGTGGGCGGTCACCTACCCGGAGCGCGTACGCCGACTCGTGGTCGTGGCCTCGGGCGCGCAGACGACCGCCGACCAGGCGGCGTGGACCCACACGCAGATCCGCGCGATCGAGCTGGATCCGGCGTGGCGCGGTGGCGACTACTACGCGGGCCCCGGCCCCAACGCCGGCTTGGCACTCGCCCGCCAGATCGCGCACACGACCTACCGCTCCCCCTCGGAGCTGGACGAGCGCTTCGGCCGCATCCCCCAGAACGACGAGGATCCCCTGCACGGCGGGCGCCTCGCGGTGGAGTCCTACCTGGACTATCACGGCGAGAAGATCGTGCGCCGCTTCGACGCGGGTTCCTACGTGGCGCTGTGTCGCACGATGCTCTCCCACGACGTAGGCCGCGACCGCGGTGGTATCGCCGAGGCTCTCAAGGCGGTGACCGCGCGCACCCTCGTCGTCGCGGTCGACTCTGACCGACTTTTCTTCCCCGAGCAGGTCTGGCAGATGGCGGCCGGCATCTCGGGCGCGTTCTACCGCGAGATCCACTCCGACCACGGTCACGACGGATTCCTCATCGAGCACGACCAGCTGACGGCCCTCCTCGACGAGTTCCTCAACGAGCGCATCCCCTCGCGCGCGTCCTCCTTCGCCTGATTGGCGTTCGCTGTCGTCGAGGCCGCCCCGGTTTCTTCTCCTCATCAACGAGGCCGGGGTGGCCTCGCGCGTTATGCTGACCACATGAGCGTTACTAGCAATCCCGAGCCCGGCGACGAGCTAATCCCGGACACGAGCGGTCTGCCCGACCTGTCCGGGGTGGATACCCCGGCCTCGTCGCCCGAGGGGGTCCCCGAGCGCGACGTCATGGCCCCCTGGGGCGAGGACGGTCCTCCCGGCTCCGATTGGCGCGCCGACATCCTCGGCGATGGGTATGAGTCGCGCACGATCGAGCTGCTCGACGACGCGGAGGGGCCCTGCGTGGCCACCCTGGTGCGCGCTACCCCGCCCGAGAGCGCCCGCATGACGGTCCTGTACCTGCATGGGCGCAACGACTACTTCTTCCAGACGGAGATGGCTGATCGGCTGCGCGAGGCAGGGGCGGCGTTCTACGCGCTCGACATGCGCAAGTACGGGCGTTCCCTGCGCCCCCACCAGACGATCGGATACGCCGACGATCTGTCCGTGTACGACGAGGAGATCGGCGAGGCCATCGAGATTATCCGCGAGGAGCGCGAGGACGAGCCGATCGTCCTCATGGGCCACTCGACGGGCGGACTGATCGCGACCCTGTGGGCGCACCGCCACCCGGGCGTCCTGGACGGCCTCATCCTGAACTCGGGCTGGCTGGAGATGCAGTCGATGGCTGCCTGGCGCGGGGCGATGGCCCCCGTCATCGGGCGCATCGCGTCGCGTAACCCCATGTGGGAGGTGCCCTCGGGTGGGACCGGCCACTACGGTCGCTCGCTCGCGGGGCGTGCCTCCTCGGAGCTGCCGATCCCCGAGGGGCTGTCGGCAGAGGACCCGTCGGTCGCGGGCTGGCCGATCATCCAGGAGTGGAAGCGCCCCGAGTCCTACCCGGTTCCCGCCTCGTGGCTGGAGGCGATCATGGCCGGGCACGAAACGATCGAGAAGCGCGTGCACCTGGAGTGCCCGGTCCTGTCGATGGTGTCCACGTCGGCATATTTCGAGGAGGAGTGGTGCGAGCGCGTCTTCACGTCCGACACCGTCCTGGACCCCACGGTTATCGCCGAGCGGAGCTTGGGCCTCTCGGACCTGGTGACGATCGCCCGTTTCCCTGGCAAGCACGATCTGGTTCTGTCGGACGCTCCTGTGCGCGAGGCCGTGTACGCGACGATGCGCGGCTGGCTTGACGCTTTCGTGCGCTGAGCGTCGGATAGCGAGGAGGCCCGGGATCTCGTGATCCCGGGCCTCTCTTCGTGCGTGTGCCGCTGCTGCGGCCGCTGTGTCAGTGCTTGGCGGAGTGCTGTCGGCGCGGAGCCTGGGCGTACTCGCGCACGATCTCACGGTTGATCTCGTCGAGGGCTTCCGCCAGGGTCGGACCCAGTCGGTCACCGATGCGCACCTGACCCCACGCGTCGATATGGCCGAGGCCGCGCGCGGTGAGCAGGGTGTCGAGCGACGGGTAGGTGAGGCCCGCGCCCGAAATGGCGCCGCTCGCGGCGAGCACCAGGTCGGCGGGCAGGCCCAGCTCGCTGCGGGCAACGAGGGGCGTGTCCTGACCAAGAATCTCCGCAAGGGTGCGCAGTCCGGCCTCGTCGCGACCGAGGACCGGCAGGCCCTCCGCGCGCGCCTGGGCGACCTCAGGGGACTCTTCGGCGCGATCCACGGACGAGGCCGTGGCCGCGTCGGTCGCGCCACCGTCGTTGAGCTCGCCCGACTCCTCGCGAGCGCGGCGCGTGGCGCGGCGACTCATGTGGGCGGGACGCTCCCAGCGAGGCTTGTCTTCCTCGGGGGCAGGCTGCTCGTCGGCGCGCTGATCGTCGACCTGCTGCTCGTCGGCCTGCTCGGGGGCTTCCTCGGGGCGCGGCTCATCGGCGCGCTGATCGTCTGCCTGCTCAGGGGCTTCCTCGGGGCGCGGCTCGTCGGCGGGAGCTTCGGCATCGTCGTGAGCGTCGACGTCGGACTCATCGGCCGCATCGTCAGCCCTCTCATCCGCGCGATCATCGGCGCGCTCTTCTGCCACGTGTTGGTCGACGGGCGCGGCCTCATGCTCGTCAGCGATGTCGGCATGCTCATCCGCTGCTTCGGGCTCATGGTCCTCAGCGGCGTCCTGAGCGGCGTTGTCTTCGGGATCGAGGAGTTCGTCGGCCAGCTCGCCCTCGGCGTCCTCGGAGTCCTCGACCAGCTCCGCCTCGGATTCCTCGGGCTGTTCCGCAACCTCGGGTTCGTCGGCATCAACTGCCGGCTCGGCGCTCTCGTCGGACTCCGCGACGCCCTCGGCGTCCTCAACGCCGGCATCCACGTCCGCGCGGTTGTCAGACTCGGATTCGGGCTGCTCGTCGGCCAGCTCCGCCTCGTCGCGCGAGGCTTCCACGGCCTCGTCGGACGGCTGCTCGTCGGCGGCCTCGTCGGTGGCGGACTTGAAGGGGGCCGGGGGCTCCTCGTCCATCGGGTAGGTGAAGACCTCGCGCAGGTGCGGGGCGACCTTCGGCGTGGGGCGCGTCGTAGGGGTCTCGGAGTCCTCCTCGTTCGAGGCCTCGGCACCCTCCGCAGGAGGCGCGGGGATCTCGGTCTCTACGGGCGTGCTTTCCTCGAAGGGAGCCGCCTGCTCGGTTGCGGCGGTCAGCTCGGGCGCTGCCGCGGCGGACACGAGGAGCTGCGGGGCGTGGCCGTACAGGCGCGGGCCGACTGCGTTCACATCCAGGAAGAGGCGGCCATTGGACATCTGGCGCAGGTTCATGAGGTGCACCTCGACGCCGGAGGTCGCCAGCACGGACAGGGCGGGGCGCACGGAGGGGTCGATGTCGCCTGCGACCATGATCAGGCGGGGACCCGGGCCGACGGCCGGGGGCATCGAGTCGCGGAACTGCGCCCACCCGGCACGGAAGCCCTCGGGACCCGACGGATACTCGGCGGCGAGATCCGACCAGGAGATCGAGGCCACCTCGGCCAGTCGGGACAGGGAAGTAATGAGGGTCTCGGAGTCGAGTTCTTTGAGGATTTCAACGGAGACGATCTGACCGGTCACGTCGAGAGCCGTCAGGCGAGGCGTCTCCTCGTCGTCCTTGCCGGTCATGTCGCGCCAGGTCACGGGGAACAGGGGACGCGAGACGATCTGCAGGACCTGCTGGCAGATAGCGTCAACGAGGTCGGGTCCCAGGTCTTGGGCGACCGGGTATCCGAATTGAGCGGGTACGAGGTGACCATCCTCGAACTCAAACAGGGCCATCGCTCTTTCCTTCACGTGTATGGGGCGCTCCTGGCCATTGTTTCATACGTTCCAAAAGAAGCTCGAACGACACAGGCACATTGCGGTAGATACCACGTAATTATCAGGCGATATTACGGGCGTCGACGAGGCATCTCGGCCATGCGCTCCATCGCGCTGAGGCCTTTTCAAGTCGGTAGAATAGTGAGCCAGCACAGCACAATGCCGGCACGACGAACAGGACGACGATGCCCGACCTTGACATCCGCGAGGGAGACCTCGAGAACTTTTCCGCCAAACTGCGCGACCTCTCCACCGAGGTTGGCGGCTTCATCGACAACCCCTCCGACCTGTGCAAGGTTGCCTCGGCCATGACTGGCGGCTCCTCCCACAAGCAGGCACAGTACGCGGGTGAACACATGGAGGACGAGCTGAGGGCACTGAGGGCCTCATTCGTAACCCTGGCCGACAACGTGGAGGCCGCGGCCAAGCAGTTCCAGGCGACCGAAGAGATCAACCAGCAGGCGATCCAGCAGGTCATGGCCAGCATCCCCGACCCCTGCCCGCCCGTGGGCCCCTCGAAGGGAGAATGAGACATGGCGATCACATGGGCAAACATTCTCGAGTGGAAGACCGGTCCGCTCGACGAGATCGCGCAGACATTGTTCGAGGCTAGCCAGGGTCTGCGCGAGGCCTACGAAAAAGGTCAGGATCATCTGAACGCGCTTCAGTCCGAAGGCGATGCCGTCACCGCGATGCGCGCGACGACCATCTCCAACCTCGCCTCGCTCGAGCGCGCCCTCACCAACGTCAACGGCGCCCTGATGGCCATCGAGGGCGCACGCGACGGGGTCGGTGAGGTCATCGGCCACGCTGAGAGCACACTGGCCTCCGCCGCGGAGAACCAATGCACGATCGATGCTGACGGAACCGTTCACACAATTGATCCCGACACGCAAAACAAAGACATACTCCTCGCGAAAATATCGCTGTCTGACATGGTGAAGGAAATCCTCAAGTACGCCGACCAAGTCGACACCGATCTCTACCACGCCCTTGCCGACATCAACAACGACCGTTACACGGACGGAGAGGGAGCGAACAACAAGGTCATCGGCGTCCCCGACCTCCCCCAGCCGAACTGGTCCCCCTCCCAGGTCGCCGCCTGGTGGAACTCGCTGCCCGAGGACCGCAAGCAGCTCCTCATGGACCACCGCCCCGACGACATTCGCCACCTTGACGGCCTTCCGGCATACGCGCGCGACAGGGCCAACCGCTTCGCCCTCGACGGCTACTTCGACGACAAGGGCGAGTACCACAAGGGCGCCCTCGCAGATGCCGAGCAGGAAGTCAACGATGCCAATGCCAAATATCAAGCCGCCCTCAAAAAGAGCACAGACAAGAAACTCAACCCCGCCCTCGCCAAAATCGACTACACCGACCCTGAGGTGGCGACGGCAAAGAGAGAGTACGAGCAAGCACTGGAGAAGTACCAGGACCTCAAGGCCATCAAATCGCAAACAGACCCGATCCATCGACTGACCAACGGCCTTGCTCCCGCCTACCTACTCGATTTCAACTACGACGAGAAATACCATCGCACGACCGCCATCGTCTCCGCGGGCAACCCCGACACCGCCACGCACGTGTCAACCGTCGTCCCCGGCATCGGCACAAACGTTCGCGGCGACCTCGACTACTACATGGACTTCAACGACCGGCTCAGGGATCAGACCAAGCACGCAGGGGTCAACCCGAACAACGTTGCTGCCATCTCCTACCTCGGCTACGTCGCCCCCAAGAACTCTTTCCACGACCTCGGAATCGTTCAAGCTGCCGACATCGGCTATGCAAACCGAGCCGCCCCCAAGCTCGCCCAATTCGAGGAGGGGCTGCGCGCGAGCGCGAACGCCAATGGCCACAAGTTCCTCAACACGCTCCTCACCCACTCCTACGGCTCAACGACGGGAGGTAAGAGCGCAACGCTTATGGCCCCCGGCACCGTCGACCGCCTCATCCTGGCCGGCTCCCCCGGAGGCGGGGTCGATTCCATCGATGAGTACAACGTCCCCAAGGGAAACGTCTACGTTTCGGCCGTTCCCTCCGGAGATTTCGTCGAAGGCTTAGGCGCCATTATGGGATACGGAAAAGACCCCCAAAATCTCGAGGGGATCACCCACCTGAGCGGCGACGCAACTGGCTCCGCCGAGTACGCACCTCTTGCGGGCAAAATGACAACCGAGAACCACATGGCCTACTTCCACGAGGGCACTCGGACGTCTCAGGACTTCGCGAACATCGTCGCCGGCGGCAACCCCACGACGGACAAGGAATGGGACGCACTCCAGACAGCTCAAGGAAAAGTAACAGAGCTCGACCGGAAACCCTGGCTGAAGAAACTCATGGAAGACGCTGAAAAGCAAACACCGCCACCTTCGCCGTCAGACGTCATGCCGGGGGATCCTCTCCAACGGCACTGGTGACCATTAGCCCGCTCCAAACGGCGGTCCCGGCCTCCCGCAGGCTGGAGCCGCCGGTGCATGTGGGATGCCGAGCGCCTTCGGACTGTCTCAGCACTCTAGACGCCACCCCCGCACGCTCTGACAACGCTAGAATGGCGAGCTGACGAAGCACTGATTCAGCTCAAGGACAGGACAACGATGCCCGATCTGAAGATTCAGCAGGGGGATCTCGAGGGGTTCTCCAGCCGCTTGCATGACCTCTCCGGAAAGGTCGCCCACTACGCCACCCTCCCTCTAAGCCTCGCCGAGGTACAGTCAGCCATGCCCGATGCGTCATCTTGCACGCAGGCAATATACGCGGGCGAGCACATGGAAGCACAGATCAGAGCACTGAAGGCTTCGCTCGCCGACTTGGCCGACAACGTGAAGAACTCTGCCAACCAATTCCAAGCGATTGAAGAGATCAACGAGATCGCAATTCAGATGATCATGGCAAGCATCCCCGTACCCTGCCCGCCCGTCGGCTTGACGAAGGGACAGTAACGCATGGCTCTCACATGGTCGTCCATCACCTCATGGGACCCCGGCCCCCTTGACAACGCCGCAACCGACCTCTACCAGGCGAGCAAGGGCCTGCGCGAGGCCTACGATACCGGCGAGGGCGCCGTCTGCGCCGTCCGATCGGAGGGCGTCGCCGTCCTGGCCATGCGCGCAGCAACCAGCAAGAACCTCAGCACACTCGAGCAAGCACTCACCAACGTCAACGGCGCCCTTATGGCGATCGAAGGCGCGCGCGACGGGGTCGCCACGATCAAGGCGAGAGTCGAAGATGCAATGGCCTACGCCAGCGCGAAAAACTGCACGATTGCGTCCGATGGCTCCGTCAACTGCACCCCGACCGATGCCGTCGACAAACAAGCAATTATCGACGCTCGAACATCCAAAATAACGCTCACGGAGAAGGTGAAAACAATCCTCGAGGATGCCGAGCGCGTCGACAGCGAACTCTGCAGCGCCCTCAAAGCAGTCAACACCGACACCTACACGGATGGGGACGGAGCCGACAACAAGGTCGTCGGCGTGCCCGACTTCCCCCAGGCGAACTGGAGTCCATCCCAGAACGCAGCCTGGTGGAGGGCACTACCGGAGGAGCGCAAGAGGTTCCTTACGGAACATTGCCCGGACGATATCCGACACCTCGACGGGCTCCCGGCAACCATTCGCGACGAGGCCAACCGAAACGCGCTCTACGGTTACGTGGACGCCTATGGCAACAAGCGCCAGGGCGCCCTCGCCGACGCCAAGCAAGCTGCCGAGGAGGCGAAAACTGAATACAGGATTGCCTACGGACGTCGTTCACTGTTTCCGGGCCTAAAACAACTCTACTCAGACGAGAATGCCGCCAAGCTGAAGCTTGACCAGGCAGAGAAAGTCCTCAATGACCTCGAGACCCTCGAGAAGCAGATCAACAACGATGGGCGCAAGGAAGATGACCCTGCGCGAAGGTATCTGCTTGATTTCAATTACGACACGAAGCATCATCGCTCGACAGCCATCGTCGCTTCGGGTAACCCTGACACTGCGTCCTACGTATCAACGCTCGTGCCGGGCATCGGCACCAACGTTCACGATAGCCTCCCTCAATACATGGAGATCAACGATCGCCTCAGACAGCTCACGAAACATGCAGGAGTCGATCTTAAGAACGTCGCCGCGATCTCCTACCTCGGCTACGTAGCTCCAAAGAACTCCTTCCACGATCTCGGGATCTTTCAAGCTGCCGACATTGACTACGCAAAAGAAGGCGCCCCGAAAATCGCCCGTTTTATGGAGGGGCTGCGCGCGCACGGGAACGCAAACAACCACACCTTCCTCAACACACTCGCCACCCACTCCTATGGATCAACTGCGGGCGGCATCGCGGCCACACAAACCGCTCCCGGCACGATCGACCGCCTCATCCTGACCGGCTCACCCGGCTCAGGTGTGCAGAGCATCGACCAGTACAACGTCCCCAAGGGACACGTGTACGAATCCTCCGCCTACGCAGGCGACATGGTGGAAGGCCTCGGAACTGATCGTAGTTACGGGAAAAACCCCCAGAAACTCGAAGGAATGAGCCATATCAGCGGAGACGTGAGCGACACTGATCTCAACAGACGACTGTTCCGCATATTCCCGAATCCAAAATTTGAAGCAACCTCCACCTCTTTCCATCCCCTCTCAAACCACTCGGAATACTTCAAGGAGGGCTCTCGCGCAGCTGAGGACATCGCCCACATCCTCGCCGGCAAGAATCCGACGACCGACGCGCAGTGGGCGGCCATCCAGGCTGAACGTCGGAAGTAGGACTCCGACCACTGCCCCCCTTCAATAGTGCTCCCATCCCTCGACAGGCTGGGAGCACTGTTGCACGGGGAGACGAGCCCACTTGAACAGGAATGAGACAGCACCGACAGGATAGATGGGGCCGGACGATCACAACATCTCGGTTTGTCACTACCCCCATCTCACCCGTCGCATCGAACCCCTACGGCCTCGTCAAGTCGGTAGAATAGAATCCTAAACCAACGTCGCTTGATTCAGGACCACACCATGTCCGACCTTGACATTCGCGAGGGTGACCTCGAACGATTCTCCAACGCTATGAGCGGCCTCTCCTCCACCGTCGGAGGTCAGGAAAACGTCGCGTACGCGCTCTATAACGTCTCATCCGCCATGTCCGGAGGCTCATCGGGCGCTCAGGCACAATACGCCGGCGAGCACATCGACGACCAGATCCTCGCGCTCAGCAAGTCCCTCACGAGCCTCGCCGACGACGTTCAGTCCTGCGCCACCCAGTTCCAGGCGACCGAGGACATCAACCAGCAGTCGATGAACCAGGTCCTGGCCGACGTCCCCGAGCCCTGCCCGCCCGTCTCATCGAAGAAAGACAAGTAAGCCATGGCCATCACATGGGCAGACATCCTCACCTGGACGACGGGCCCGCTCGAATCGGCGGCCACCGACCTCGCTGCCACCAGCAAAGCCCTCGTCTCCGCCGCCAGCGACGGGCAGGACGCCACCAACGCTATCCAGTCCCAGGGCAGCGCCGTCACCGCCATACGCTCTGCGGCCTCAAAGAACATGACGGCGCTCGCGAGGCTCGCCACGAACGTCAACAGCGCACTCATGGCCATCGAGGGTGCCTACGACGGCGTCGCCACGGTCATGGCGAACATCCAGAACGTACAAGCCTACGCCGCCGAAAACTACTGCACAATCAATTCCGACGGGTCCGTCAGCTCGCATGCCGAAAACGAGAGCGACTCAGTTAAAACCCAGGCGATGCTCGCTGCTGATCACCTCAAGACGACGATCGAACAGATCATCAAGGACGCTGACCAGGTCGATACCGACCTGTACCACGCGATGAGCGACATCAACAACGACCGCGCCACCGACGGCGATAAGGGCGGGGACAATAAGGTCATCGGCGTGCCGGACCACCCGAACAAGAACTGGTCGCCCTCCCAGAACGCGGCCTGGTGGAACTCCCTCAGCGACAATCAGAAGCAGTACCTCACGGAGCATTGTCCGGAAGAGATTCGCCACCTCGACGGCCTCCCCATCTCCGCCCGTGACCTGGCAAACAGGAACGTTCTTAATGGGTACGTCGATAAAGATGGCGTCACACAGCGTGGCGCACTCGAAAACATCGACATCGCCTACGACGCAGCGGTTACAGCACGCGACAATGCCAGGAAAGCGTACTACGACGCAACAACCGACTCATCCGTCGACGCTGAGACACTCAGGAAACTCAAGGAACGCTACGATGCTACGGAGGAGTTTCTCAAGGAGACGGAGGAACATCACGACGACCTCCACGCTCTCGCTGCACAAACCAATAATCGGGAGCGCGGAAATCAGGGGCTCGATAACGCCTACATCATCGACTTCGACTACGACACAGCTCATAAGCGCACAACGGCGATCGTGTCATCGGGCAACCCCGACACAGCGTCCTACGTGTCAACCCTCGTACCCGGCATCGGCACTCACGTGGGCAGCGACCTCAAGAAGTACATGGACGCTAATGAAAACCTGAAGGCTCAGACGGCACACACGGGTGTGGATCCGAGCCGGGTCGCCACCATCTCCTACCTCGGATACGTTGCCCCTGAGGGCCCCGGAGGCAAAATCTACCAGGCTGCCGACATCGGTTACGCCGACCGGGCCGCCCCGCATCTCGCGCGCTTCGAGGAGGGGCTGCGCGCGAGCGGCAACGCGAACGGCCACTCGTTCACGAACACCGTTATCGGCCACTCCTACGGATCGACCACCGCAGGTAAGGCCATGACGCAGGTGGCGGAGGGAACGGTCGACAACTTCATCATGTGCGGGTCGCCAGGAGCCGGAGCCGAGAACATCGACCAGTACAACGTGCCCAAGGGGCACGTCTATGAGTCCTCCGTACCCGAAGGCGATATGGTTCAAGGCTCCGGCTCTATTATCGGCTACGGAAGTGACCCCAAGAAACTCGACGGGATCGTTCACCTAAGCGGAGATGCGACAGATTCAGACAAGTACTGGACACCAGAGTCAGTTATTGCGCCTGACGGCCAGGATTTAATACCTCAATTACCCCAACACCTCGCGCACGCTTTCTCAAACCACGACACATACTTTGATGAGGGCACCCGCACATCGCAGGATTTCAGCAACATCATCGCGGGCGGCAAACAGACGACCGACGAGGAGTGGGCGGCCATCGAGAAGGAGCGCGGCAAGTAGCCCGCTGACACATTCTGAGCAACTATCCTCAGTTGTCCGATGACTTGGGACCAATGTCGTGTACGATGACAGATGTCGCTCAGAATCCGGATGGCGCAGCATCTTCCACCCGGTTAGACTACTGCGCGGCTGAGCATATGAGACAGAACAGGGTGGCACTCAATGGGCAGAGATAAGCTGCGTATCGTTGAATATTCGGCGCCGGAGCCGCAGGTTCCAGCGTCCGATGAGACACGCCGCGAACTGTCCCCCTACTGCCTGAACACGGAATCGTCGCCCCGACTGTACCCGAAGTCTGAGCAGGCGGTCAGTCCTCATTTACCGCCCGTGGAGCGCATGCCCGTCCCCGTGACACCCTTCCCCAAGCTGTTCCGCGACGACCCGGAACCCGCATAATGTGAGGGCCGCAGGCACCTACTGCCTCGGCCCTCCCCCTTTACCTACATCGCCACGGATCCCCACGCGCGCCCAGGCCAGCCACGGCCTCGCGCGACCATCCGCACACCGGATACCCACCGCCCAACGCGCGTCCGCGTGACAGACTGACACCATGAGCGAGAGCTTCCTGACGGACCTGCGCACACTCATCGACGTCGACACCTCGAGCGGCACGCGAGCGCGCTACTCCTCCGACGCCGGCCTCACGCGCATCCCGCCCCTGGCCGTCGCATTCCCGCGCACGCCCGAGCAGGCGATCGCAGCCTTCGACCTCGCCCGCGCCCACGGGGTCCCCCTCACCGCCCGAGGCGGCGGCACCTCGTGCGCGTCCAACGCAATCGGCCCCGGCCTCGTCCTCGATTTTTCGCGGCACATGAACCGCGTCATCTCCATCGACCCGGAGGCCCGCACCGCCACCGTCGAACCCGGCTGCGTCGGCTCCACCCTCCAGGCCGCCGCCGCCAAGCACGGCCTGCGCTTCGGCCCCGACCCCTCCTCCCAGAACCGCGCGACGATCGCCGGCATGGTTGCCAACAACGCGTGCGGCCCACACGCGACCGCCTGGGGACGCACCTCCGACAACATCGTCTCCCTCGACTGCGTGGACGGGCAGGGGCGCCGCTTCACGGCCACGACTTCGCACGACGCCACCCTTAGCGACGTGCCGGGGCTGGCCTCACTCATCGACTCCAACCTGGCGCCCATCCGCACCGAGCTCGGTCGCTTCAAGCGCCAGGTCTCCGGCTACTCCCTTGAACACCTCACCCCCGAGGGCGGGCGCAACCTCGCCGCCATGCTCACAGGCACCGAAGGCACCCTCGTCCTCATCCTGTCCATCACCGTGCGCCTCGTGCCCCTGCCCAACGCGCCCGTGCTCGCCGCCCTCGGCTACCGCTCCATGATCGAGGCCGCCGACGACGTGCCCGCACTGCTCGCCCACTCCCCCCTCGCCGTGGAAGGCATGGACCGCCGCCTCGTCGACGTCGTCCGCGCCCACAAGGGCCCCGGCGCCGTCCCCGCCCTGCCCGAGGGCGAAGGCTGGCTCCTCGTCGAAGTCGGCGCCCCCGGCGAAGACGTCACCGCCTCCTTGGAGCGCGCACGCGCCCTGTGCACCGACTCCGCCGCCATCGACACGGTCGTGTACCCGCCGGGGGCCCAGGCCTCGGCCCTGTGGAGGATCCGCGCCGACGGTGCAGGCCTGGGCGGGCGCACCCCTCCGGACGGCGCTGGCGGCGGCGACCAGCAGGCCTGGCCCGGCTTCGAGGACGCGGCCGTCCCGCCCGAAAACCTCGGCGCGTACCTGCGCGACTTCACCGCCCTCATGGAGGAGTTCGACATCGACGGGCTCCTGTACGGGCACTTCGGCGACGGCTGCGTGCACGTGCGCCTCGCCATGCCGCTCGACACCCCCGAGGGCGTCGCCCACTCGCGCGCCTTCCTCCAGTCCGCGGCCCGCATCTGCGCTGCCCACGGCGGCTCCGTCTCCGGCGAGCACGGCGACGGCCGCGCCCGCGGCGAGCTCCTGCGCTTCATGTACTCCCCCGAGATGCTCGACCTGTTCGCGCGCGTCAAGCACGTCTTCGACCCGGACAACCTCCTCAACCCCGGGGTGCTCGCCGCCCCCATGGACGAGGCCGAGGCCGCCTCCCGCGCCCGGGCGCGGAATGCCGGCGGCGCCGGGAATGCCGGTATTGCCGGCCATTCGGGCGGCACGCTCGAGCTCCAGCCCGGCGTCGACCCTCTCGATGCAAACCTGCGCCGCGTCGCCGCGCACCCCATGCCCGCCGACGGCGGCTTCGCCTTCACCCACGACGGCGGCGACTTCACGGCCGCCGTCCACCGCTGCACGGGTGTGGGCAAGTGCCGCGCGGGAGTGTCCGGCACCTTCATGTGCCCGTCCTACCTGGCCACGCGCGAGGAGAAGGACGTGACCCGCGGGCGCGCCCGCATCCTCCAGGAAGCCGCGAACTCGCAGCTCGTCAAGGCCATCGACTCCCCCGAGGTCCTCGAGGCCCTCGACCTGTGCCTCGCCTGCAAGGCCTGCTCCGCCGACTGCCCCGCCGGCGTCGACATGGCCCGCTACCGCTCCGAAGCACTGTTCCGCACCTACCGGGGACGCATACGCCCCCTCAGCCACTACACGCTCGGCTGGCTGCCCCGCCTCACCCGCGTCACCGCGCGCGTGCCCGGCCTGGCTACCGTCGCGAATGCCGTCATGTCCGTGGGTCCCCTGCGCTCGCTCGCCTTCCGCATCATCGGACTCGATCCTCGACGAGGCATGCCCGCCCTCCAGTCCGGCACCTTCACCGCGTGGGCTCGCCGCCATTCCCTGCTGGCGGGCAGCGTTCCTGCGTCGGCTTCGTCGGATGCCGTATCCGATACCCGCGAGCGCGAGGGTGCCCAGGCCTCGTCGATGGCGGACTCCCCGATCCTGAGCGGACCGCACGACCCCAGCGGGCGGCCGTACGCGCTCGTGTGGGCGGACTCGTTTAGCCAGACCCTGGACGATACTGGTGCGCGCGCGGTCGTCGACGTGCTCGAGGCGAACGGGTTCGCGCCAATTGTCGCGCCGGACGCGTGCTGTGGCCTCACGTGGATTACGACGGGTCAGCTGAGCGGTGCGAAGAAGCACTTGGCGTCGTTGCTGGGCGTTCTTGCACCTTTCGCGGCGTCGGGGATCCCGATCGTCGGCGTCGAACCGTCATGCACGGCGGTGCTGCGCGACGACCTGCTGGATCTACTACCCGAGGACCCACGCTCTCTGCTCGTGTCTTCCGCGACGCGTACCCTCGCCGAGGTGCTGTCGGCCCTGCCCGCCTCCGCGCGTCACCTGCCGAGCCTGGAGGGCGTCGAGATCGTCGCGCAGCCGCACTGCCACCACTACTCCGTCATGGGCTGGGACGCGGACCAGGCGCTGCTCGAGTCGCTGGGCGCACGCGTAACGAGGCTCGAGGGCTGCTGTGGCCTGGCCGGGAATTTCGGCATGGAGGCGGGCCACTACGACCTGTCTGTGGCCGTCGCATCCCATTCGCTTCTGCCGTCCCTGTCGGCGCAGCCGGACGCCGTATACCTGGCGGACGGCTTCTCCTGCCGTACCCAGGCCGCCCAGCTGGCGGGCCGCGGGGGCGTCCACCTGGCGACGCTGCTTGCGGGGCGTTCCGCCTGAATTCTGGCGTCGACGAGTGGCCCCACGAGTGTTCCGGGCGCAGTCGGGCCTTTCTGTGGGGCCGGTCTTGGGGCCGGGCTGCTCGGTGCGCCCGTGGGCCGGGCTGCTCGGTGCGCCCGTGGGCCGGGCTGCTCGGTGCGCCCGTGGGCCGGGCTGCTCGGTGCGCCCGTGGGCGGCGGCCCGCCCGCGAGCCTTCGGTTCGGCGCGTCGACTCGAAGCCCGGCCAGGCCCCGCCACCGCCCACGGGCACCGCAGCCAGGCCCCCCGGCGCCCTCCACACCTGTGGGGTCTGGTGCACTGTCGCATGTTTCGGTGCTTCGTCCCGCAGCGACATCCGTTCGGGCTTGTGTCCACGCATTCGCTTGTCACCGATGAGGTGTTACACCCGATCGGTAAGGTTCAACCTCTTCTGATCGGGTTGAATCTTCCCGATCAGGTTGAATCTTCCCTAACGAGCGTAATCCTCTCGCGCGGTTCCCCAACGATTGGCAGCCATATGGAACCGACGCTCCGGTCCATCACATGCCGGCGTGGGTTTCGCCCACAGGCCCTGAGCCGAGGATGGGATCACGGATTGGAAAGGCCCCAACAGCTCACTTACCAAGGACCTCAGTTGCGTCAGATCCTCATAGTCTGGCCACGAGAATCGATAGATAGTCCATCCAGCACCGCGTAAATCATTTTCACGTTGGATCCAGTCACGCTTCGCCCGAGCAAAGTCGACTTCGTTCTTTCCGAGCTTTCCAATCCCATCGAATTCGAAGATGATCATGAGTCCCGGAATCGCGATGTCCGCAAAGTATCGTCGCCCGTTGACGATAATTTCGAACTGGGTCACGACCTCGAAGGCACTCACCGACTTCACCACCCACAGAAGAGCGGCCTCAGCGGGGTTCTCACAGCCCGGGTCAGCGGCAACAATCAGGCGTTTAGCTCTCCGGAAGGGGATAGTTTCTTTGCCTGTCGCACGTTCTTCGAGCCTTGCCAGCATATTCTCCCGCAGACCATCCGAACGTTGCCGGTCCACGTCCTGCGTAAACACTGAAAATTGCGACTGCCGATTGAGCAGCATACACAGCGCCACGAAGGCACTTAAGTGTTCAGAGAAAAGAGCCATGCGCACTCCAGCATCAACGATTCCTTCGACGGTGATGCCCTCTACTTGCTCAAGCTCCGGCGCATTGGGTGGCACGACGCTCCATCGGAGGGAGACAGCAGGCACCCGAACAGCCTCCACTTGAACTGCGCGCAGAGATTTGTGCCCACGCCTCGAAGGAGTCCACACGCAAACATCGGGATTCGCTTCCCACAACGGAATACCTCGAGCAACGAGTGCACTGGCTCCGATGAAGACACGATCTTCACTCCTCGCATGCTGCACAGCCAACAATCGTGCTCGTGACACGGCTTCCCAGATAGACCATCGCGAACTAAGGAATTGAGCATCGTCGACGCGTACGTAGCACCCCTTCATGATGTGTAGATACACGCATGTATCTTGCGTATCGTGA
Organism: Actinomyces sp.; assembly: GCA_018375675.1. Classification (GTDB taxonomy): domain Bacteria; phylum Actinomycetota; class Actinomycetes; order Actinomycetales; family Actinomycetaceae; genus Pauljensenia. The sequence goes on along the minus strand of JAHACW010000005.1, from coordinate 12,207 downwards.
GGAATTCGGCAGCCCGACGATGAACGAATAACGGTCAGCTGATTGTCACTCATATGCGGATGATCGCAGCACGGCAAAAGCATCTCACCTAGAACAGCTGCCCCTGTGGAAAACACGCGACATAGAAATGAGCCTGTGGAAAAACCCGCCGGCCCATGGCAATAGTGGCCGACAACAACGCCTGCCCAGGAATTCGCTTGTCACCGATGAGGTGTTACACCCGATCGGTAAGGTTCAACCCCTTCTGATCGGGTTGAATGTTCCCGATCAGGTTGAATGTTCCCGATCAGGTTGAACCCTGCGCCAATCATTTCCTATCCCAGGCCCATCCACGTATCAGCTTCTCACCCCTGCGCAGCACGCACCAGGCTCACAACCCTCGCCGAGGCCGGGGTGCCCGTCTCACGGGCCCAGCGCGCCACGACGTCAGAAACATCGATGGACGGATCAACAAGGAGCGCCGTCGACAGTGCCTCCGCCAGCACACCCGACGAGGCCACAACACTGACTTGTCGAACGCCCGCATTCGCGGGATATCCCGTGCGCGGGTCAATGATGTGATGATCGAACACTCGACCGTCACCCGGGGATGTTTCACGCGATGTTTCACGCGCGCGACGATCCGACACGGGCCCCACCAGAGGACCCGCCGAAGAACCCGCACCAACCTTACGCACACCACCCAGCGGCCCCAGGTTATCCCCGGACGTCGACAGGGACGCCATGCCGCCCACAGGCAACTCGACGACGCCAGCGACCGACGTGGGCCCGCCTTGAGGGTCGCGCAGGCCGGCACGCCACGAAGAGCCGTCGGCGCGAGTCCCGAATACCGACACCGACGAGGTTCCCACCGACACGAGGACGCCGCGCGCCCCCATGGCCACTGCCAGGTCGCGGCACGCGTCAGCGGTGTATCCCTTCGCGATGCCGCCCAGGTCGAGGCTTGGGCTGGGTGCATCCACGCCACCCGCGGACTCACCGGGAACCCCCATCACCCAACGTCGTTCGCCCACGCGCGACAGCAAGCTCCACGACGACGCGCATAACGCTGCCTCGACAGCATCGGCAGCAGGCGCGGGCGGCAAGGGCGCACCCGCGACGTACGCGGCCCGCATCGCCTTGACATCCCAGGCTGCAACGAGCGGCCCGATCAGCGGGTTGAACGCTCCCCCGGTCGCCTCCGCGAGCGCCTGCGCGTCGCGCAGCAGGCGGTCGGTTTCTTCGCTCACGACGAGGCCGTGGCCAGCCTGCGCGGAATCGGCCCCGCAACGGGACGCCCCGCCGCCCCCAGTCGAGGCAACAACATCATTGAGTCGCGACACCTCGGACGAGGGCCGGAACACGCTCCACATGTCCTCGTGGCGCGCAACGATGCCCACGACAGCGTTGACGATCGCCATGCCGTTCCCGCCCCATCCGATGATGTCGATGCGGGTGCCCATCGCGGGGAAGGAGGAGCGCCACGTGGGCGCTACACCCGCGGACTCAGCCATCGCCTCGTCCCCCGGGGTGCCGGCGAAGCGCGAAGCCTCAGCCGTCGGAGCCTCCGAGGTCCTTGTCGAGGTCGCCGTCCTTGGTGGCGTCATTCAGGCCGGGAATGTTGATGTCGTCGGCGCCGTCCGGGGAGACACCCTGGGCGGCGGCGATGGCGCGGATGGCGGCCTGCACGAACTGCTGGTGGGCGACGGTGGCGCCGGTGATGACGTCGACCTTGGCGGGGTCGCCGACCTTGGTGAGGTTGTCGGAGTACTCCTGGTAGGAGGCGACGGCGGCCTGAGCCTTCTTGTAGTAGTCCTCGTTGAAGACTTCGCCCGCGGAGTTCTTGCCGTACTCGGTGCCCTTGTCGGTACCGTCGGCCAGCGTCGTCTCGTAGGAGGTGGCGGTGATGCGCCCGCCCTCAACGGTGATGGTGATGGTGCCGATGGAGCCCTGGTCGTCGGCGTTGGACTGGGCGGTCCAGGTGCCGTCGCTCATGGGCTTGGTCATGTCCAGGCCGGTGTTGGGCGTGCACGCAGCCAGGATGGTCGCGCCGAGGGCACCGAGGACCGCGTACGAGGCCGGGGTGACCCAGCGGGATCGGCTCTCAACAGGGGTGGGCGTGGTCATCGCACTTTGTCCTTTCCACTGCGCGCGTCGCCGTCGCGGCCGGGCAGGACCAGGCCGGAGGCGCGCTGTTCGAAGTCGTGGTCGTGCCAGGTTTCCTTGACGACCTTGCCGTGGTCGAGTCGGATTTCGCGCTGGCCCTGTTCGGCGACGAGCGCGTCGTGGGTGACGACCATGAGGGTCGTGCCGTCCTGGTGGAGCTGGTTGAACAGGTCGAGGACGATCTCCTCGTTGGTTTCGTCCAGGTTGCCGGTGGGCTCGTCGGCCAGCAGCAGCTTGGGGTAGTTGATGAGGGCGCGGGCCACGCACACGCGCTGCTGTTCGCCGCCGGAGAGCTGGCGCGGCAGGTGGGTGGCGCGGTCAGCGAGGCCGACGCGGTCCAGGGCCTCGAGGGCTTCCTTCTCGTCGGGCATCGAGTGGTAGTACTGGGCGACCATGACGTTCTCAAGGGCGGTGAGGTGGCCGATGAGGTGGAACTGCTGGAAGACAAGGCCGATGGTGCGGCAGCGCACCTCGGTAAGCTCATCGGCGGTCAGGTCGGAGATGTCGTGTCCGTCCAGCATGACGGTGCCCTTGGTGGCGGTGTCCATCGCGCCGACGATGTTCATGAGGGTGGTCTTGCCGGAGCCGGAGGGGCCGACGATGGAGACCCACTGGCCGCGCGGGATCTCGAGAGACACGTTGTCGAGGGCGTGCAGGTCCCCGTAGATCTTCGAGACGCCCTCGAGGCTCAGCAGCGCGTCCGTAGGGGCCGACGAGGCCGGGGTGGCGGTGGAGGTGGTCATGGTGACTCTCATTCTCCGCGCAGGACGAGCGCGGGGTCGACGGCCAGTGCGCGGCGCACCGGCGGGAGGCAGGCGAGGACGGCGATGAGGATCGAGCAGGCGACCGTGCCGAGGAGGATGACGGGGTGCAGCGAGATGGAGCGGTGGAACACGGAGGTGGAAATGAGCACGGCGAGGCCGTAGCCGGCCCCGGCACCCAGGAGGCCTCCGATGAGGCCGAGCATGACGCCCTCACCCATGAACTCGCGGGTGATGGATCGGGCGGTGGCACCCAGGGCCTTGCGCAGGCCGATCTCGTTGCGGCGCTCGGTGACGACGGCGATCATCGTGGTGGACACGCCAATCATAGTCAGCGCGAGCACGATGACGGTGATGACGATGAGCAGGGAGCGCAGCATCGCCAGCACGCCCGTGTCGGACTGGGCGAGGCGGCGCACAGTCTGAGCGTGAATGTCGGGGTTCGCGGCGTTCATCGCGTCGGCGATGGCGCTGAGCTGATCGCCTTCCAGGGCGATCGAATACTCGGCGAGCGACACGGCGCCGGTCTGCCCGGTCAGCGCGCTCATGTCCTGGCGGGACATGTACACGTAGCCGTCTTCGTTGCCGCCGGTCTTGAGGATGCCGGACACGGTCAGGGTGACGGTACGCGGATCGACCTTGAGGGCCGAGGCCTGCGCCCCCGACTGGGCGGCGGCCTTCGAGGAGGCACTCGCGTCCAGCTGGCTGACCGTAATCGTGTCACCCGCCTTGACGTCAATCGTCGAGGCGATCTGCTCGCCCACGAGCACCTGACCCGTCGCGGCGGGCCATTCCCCGTCCACGTACCAGTACGGGTTCATGGCATGCACGGCGTTCAGGTCCGCGCCGCCCGCGACGTAGGGCTGGTCGTTGATGGTGACGGTCTCGTAGTCAAAGGCTGCAGATCCGACCAGAGCGCTCGCGGGCACCTGGGCGGTCGCGGCGGCCACGGCCTCGTCCGTGATGGGCACGTCGCCGGCGGGGGTGACGACGAGGTTGGCGCCATAGGAGCGGATCTCTCGGGCCAGCTGGGCCGGCACGTCGACCGCGATCGTGACGAGGCCGGACAGCGTGGTCGCGCCGATGGCGACGGCAAGGATCGCGATGAGGACGCGGGAGCGACGGCGCAGGATGGATGAGGTGACCATCCGCCAGAACATTGCTCGTCTGGACATGGGCATCACCTTCCGTGCAGGACTTCCGCCGCGTTGAGGCGCAGCAGGTAGCGGATCGCCGGGATGGAGGCTCCCAGGACGACGAGGATGACGAGGACGGCGACGAGGCCGACAACGACGGGCACGAAGGCGATGGAGGAGCCAAAAACCATGTAGCCGATCGCCTGTGCGAGCGCGAGGCCTCCGCCGTAGCCGAGGACGCCGCCGACCAGGCCGACGATGATCGTCTCCGTCAGGAACAGCGAGATGATCTGCTTATCCTTGGCGCCCACAGCCTTCATGAGGCCGATTTCGCTGGAGCGCTCCATGACGCCCGCGGTCACCAGGTTCGCGATGGCCAGGGCCGAGGCAATGAGCGCCAGGACGGTCACGAGGACCATGAGCAGCTGGGTCTTCTCCAGGATCGTGCCTTCGGACTCGGCGACCTGGCGGACCGGGCGGGCCACGGAGTCCGTCATGACTTCCTCGATCTGGTAGGCGATCGAGGAGACGTAGGCGGTGCAGTACCAAGTTTCCTTCTCGGACACGCTCAGCGAGTTCGGGTTCTTCGCGGCCTTGCGCGCCAGGTCGTTGTCGGGCGTGGTCAGGGCGGAGACCTCGACACTGCCGACGACGCCCTCGCGGTTCAGGAGCGCCTGGGCCTGCGACAGCTGAATGAACACGCCGCGGTCGGCGTCGTCGCCACTGGTGAGGATGCCGCGCACCGTGAAGTCGCGGGTGATGCCTTCACGGGTGAGGGTGAAGGTGTCGCCGACGCCGAGGCCGTGAGCGGCCGCGTAGGTGGTGCCAACGAGGGCGCCGTCCTCATCGTCATCAGCGGGCCAGGAGCCCTCGATGCCCCACCAGCCGCGCAGCTTGTCGAGGCCGGTTTCGACGCTCTCGCCGGTGGCCAGCTCAAGGTGATGGCTGAACCAGGTGCCGGTCGTGGGCACGTGCTCGCCGTTCCCATCCGTGACGGACACGCTCAGCAGGGGCGCGAAGTCGAGGATGTTGTATGTCCAGAAGATCGTCTTGATGTTGCCGAGCTCGTCCTCGCGCAGGTAGGAACGGGACTCGGTGGCCTCGCCCGTGGAGTAGAGGTCGTCGAGGACGGCCGCGCCCTGGGGGCGCACGACGATGTTCGCGCCGTAGGACTTGAGTTCCTGGTTGACCTTGTCGCCCACGTTGAACATGACGGAGAGCATGGACGTGGCGACGCAGGCGCCCAGCGCGACGGTCAGGGCGATCATCAGGTGGCGGTTACCGCGCCTCGTGAGGGCACCGCGCAGCATTCGGAAGAACACGCGATCCCCTTACTTCGCGAAGACGGAGGCCGAGGCCTCGAGAGCCGAGATCGGCACGGTCAGCGTGCCGTTGGAGACCTTGTAGTCGATCGGGATCGGGTTGCAGCCGCCCTTAAAGCCGATGGTCGCGATGTTCATCGCCACTTCACACAGCTTGCAGATGACCTTGCCGTCCTTCTCGTAGTAGCCGGTGGGGCCGCAGATATCGCACGCGTCCAGGCCCACGCCGAAGGAGGAGCCGGACTTCTGGATGACGATGAAGCGCACCTTCACGCCGCCCGAGGTCGTGTACTCGAAGCGGTGCAGGTGACCGTCGGAGATGTCGGCGAGGTTGACGCTCACCTGGTCGTCGACGACGCTGTAGGACTCGGGCGGGGACAGCTCGATCTCCTGGCTGCCGTAGGCGACGCCGACGGTGATGAGCAGCGCGCCGCACAGGTAGCCGAGGGCGGCGGTGCCGGCCATGGACTTGTAGAGGCGCGAGCGCGCGCGGCCCAGGCGTCCCTCGGCGGGGTTGGCCCCAACGGTCGGGATGGAGCGCGAGGCCAGCCAGGTCAGGACCACGACGGCGCACAGGGCCAGGCCCGCGGCGATCGTGAAGACGGCCTCGTGGTTGATGAACCACGACATGACGTTCCACGCGTCCTTGGGAATCGCAATCCAGCGCTTGGCCTTGATGATGCGCACGATCATCAGTGCGTGGTTGGCCAGCAGCGAGATCAGGATGAAGGCCGCCGGCCACACGCGATTGTTCCACGAGCACAGGCGGTAGGAGACCCATGTGACAAAGCAGACGAGCACCCACGCCAGCACGTAGCCGACGAGCGCGAGAACGACCGGGGTCGAGTAGATCTCGACGCCGCCCGAGAGCATCATGACGGCCTGGTTCATGGCCGTGGGGACTGCGCGGAACAGGGCGGCCGCAATGTAGAGGGCGCCGACGATGCGCACGAGGGTATCCCCGCTCACTGCGGTTTCCATCGACGAGGCAGCCCGGGCCTCGTCGTCGGCGTCCCCGGGCAGGAGGGCGCGCACGCGGCGCGAGCGCACCGCGATGAGCGCGAGGAACAGGACCGCGAGGACGATCGCGACGGGGAGGGTGAACAGGCCGACGGTCTGGCGGTTCACGGACTTGGGGGCCTCGACGTTAATGATCGTCAGAGCCAGGGAAGAGACCATGCCCAGGCCGATACCGGCCCACACGGCGACCGAGCGCGCCTTCTTCCCGCGGCGACCATGCCCGGCGGCGGGCATGAAGCGGATGACGGCGCCGAGCGCGAGCATCGTCAACAGCAGCGTCAGGGTTGCTTCACTCATCTGCTGAAGCATTGGCTTTCCTCCCGAAATAAAGGTTCACCGAAGTCGTAGCTACGGTATCGATTCTAGTCCCCTCACGGGGCGAGGGCCGAGGCCAGCGGTCCTACAAAGAACCACTGCCTCGGCCCCACTGCAAGCGATCGTCGATCACCAGGAGACGGCCGTGGGATCCCACTGCCAATCCGGGAACTCGGCGACGAGCGGCTCAGTCCAGAAGCGGCCCTCAACACCCGTGGTCTTGTCGGTGTGCAGCAGCCACACGCTGGGGGGCTTGATCATAAAGGACACGTCGTAGGTGCCGGCGTCCAGCTTGGGCAGGTTCAGGCCGTAGTGCGGGCCGTCGGACGCGTTCATCGGCATGAGCGTGCCTTCCTGGACGACGTTGCCGGACTTGTCCTTGATCGCGTAGTCCACGGTCAGGCCGGACACGAAGTCGCCCGCACCGTAGCCGAGCTTGTTGTCAGGAGCGGCGGCGATGTCGGCCTCAATGTGCATCGAGGATTCTGCGGCGGGGGTACCCACCTGGGGCTCCATCTCGACGGGCTGGAAGTAGACGCCGCCCACGACGAGGGGGCCAACGTGGACCTCGTCGCCGAGGGGCTGCTCTTCGAAGCCAGCATCCTCGCCGGGGGCGGGGGCGGCAGAGTCAGCGGCGGCCGAGGACGAGGCCGCGGGCTTCTCACTGGAGGACGAGGAGGAGTTGTTGGAGCAGGCCGCCAGAGTGCCTGCGAGGGCCAGCGTGGCCAGGGCCGCGCCGACGCGGAACAGAGAGCGCTTCATGTGATGATCTCCTGTGCGTGTTGGTTGGGTGAAACGTCGGTGTCGCTCGGGGGTGTCATTCCCCGGCCCGCGACTGGGCGGCGGCCTCGCGGGCGAGGCGAGCTTTTCCGAAGAAATAGAGACCGACGATGATGGCGAGAACGATGGCTTGCGCGGCCAGGTTCTCCACTCGGGGGTAGATCCCCAAGAGGTCAATAGTGGGGAAGCCGGAGATGGGCGTCAGAGACACGACGTCCGCCTCCTGGAGTTCCCCGATACCAGAACCCGTGAACGTGAAGGCCATGAAGGCCATCAGCAGCGAGGTAATGGTGAAGAAGGGGCGCAGCGGGATGCGAACCGCCGCGAACTGGATGAGCAGGTAGATGATGACCAGGGCCACGAGGCCGACCGCCAGGCCGATCCACACGTAGTGGACCTTGTCGCCCGCGGCGGCGACGATCGGCACGTAGAAGAGCATCGTCTCGGCGCCCTCGCGCAGAACCGCGAGGAAGGAGATGAACGCCAGGCCCAGCAGGGAGCCGCTGGTCAGCGAGGCGTCGGTTTGCTTCTTGATGTACTCGTCCCAGGCCTTGTTGGAGGACTTGTTGATCATCCAGTTGGAGACCCAGATCAGCATGACAACCGCGAAGAGCGCGGCGAAGCCCTCGAGGAGCTCCTGATTGGCGCCCGCCAGGGAGGTCACGTAGCTGAAGAGGAAAGCCAGACCCACGGACAGGGCGAGGGCGAGGGCGACGCCGCCCCACACGATGGGGGCCTTGTTCTTGTGGCCGGCCTTAGCCAGGTAGGCCAGGACGGCGGCGACGACGAGGATTGCCTCCATGCCCTCGCGCAGGATCACAAGGAGGGAGGGCAGGAACTGGGCGATCCACGGGGAGGTGCCCGAGCTGTCAGTGGTCTTGTCGGCAGCCTTGCCGGTGTAGCCGTCGAGGCTATTGGCGTCCTCGCGGATGTAGTTCGTCAGCGTCGAGAGGTGCTGGTCGACCGCCGCCGAGTCGTCGTCGGTCATGGCCTTCTTCAGGAGGGAGAACTCCATCTCCACCTGCGAGACGCGCGAGCCGGAGATCCGGCTCATGACCTGCTTCTCCATGCCGGTGATCTCGTAGTGCTTGTAGTAGGCCTCGTTGACCTTGTCCTTACCGGCCTTGGCGTCGCCGCCCTTGTAGGCATTGGCGCCGTCTTCGAGGATGCCGTTGATCGTCTTGGCGACCTCACCCCATGCGCCGGGGCTGTAATCATCCGACGAGGCCTGGGCTGCCGATCCGGGGGCGACGCCATCCAGGGACGCGCCGTCTTCGACCATGTACTGCTTGAGGGTCGTAGCGTGGCTATCGACGCCCGCACTGTCGGCGTCACTCATGGCCTTCTTCAGGAGGGAGAACTCCATCTCCACCTGCGAGACGCGCGAGCCGGAGATGCGGGCCATGACCTGCTTCTCCATGCCGGTGATCTCGTAGTGCTTGTAGTAGGCGTCGTTGACTTTGTCCTTGCCGCCCTTTGCGTCGCCTGCCTTGAAGGTGGACACGCCTTCGTCGATCAGGCCATTGATCGTGGTCGAAACATCGCTCCACGTCTGATCCGCGGCTCGCGAGGGCGAGGCGAAGACGGCCACGGCCAGAGCCGCCATGACTGCGACGATGAGGACGCGACTGAGTCGCTGACCGATGTTGTGTACGTGAGCGCGAATACTATGCGCGTGAGCGCGAAGCACTGTCACCGCTTGCCTCCTGTGGATCCGGCGATTAGGTAACGCCGGGATGATGGAATTCCTAAGCATTGAGCGTAGCCACATCTCGCCCAGGTGAAAAGTAGTCCGTTTAGGTCGTCCTAAATTGTGACCATGCCGTGACCGTGTTTAGCGCGCTGACATAGCCCCCTTGAAGGACTAAAGGCCCAGGCTAATCTCTTGCTGACGCAGTGCCATAAAAATGGCGCGCCAGCTGGCGAAACACCAAGGCCATCACAGCCGTCGACAGGCATAACCCGCACACTCACGCGCTTGGAAAGATATTTCAAATTTTGCCATAATATTCCGGCAGCACTATTAACGACAGGAAGCTGAGCCCACCCATGGCCACCGACCCGAATACACAGCCCCTCAGCGCGACGGCAGATTCTCCCGTGACAAGCGCAGGCCCGCAGGGCCACGCGGCCGCCACTCCCCTCCCCCTGCCCGGCGAGCCGGTTTCGAGCGAGGCGTCCCCGGCCTCGTCCCCCGCGGGCCCGACGCGCGCGGACTGGGTGCGCATCGCGATCTTCGGCATCCCCTACGCCGCGTTCTTCCTGGTGGGCGCCGTTCCCATGCTCCTCTTCCCCGAGTCGTGGAACCTGACGGCCATCAACCTCGCTGTCGACACGGTCTTCCTGATCATCGTCCTGGCACTGTTTTCGCGCGAGTTCTTCCCCGCTTTCACCTACCTGCGCACGCGCCCCTTCTTGAAGATCCTGCTGCTTTTCGGCCTGTGGATCCTGGTCGTCATCGTCCAGGCCGCGACCCGCATCGCCCTCTACGGGCTCAACCCGCCGGTCGCCGATAACCAGCAGGCCGTCATCAACGCAATTTTTGACGGCGGCACGGGACTCGTCTTCTGCTTCTTCGTCGCCATTGGGGTGCCCATGGTCGAAGAGATTTTCTACCGCCACATCCTCATCGGCAAGCTCAGCGCATACGCACCCACGTGGCTCGTCGCATCGATCTCCGCGGCACTGTTTGCCTACATGCATTGTCACCAGTGGCAGGACTTCTTCACGTACCTGCCACTCAGCATCGTCCTGACGCTCGTGTACGTAATGTCCGGGAAGAACGTGGCGTACTCGTGGCTGTTCCACGCACTCAACAACACGATCATGGTGGGCCTCATGTTCGCCATGCAGGGAGTACTGCAGAACGCCTGATTGTTGGTTGTGGTAGCGCCCCGCCCGGGTTCGGGCGGGGCGCTACTGTACGCACGCGCGAGCACAACCAGCCGCACATGACGCCCGACCGCTTACGCACCACACCCAGCCGCCGAACGTTGCACCCAGTCACCAGACTCAGGCCGACAGCTGGCGGCCTGAGCCCCTTCATGCGCACGTTAACCCGCTAATGCGCACGTGGGCCCACCTATGCGCACGTTAACCCGATGGGTGGTGGGCTGGGCGGGCTGCCCACCATGCCACCCATAGGGTTTAGCTGCGCATTGAAGGGTTAACACTGCCGGTAGGGGGCCGACTACCAGGGCTGCGGCGCGACAAAGTTCGCCCACGGGCACCTGCGGCTGCTGGATCGCGAAACAACTCGCCCAGCACACCCCCTCCAGCCGCGTTTCCGCGACAAAACTCGCCCAGCACACCCCCTCTAGCGACATTTCCGCGAAAAAACTCGCCCAGCACGCCACAAAATGCCAATTTTGGGCGATTTTTCGTGCACTGGGCGAACTATTTCGCGCTCGCACCCACCATCAGACCAAGCAGGGCGAACTTTTTCGCGCTCAGGACCCCGCCCATGGGGACTTTGAAACCAATGACACCTCTACGGCCACTGATTCAGGCCAGCATGAAACCACCGTCACCACTGCTCGCCCCCAACAAGGGAGCCTTGAAACCGGCATCGCCTCTGCGCCCGAAAACTGCACCGAAAACGCCCATTTCGCGCCCGCAAAGGCGATGGCGGTTTCAATCGAGGCTCGGCCGACGCCCGCAAAGGCGATGGCGGTTTCAATCGAGGCTCGGCCGACGCCCGCAAAGGCGATGGCGGTTTCAATTGGGGCTCGGCCGACGCCCGCAAAGGCGATGGCGGTTTCAATTGGGGCTCGGCCGGCGCCCGCAAAGGCGACGATGGTTTCAACCCCTACAGATGCCAGCGAGCAAAGGCGACACCGGTTTCAGGAGAGCGGGCCGCCTGGTCTACAGGACCCAGATGCGATACCCGTGGCCGGTGGCGGGGCCTGGCCGGGCGACCAGGGGGCGGCCGACGTTACAAACGTCGTCAAACCACCACGATTTAAATCGCCTCACGAAGACCCCTGTGACAAACGTCGTCAATCCAAGCCCAAAAACCACCATAATCAGCGAAAAAGCCCTCAGATTGACGACGTTTGTAACAACGGATCAGAAATCCACACAAAAAACACCTTGGATTGACGACGTTTGTAACAACACGCCCCCAGCCACACTCCAGCGACACAGCGCCGCCGGTGTGGAGGGAGCCGGAGGGACCGGAGGGCCAGACTGCGGTGCCCGTGGGCGGCGGCGGAGCCTGGCCGGACGACCAGTGGGCGGCCGACGTTACAAACGTCAGCACACCAGGTCCCACTGGTGTGGAGGGCGCCGGAGGGACCGGAGGGCCAGACTGCAGTGCCCGTGGGCGGCGGCGGGGCCTGGCCGGACAACGAGCCGACGCACCGAGCCACACGTCAGTACACCCGGCCCCACTGGTGTGGAGGGCGCCGGAGGGTCCTGCCGCGGTGCCGGTGGGCGCCGGAGGGACCTGCCGCGGTGCCGGTGGGCGCCGGAGGGACCTGCCGCGGTGCCGGTGGGCGCCGGAGGGTCCTGCCGCGGTGCCGGTGGGCGCCGGAGGGACCTGCCGCGGTGCCGGTGGGCGGCGGCGGGGCCTGGCCAGGCTTTGAGCCGACGCACCCAGCCACACGCCAGCGACCCGGCCCCACTGGCGTGGAGGGCGCCGGAGGGTCCGGAGGGCACGGGCGGGCTTCGAGATCGACCACTCCGAGCCGCAGGCTCGCGTGTGGCGATCTCGCGGGCGGCCGGGCC
>JAHACW010000077.1 GCA_018375675.1 Actinomyces sp. | reverse complement strand
CCGGGAAGTGGCGCGATGGCTACCGGCTGGGTCAAGGACGGCTCGTCTTGGTACTTCATGGCCCCCAGCGGTGCGCTGACCACCGGCTGGCTGAAGGATGGTGGCTTCTGGTACTACCTGAGCACCGACTCGGGAGCAATGTACACCGGCGGTCACTGGATCGGCTGGAAGTGGTACTACTTCGCAGAGAACGGCCAGTGGAACGGCTGAGGCCTGACATAACGCCCTGAGCGTGTGCGACGCAGTGTGCGCCCCCGGGAGACCGGGGGCGCACACTCGTCTTGTGATCAGTCAATTATCTGCAGGGTTAAAATCCCAGGATTTTCTCAGCTCACCTTGCCGTTGTCGCAAGGTTGGGCTCCTACAGTAGGTGTCATCACAAGGGAATACGGCACGGGCCTCACGGGCCCGAGCAATGCTGACGAGACATCATTGAGGAGCTTTCTGGGACAACTTGCACTGTGTTGATGGGATACGCCGAGGGGCCGACCGCCAGGTCGGCCCCTCGGCGTATCTGCACCGGGAGCGAGTCGTGGGAACTGCGTGCTGTGGGAAGAGTGCAGTGGGAAGAGTGCTGTTTCAGGCATCTTTCGTGCTGCTCACCAATTTCGCATGCAATTCCCCTTAACAATCTTGTTTGTCTGCTTCAGTTCGCATCGCCGTGTCACTCGTGTTTTGGAATTGCATGCGACTTTGTCTGGGAGTGACTACGGCTGGGGTGTTGTGGGCTTGAAAAAGCCGGGGCGCGTCAGGCATATCGCCCGACGCGCCCCGGCCTCGTCGTTACGAGACGCTGAGAGCTACTCAGAGGCGCTCAAAACCAGCGTCCCACGCGGCGCGCATGGGGTTGGCGTCGGCGACCAGCTGATCGAAACGCAGGTCGGCGATGTCGATGACCTCGCCGAGCGCGAAGCGAGCCTCGCGGGCGGGGGAGTGCTCGACGCGGCGCCACCCCGAGGACAGCAGGTGCTTGCGGTCCACCACGTTGTCCACGCAGATGATCAGCGGACGACCGAACTTCTCGTGGTAGGCGGCAGCCAGGGCGCGCAGCTCCTCGGCCTCCTCGGGGGTGACCTCACCCACGGACAGGTTCGAGGTGTCCGTGCTGGCCTGCTCGTCGCCAGCACCATCGAGGACCAGGGAGACGATGTCCGTGTAGGACGCGATGAGCTCCTCGGCCTCCTCGGGGCTGGCCGCCAGGACAGCGTCCTCGAAGGAGGAACGCAACTCGGAGACGGAGGCGAAGGGGCGGGACTCCCAGGCGCGCTCGACCGGCCACGTGTGAGCGGAGAACATCGAGGAGAAGGTCGCGACGAACTGGTCGCGATCCATCGCGTTGATGTCATCCAGGTTGATCTTCTTGCCGTCCACCACGGCGACGTCCGGCGAGGCCTCGCGTCCGATGTGGAAGAACAGGAGGTTCAGGATGATGGCCGTCAGCGAGCCGATGGTCACGCCGGAGCCGAAGATGATCTGCAGCCAGGAGGGCATGGCATTGACGATGTCGTCTCTCCTGAAGGTGACGAGGAGTGCCAGGGCGATCGAGGTGGAGACGATAACGGCGTTGCGGTTGTCGCGCAGATCGACCTTCGACAGGGTCTGGATGCCGACGACGGCGACGTTGGCGAACATCGCCAGGGAGGCACCGCCGATGACCGGGGGAGGAATGGCCGCGACGAAGGCCGCGGCCTTGGGCAGCAGGCCCAGGACGATCATGAAGACACCCGCCGCGGTGACGACCCAGCGGGAGCTCACGCGGGTGAGGCGCACGAGGCCGACGTTCTGCGCGAAGCAGGTGTAGGGGAAGGAGTTCAGGACGCCGCCTAGCAGGGTGGACAGGCCGTCGGCGCGCAGGGCGTTGGCGATGTCGCGCGGGGCGATGCGCTTGCCCACGACCTCGCCGGTGGCGAAGACGTCGCCCGTGGTTTCCACGGCGGTCACGGCCATGACGATAATCATGGCGAAGATCGCGGTGATGGAGAACTGGGGAAGCCCGAAGAAGAAGGGCTGGGTGACGGCCACCCAGCTGGACTCTCCCACGTCCGAGAAATTGGTCTTGCCCATCGCGAAGGCGACGCCCGTCATAATGACGAGGCCGAGGAGGACTGAGAGCGTTCCCATGAAGCCCTTGAAGAGGCGCTGAATGAGGACGATGATGACGATGGTGCCGATGGCGTAGCCGAGCGATTCGAGGGTGAGCGCCGCCTTCGTGTCCGCCGGTGCCTTATCCGTCCACCTCAAAATGTCGTCGGCAGAGACGGAGATCAGGGTCGTGCCCATGACCGTCAGGAGCGTGCCCGTGACCACCGGTGGGAAGAAGCGAAGGAACTTCGAGAAGATGGGGGCGACCAGGAAGACGAGGAGGCCGACGGCGATGATGGAGCCGTACATGGTGGCCAGGCCGGTCTTCGGGTCGGCACCGGGCGGCGTAGCCGCCGCTCCGATCGCGATGAGGGGGGAGACGGCGGTGAAAGTGACCCCCTGAATGAGGGGGAGCCTCACGCCGATGAAGCGGCCGATGCCGGCCGACTGGATGATGGTGGCGATGCCGCAGGTGAGCAGGTCTGCGTTGATGAGGTGAATTTTCGTTACGTCGTCGAGCCCAAGCTGGCTGGCAATGAAGATTGGGACGACCACGGCGCCCGCGTAAAACGCGAGGACGTGCTGAATGCCCAGAATGGTGAGTTTCCCAAAGGGAGGGACTTGATCGACGGGGTGGGGAGCGGACGAGGGGCTTGATGCCATCTGTGTCTCCTGGACCTTTATCCAAGTGTTGAAGGGACCCCTCCATTCTCTGTGATCGGCAGGATTGTTTTACGAGTTATTTAAAAAGTGTGGCGAGTTATATGTCACGGGCCCTTGTCGTTTACGATGTGAACAAAGCTGGACGTATGCGGGAGGGAGGCCGGTATGACGCGCAATGGTCGTCCTCCGTCGATGGCGGACGTGGCCGAATTGGTCGGAGTCTCCCATCAGACGGTGTCTCGCGTGGTGAACGGCAAGGGGCGTGTGTCGCCTCGGACGCGCGAGCGCGTGCAGGCCGCGATTGATCAGCTGGGATACCGTCCGAACTCGGTAGCCCGTGCCCTGGTGACCGCCCGATCGGGCATTATCGGCGTCGTGACCACGACCTCGGCCCACTTCGGTCCCTCCTCGATGCTGGTCGCCCTGGAGGTCGCCGCCCGCGAGGCTGGGCTCTTCACGTCGGTCGTGGCCCTCGATCGTTTCGGCCCGGACGACGTGGCCAGCGCCTTCGACCACTTCTCCTCCCTGGCCGCTGAGGCGATCGTCGTCATCGCGCCGGTGGATTCTCTCGCCGAGGCCGTGGCTTCCCAGGGCGCGTCCGTACCGGTGGTCGCGGTCTCCGGTGGGCGCGCATTCGGTCGCGGAGTGTCGGTCGTTCACGCGGATCAGCGCGGAGGTGCGCGAGTGCTCGCGGAGCACCTCATGTCGCTGGGGCACAGGGACATTGCCTGCGTGGCGGGCCCTCAGGAGTGGTTCGAGGCGCGCGAACGTGTGGCCGGGTGGCGTGAGGCGATGGATGAGGCGGGTCTACCGAAGCGTGCACCGCTGGTCGGCTCGTGGGAGGCTCGCTGGGGGTACGTCGCCGGACAGAACCTCGTCGAGGATGGCCTGCCCGACGCGGTGATGTGCGCGAACGATGAGGTCGCGGTCGGCCTCCTGCGCGCCTTCGCCGAGGCCGGGGTGAGCGTTCCGGGCGACGTGTCGGTCGCGGGTTTCGACGACGTGCCGATGGCCGCCTACGCGGGGCCGGGGCTGTCGACGGTGCGCCAGGATTTCGCGGATCTTGGGCGCTGTGCGCTTGAGGCCGTCAGTCGCGCGCTCGATGGGGAATCGTTGGACACGTACGTGCGTCCCACTCGCCTCGTCGTGCGTGGTTCGACGGGAGTGTGCCCTCGTTAGAGGCTCTTTTTTGTCGTCGTGCTTGCCTTGTGCACAGGTGGGTGTTAACGTTAACCCAATCGCTCATCGATGCTCAGTGAGGAGTACGAATGGATCACCGCAACCCCGACACATGGACCCCCGAGTTCGCGCGCGAGATCGAGCGCGTCCGTGAATACGTCGCCACCCTGCATGCCGAGCTGCCCCGCTGGGGACTCGTCGTCTGGACGGCAGGAAACGTCTCCCAGCGCGTGCGCGGCGAGGCTGAGGATGGCAGCCAGGACCTTCTCGTCATCAAGCCCTCGGGCGTGTCCTACGACGACCTGAGCCCCGAGGCAATGGTCGTGTGTGACCTCGATGGAAACCTTGTGCTGGGGGAGGGGGCTCCCTCCTCGGACACCGCCGCGCATGCTTACGTCTATCGCCACATGAGCGAGGTGGGCGGCGTCGTGCACACGCACTCCACCTACGCCACCGCGTGGGCTGCGCGCGGAGAGGAGATTCCCTGCGTCCTGACCATGATGGGTGACGAGTTCGGCGGTCCCGTCCCCGTTGGCCCCTTCGCCCTCATTGGCGACGACTCGATCGGGCGCGGCATCGTCGACACCCTGCGCGAATCGCGCTCACCGGCGGTCCTCATGCGCAACCACGGCCCCTTCACGATCGGGCGCGACGCGCGCGCCGCAGTCAAGGCCGCCGTCATGGTCGAGGAGGTTGCCAAGACCGTGCACGTCGCGCGCGCGGGCGGGCCTCTCGTTCCCATCGAACAGCATCACATCGATTCCCTCTACAACCGCTACCAAAACGTCTACGGACAGCACTGACATCAAAGGAGATTTCACCGTGACCAGTTTCTACGAGGGCCGCGAGGTCTGGTTCGTCACCGGCAGCCAGGACCTGTACGGCGAGGAAACGCTGGCGCAGGTCGCCGAGCAGTCCCGCGAGGTTGTGCGCCTGCTCAACGAATCCGACCTGCTTCCCGCGCCGATCGTGTGGAAGCCCGTCCTGAAGGACTCCGACTCCATCAAGCGAGCGATGCTCGAGGCCAGCGCAGACGACCGCGTCCTCGGCGTCATCTCCTGGATGCACACCTTTAGCCCCGCGAAGATGTGGATCCGAGGCCTCGAGGTCCTGCGCAAGCCCCTGCTGCACCTGGCGACCCAGGCCAATGTCGAGATCCCCTGGGACAGCATCGACATGGACTTCATGAACCTGAACCAGGCGGCGCACGGTGACCGCGAATACGCGTACATCCTCACGCGCCTTGGCCTGGCTCGCGCCACCGTGGTCGGTCATGCCTCGCAGGAGAACACGCGTCGCCGCGTCGCCAACTGGGTGCGCGCGGCCGGAGGTTTCGCGGCGACCAACGAGCTGCGTGTCGTGCGCTTCGGCGACAACATGCGCAACGTGGCAGTCACGGAGGGTGACAAGACCGAGGCTGAGCGTCGCCTCGGCGTCTCGGTCAACACGTGGTCGGTCAACGACCTCGTGGCCGTCGTTGATGCCGTGGACGAGGGGGCCATCGATGCCCTCGTGGCCGAATACTGCGAGCGCTACGACGTGGCCCCCGAGCTGGCCCCAGGTGGGGATCGCGCGGAATCGCTGCGCTACGCCGCCCGCGAGGAGATCGCGCTGCGCACCTTCCTCGAAGAGCGCGGAGCGATGGCCTTCACGACCAACTTCGAAGACCTTGGCGGGCTCCGTCAGCTCCCTGGTCTGGCCGTCCAGCGCCTGACCGAGGCCGGCTATGGCTTCAGCGCCGAGGGGGACTGGAAGACCGCGGTCCTCGTGCGCGCCGCGAAGGTCATGGGGGAGGGGTTGCCCGGCGGTGCCTCGCTCATGGAGGACTACACCTACAACCTCGTCGAAGGTCAGGAGATGATCCTGGGCGCCCACATGCTCGAGGTGTGCCCCTCGCTGACGAATGCCCGCCCGCGCATCGAGATCCATCCCCTGGGCATCGGGGATCGCGAGGATCCCGTGCGCATGGTCTTCGACGCGGCCCCGGGGCGCGGCGTCGTCGTCGCGATGTCCGACATGCGTGACCGCTTCCGCCTCACCGCGAACATTGTCAATGTCATCGAGCCTCCCCAGCCGATGCCCAAGCTCCCGGTCGCGCGCGCGATGTGGATCCCCGAACCCGACTTCTACACCTCTGTCGAGGCGTGGCTGACGGCGGGCGGAGCGCACCACACGTGCATGTCGACGCAGATCGAGCCTGAGGTGTGGGAGAACTTTGCGGCGCTGGCGCACATGGAGCTCGTGGTTATCGACGAGTCGACGACGCGACGCGACTTTGCCTCCGGCGTGCGCTGGAACCAGGCGTACCACCGCCTCGCCGAGGGGCTGTAAAGCCCGCTCACATAGGCTGTGTGGGGTCGTCTGGCCCCGCACAGCCGGGGGATTCCTTTGTGTATATGTCCGTTCTTAAAGTTGTGAACGTTAACAATTGTTATTGGAACGTTATCAATTGGGCAATGCGAGGGTGACCCCTCTCTCATATGGTACAAGTTGTCAGACCACACGACGGACGTGTGGAGACGTGACGCCCATCGACAGTGATGTCGAGGCAACAAACAGGAGATATTCCATGAAGACACGTGGTTTCTTTGGCAAGATGGCAACGGTTGCGGCCACCTTCGCGGCCGGCGCCCTTGCGCTGAGCGGATGCGCAGGCGGCGGTGCCGGTGGCGCTTCCAATTCCGATAGCGGCGCTGCGGCCTCGAATGGCGGCAAGGTCAAGGTCGGCGTCGCGATGCCGACCCAGACCTCGGAGCGCTGGATCGCCGACGGCAACGCGGTGAAGGAAGGCCTCGAGGCAGCCGGATACGAGGTTGACCTCCAGTTCGCCAACGACGACATTCCCACCCAGACCCAGCAGATCGACCAGATGATCACCAACGGTGCCACCATCCTGGTCATCGCCTCCATTGACGGCACGGCCCTGTCGAGCCAGCTCGACACCGCGGGTTCGAAGAACATCCCGGTCATCGCCTACGACCGCCTCATCCGCGACAACGAGAACGTTGACTTCTACGTTTCCTTCGACAACTTCAAGGTCGGCGTCGCACAGGGCAACGCTCTGCTGTTCGGCCTTGGCCTGACCGATAAGGACGGCAAGAAGCTCGACAACGCCCCCAAGGGCCCGCTCAACATCGAGCTTTTCGCCGGTTCGCCCGACGATAACAACGCCAAGTTCTTCTTCGATGGCGCCATGAGCGTCCTCAAGCCCTACCTCGACGACGGCACGCTCGTCGTCAAGTCCGGCCAGACCAGCTTCGACCAGGTCGCCATCCTGCGCTGGCAGCAGGAAGTCGCCCAGAAGCGCATGGAGGACCTGCTGACCTCGACCTACGGCGGCGGCTCTGAGCCCCTCGCCGGCGTGCTCTCGCCCTTCGACGGCATCTCCCGCGGCATCATCACCGCCCTCCAGGGCGCCGGCTACGGCCCCGCCATCAAGGACGGCCTGCCCATCGTGACCGGCCAGGACGCCGAGATCGCCTCCACGAAGATGATCGCCGACGGCATCCAGCAGTCCACCATCTTCAAGGACACCCGTACCCTGGCCGCCCAGGCCGTGACGGTCATCAAGGCGATGGCTGAGGGCAAGGAGCCCGAGGCCAACGACACCACCACCTACAACAACGGTGTGAAGGTCGTGCCCTCCTACCTGCTCGAGGTCGAGACCATCTACGCTGACAACCTCAAGGAAAAGCTCATCGACTCCGGTTACTTCACCCAGGCCGACGTTGATGCGGGCGTCGTGAAGAAGTAAGCGACGACGGGGTGCGGGGCACTCGCCCCGC
>JAHACW010000076.1 GCA_018375675.1 Actinomyces sp. | reverse complement strand
CGCTGATAATGGTGGTTTTTTGGCTTAGATTGACGACGTTTGTCACAGGGGTTCTCGCGAGTTGATTGGAATCGTGTTGGTTTGACGACGTTTGTAACGTCGGCCGCCCACTGGTCGCCCGGCCAGGGTCCGCCGCCGCCCACGGGTACCGCAGCCTGGCCCTGTCGGCCAGGTGGCTCGCTTGTCTGAAACCGCCATCGCCTTTGCTCGCTGGTATCTGTGTGGGATTGAAACCGCCATCACCTTTGCGGGTGCGAAATCGGTGTTTTTTGGCGCGGTTTTCGGGCGCAGTGGTGATGTCGGTTTCAGCGGTCCCTTGTTGGGGGCGAGCAGTGGTGTTGTCGGTTTCAAAGTCGCCACGTTGTCGCGCCTCGTGCACGAAAAAGTTCTCCCTGCGTGGCCTGATGTGTGCGTGAGCGCGAAAAAGTTCGCCCTGCACGCTCAAAACACCCCAAAATCGGCGTTTTTACGCTTGCTGGGAGAACTTTTTCGCGGAAATGCGGCTGGAGGGGCGGTGTTGGGTGAACTTTTTCGTGGAAGTGCCAGTGGAGGGGCCGTGCTGGGCGAGGTTTTTCGCGCCAATCGGCCCTGCGCCCAGGTCCTGTAGGCGACGTGGCGCACGAGGCTGGCTGCGGTGGGGGATTTTGCAGCATTAGAAGCTGGTTGGCGGCGTGTCGCCGGCGTGTCGTACCTCTAATGATGCCATTTCCCCCGTTTGGTGGCGGCCCGGCCGCGCCGAGCGCCGCAAGCGCGCGAACGCCCTCTCGGCGGACTTCACCCCGGAGGGCGCGCAGGCGTTCTTCGACTACCACCAGCAGCAGAAGGAGAAGGAACATGAGCGCAGCGCTCGACAGGCTGAAGCAGCAGAACGAGCCCGAGTAGTCGCAGCAGTAGCTTGGCAGTCCGGAGACGATGGAGCTGTTGACCTCGATCCTCGCCGCCGTCGAGGCGCAGAACACGAGGATCGCCACGCTGACCGAACAGCAGAAGAAGCTCGCGGGGTTCGTGAAGGTCATGGACGAGGAGACGCCGAGGTGGGCGGAGCGGATCATTACCGCGACGGCGAAGCTGGAGGCGCGACAGCTCTGGTCCGCCGCCACCGCGATGTGCCTCGTTCTCCTGCCGGTGGCCGTGGTCATCGCCGGTCTCTGGATGGGCATCGCCGGGCTCATCATGGGTGTTCAGTGGGCGCTGGACGTGGACGGGAGCGTGTGGCTCGGCATCGGCTGGTGGCTCGTGGTCGGCGCTGGCCTCGCCGGGGCCGGCTACGGGCTCTTCGCGTTCGTCCGCTGGGTTGCGGGTCTCGTGGAGACCTGGAAGGGCCGCGGGATGCCGAAGTGGCCCCGCTGGCGCAAGAGGTGATCACGCCTCGCGAGGGCAAGCGCGCGCAGCGCGTGCGGCAGCCGCGACAACTGGACATTAGGTCAGCAGCTGCTGTATAGTTCAGTGCATGCTGACTATTGCTTCGCGTCTCGAGGTCATGAACCGGCTCGGCCGGGCCATGGCCGACCCGACGCGCTCCCGGATCCTGATGTCCCTGCTTGACGGCCCGAGCCACCCCGCCGTGCTCTCGCGCGAGCTGGGGCTGACCCGCTCGAACGTGTCCAACCATCTGACCTGCCTGCGCGACTGCGGGATCGTGGTCGCCGAGCCCGAGGGCCGCCAGACTCGCTACGAGATCGCCGACCCGCACCTGGCCGCGGCGCTGATGGCACTGGTCGATGTGACCCTCGCCGTGGACGAGAGCGCGCCGTGCATCGACCCGGCCTGCCCGGTGCCGGGCTGCTGCGCCGCGAACAGTTCGGGGGACGCCTCGTGAGCGCCGCCTGCGGCTGCGACGAGCCGACGACCAGCCCCGCGGACGAGGCAGAAGAGGCAGAGCGCCCGTGGTGGCGTGATCCCGGTCTGGTCGTGCCGATCCTCTCCGGCGTCGCGTTCGGCACCGGCCTGGCGCTGGAGTGGTCGGGGCTGCACATCGCGGCGCTGGTCGCGTTCTGGGCGGGCCTGCTGCTGGGCGCGTACACGTTCGTGCCCGGTGCGATCCGGAATCTCGTTGTGAAGCGCAAGCTCGGGATCGCGCTGCTGATGACGATCAGCGCCGTGGGCGCGGTGATCCTCGGCTACGTCGAGGAGGCGGCCGCGCTGGCATTCCTCTTCTCGATCGCCGAGGCCCTGGAGGACAAGGCGATGGACCGCGCCCGCGGCGGGCTGCGCGCGCTGCTGAAGCTCGTGCCGGAGACCGCGACCGTGCTGCGCGACGGGACCTCCACCTCGATCCCGGCCAGGGAGATCGCCGTCGGCGACGTGCTGCTGGTCCGCCCTGGCGAGCGGGTCGCGACCGATGGGCTGGTCCGCTCGGGCCGGTCGAGCCTGGACACTTCGGCGATCACCGGTGAATCGATCCCGGTCGAGGTCGCGCCCGGAGAAGTGGTGTCGGCGGGCGCGATCAACAGCGCCGGCGTGCTGGAGGTCGAGGCGACCGCCGCGGGCACCGACAACTCGCTGACCACGATCGTGGAGCTGGTAGAGCAGGCCCAGGCCGAGAAGGGCGACCGAGCCCGGATCGCTGACCGGATCGCCCGCCCGCTGGTGCCCGGCGTGATGATCCTCGCTGTCCTCGTCGGCGTGCTAGGGTCCCTGCTCGGTGACACGGAGACCTGGATCACCCGCGCCCTGGTCGTCCTCGTCGCGGCCAGCCCCTGCGCGATGGCGATCGCGGTGCCCGTCACCGTGGTCTCCGCGATCGGTGCGGCGACCAAGTTCGGCGTCGTCATCAAGAGCGGGGCCGCCTTCGAGCGCCTCGGCGGTATCCGGCACCTGGCCGTGGACAAGACCGGCACTCTGACCCGCAACCGGCCCGAGGTAACCGCCATCGTCGCCGCCCATGGGTTCGACGATGCGCAGGTGCTTGCTTGGGCTGCCGCCGTGGAGCAGCACTCGACGCACCCACTCGCCGCCGCCATCGCCGCCGCGGGCCGGGGAACCCCCGCCGCGCAGGACGTGGCCGAGGAGGCCGGGCACGGCATCGGTGGCCTGGTCGACGGCCGCAGGGTGGCGGTGGGCAGTCCGCGCTGGATCGACGCCGGTCCGCTCAAGGCCCGGGTCGAAGACCTGGAGGCCGAGGGGCAGACCTGCGTGCTCGTCACCGTCGACGGCTTCCTGGCCGGGGCGATCGGCGTCCGCGACGAGCTGCGCCCCGAGGTCCCCGAGGTCGTGCGGACCCTGCGCGACCAGGGCGTCGAGGTGAGCATGCTCACCGGCGACAACTCCCGCACCGCTGCTGCGCTGGCGAAGCTGGCCGGGATCGGCGACGTGCACGCCGAGCTGCGTCCCGAGGACAAGGCTCGTATCGTCGCCGGGTTCTCGGAGACGTCGCCGACCGCGATGATCGGCGATGGCATCAACGACGCGCCCGCCCTGGCCGGGGCGACCGTGGGCATCGCGATGGGCGCGACCGGCTCCGACGCCGCGATCGAGTCCGCCGACGTCGCCTTCACCGGCCACGACCTCGGCCTCATCCCGCAGGCTCTGCGCCACGCCCGCCGCGGCGGCAGGATCATCAACCAGAACATCGTTCTATCCTTGGCGATCATCACTGTGCTGCTGCCGCTGGCGATCACCGGCGTGCTCGGCCTGGCAGCGGTCGTCCTCGTGCACGAGGTCGCCGAAGTCGTCGTCATCGCCAACGGACTGCGGGCTGCGCGTGCCCGCAAGCAATAGGTGTTCCGTCCAACGCCATAACTCAGACATGCGCTACGAGAACCCCCTCTATCTCGCCGAGTAGCCGGTCCCGTGCGGTTCGGTGACTGGGAGTAGGCGACTCGGTTACCGTATCTTGCGGGCTGTGATCGGGAGGGATGTGTCAAGAGTCGATCAGCGCCTCGTCATTAAGCCGGGGTGGGGCATCGGGAAGCCCCACCCCGGTTTCCCTTTTTGTGTGTGCTGGCATACACTGGTCGGACACTATCCATGCAAGACGATGAGGTCTTCTCATAATGGCTCGACGCTCCAAGGGCGCGGTGTCAATCAATCCGCGCTCCGCTCAGAATATGTCCACGCGACCGGCAGATATTGCTAAGAAAAAGCAGGCATTTAGCCCGGTCAAGGTGTTCGGCGCCGTAGCGGCGCTGGCGTGTATCGTGACCTGCCTGTTCGTGCAGCTACCCGGCCTGGATGTGGCCGGTACGCGCATGTTCGGCATCTTCCTGGCGGCGATTCTGCTGTGGGTGACGGAGGCGGTGCCGCTCGCGGGCACGGCGGTCCTCGTCATTTTCCTGGAGGTCCTGTTCATTTCGGACCACGCGCTGCTGAGCGTGGGTGAGGGCGCCCCGGCCTACACGAAGTTCTTTGGTGCCCTGGCTAACCCGGTTATCATCCTGTTCCTGGGCGGCTTCATGGTGGCCGACGGCGCCGCCAAGTACAAGCTGGACCGTGCCCTGTCGGCCGTACTCCTCAAGCCCTTCATGGGCAAGCCGCGCCTGACCGTCATGGGCGTCATGCTGATCACCGCGATCATGAGTATGTTCATGTCGAACACGGCGACCACGGCGACGATGTTCGCCGTCATGATGCCCGTCATCATGGCTCTGCCCGAGGGCAAGGCGCGCACCGGTATCGCCCTGTCGATCCCCGTGGCCGCGAACGTCGGCGGCATGGGCACGCCGGTCGGCACGCCCCCGAACGCGATTGCGCTCGGTGCCCTGGAGAACGCGGGTGTGAAGGTGACCTTCCTGCAGTGGATGCTCGCGGCCGTCCCGCTCATGCTGGTGCTCCTGGCACTGTCGTGGGCGTTCATCGCGTGGCGCTACATCCCCACCGACGCCAAGTTCGACATCGACACGTCGGCTCGCTTCGAGAAGTCGCGCAGCGCGATCATCTTCTACTCGGTCGCTGGCCTGACGATCCTCCTGTGGATGACCGAGTCGCTGCACCACATTTCCGCCAACGTCGTTGGCTTCCTGCCCGTCGTGGTCCTCCTGATGACGAAGGTGATGAGCGGCGACGACCTGCGCGCCCTGGACTGGCCGGTCCTGTGGCTGGTCGCGGGCGGTATCGCGCTGGGCTCGGGCGTGGCCGCTACGGGCCTCGACAAGTGGATGCTCGGCTCGATCCAGTGGGCCTCGATCCCCGGTATCCTCCTGATCTTCGTGCTGGCCCTCGTGGGTTGGGTGACCTCGAACGTCATTTCGCACTCCGCGTCCGCGAACCTGCTGATCCCCATGGGCATGGGCCTGGCGGCGACGGTCTCGACGAGTGCCGCCGAGATCGCCATCGTCATCGCCCTGGGCTGCTCGCTCGGCATGTGCCTGCCGATCTCGACCCCGCCGAACGCAATCGCGTACTCGACGGGCACGACCCCGACCCGCGAGATGGCGATCGTCGGCATCGTGGTGGGCGTCGTGGGCATCATCCTCCTGGCGTTCATCGCGCCGCTGACCTGGGGATTCATCGGGGTGATGTGACGTGTCCGGGGACGATGCAGTGGTCGGTTCGGGGGCTGTGCGCCCCCGGCCGGGGCTGGCCCACGGATGGACGCGGGGGCCCGCGGCGGAGGACGCCTCGGTGCTGGCCCGGACGGATGTGCGCAGCGGCGGGCACCGAGCGGGCTACCCGATTCACATGCTGGTCGTGGGCGACGACTCGCGGTCGATCGCCGCGCCCGTGACGAGGGACTTGGCGCATGCCTTCCCGGGTCTGTGCCTGGACCGCATTGACGGGATTGAGGACCTGGCCTCCTACGAGGCGGGCCTGAACCCGGGCGACCATGTGCTGATGGGCCTGGTGACCTCCGAGGTCGACGACATTGACGCGCTCATCGACCGGGCGAGGACCTTCCCGGCGATGCAGCGCATGCAGTGGGTGGTGGTGACGGATAAGTCCGAGCACCGCGACCTGGCCCGGTGCATGCAGTCGTGCGCGCTCGCCTCGGTCCTCAAGTCCCCGTGGACGGTGCCACTGCTGGCAGGCCAGGCCTATTCGACGATGGTGCGCTACCTGCGCGGGTGCGGCTACTCGGACAGGCAGATCCGCTCGCTCATCGCAGACCCGCCGCCTTTCGCCGTGCAGGGCCCACTCCTGGAGGGCCTGGACCGTGACGAGCGCGAGGTTGTCATGGAGCTCCTCGCCGGCGTCGAGCGCGTGCTCGGCCAGCGCCCGCGCCTCGTCGTCCCGGAGGGGACGCAGCTGGTGACCCAGGGCGAGCCGGTGGGCGCCGTCTACCTGGTGCTGGATGGCCAAGTGTCGCTGCACAGGGATTCGCCGCAGGGCGAGGTCCTGGCGCACCTGGCGTCGTCGGGCCCGCTCATCGGCCTCGTGTCGTTGGCCCGCGCGGAGGACGCGTTCTTCACGGGCGAGACGGCGACCGAGGCGACGCTCGTGCGCCTGACGACCGAGCAGCTCCAGATCGTCATCTCCGAGGATCCGTCGATCGGTGCGACGCTGACGGCGCTCGCGATCCGCTCGCTGACGCGTCGCCTCATGCGCGCCGAGGACCTCCACCTGGAGAACGCGATGCTCGCCGAGGATCTCGAGGCCCAGAAGGAGGCCCTGGCCGCCACCCTCGAGGACCTGCGCGCCACCCGCGCCGAGCTGGTCGAACGCGCGCGCTTCGCGATGCTCGGCGAGCTGAGTGCCGGCATCGCTCACGAGCTCAACAACCCGGTGACCGCCCTCGTGCGCGCCGC
Source organism: Actinomyces sp. (assembly GCA_018375675.1). Taxonomy (GTDB): domain Bacteria; phylum Actinomycetota; class Actinomycetes; order Actinomycetales; family Actinomycetaceae; genus Pauljensenia. The sequence continues at coordinate 1,440 of JAHACW010000076.1, read as the reverse complement.
CAAGCACCTGCACGAGGACGTGGATGCGGCGCTCGCGGCACCGGCCACGGCCTCGTCGAGGGAGGCGATGGCCCGCGCCCTCACCGCGCCCCCGCGCTCCACCTCGGTCGAGCGCGCCCTCATGAAGGAGCTCCTGCCCGTCGTCGGCGACCGCACGCTCGCCCGGCGCCTCGTGCGCGCGGGGATCCAGGGGGCGGACGGCGCGCGGGCGCTCGCGCAGATCCCGGGTGGCATCGACGCGTACGAGGCCGGCGCGCGCCTGGGTGGATCCCTGCGCTCGGTGCTCGCCGCGGGCGATCGCGTCATCGAGCTGACCCAGTCCCTGAAGGGCTACGCGCGCCCGGACGCCGAGGACCTCAAGCCCGTGGACGTGCGCGAGGGCATCGACGACGTCCTGCGGTTGACCGCTCACAGGGTGCGGGGCATCCGCATCGACTGCGACTACGAGGATGTGCCGCCCGTGTGTGCGCACCCGGCGAAGTTGCAGCAGGTGTGGACGAACCTCATCGTCAACGCTGCTGAGGCTATCGAGGATGAGAACGCCGACCTGGTCGCGGCTGCCGAGGCCTCGGGCGGCGTGTCCGAGCTTCCTGCTCGCGGCGAGGATGAAGCCCTCATCCGCATCACTGTGCGTCCCACGCCCGAGGGCGTGAGCGTCACCATCCACGACAACGGCCCGGGCATCGATCCGGGAATCGTCGACAAGATTATGGAGCCCCACTTCACCACCAAGGCGGGGCGCGTCCGATTCGGCCTGGGCATGGGCATGTCCATCGTCCGAAGCATCATTGCTGATCATGGGGGCACCCTCACGATCGACTCTCACCCGGGATCCACGATCATGCGGATCTCGTTGCCCGCCCAATCACACGAGGAGGAATCATGACCCTGACAATCCTGTCCCTTGAGGACGAAGCGGACGTGCGCGATGCACTCGAGCGCGATCTTGAACAGTTCTGGGACAAGATCCGGCTCGAAGTCGCCGAGGACGTTGACGACGCGTGGGCCGTCATCGACGAGATTGTCGAAGACGGGGATGAGCTGGCCCTGGTGCTGTCCGACCACCGACTGCCCGGAAAGTCGGGCGTTGATTTCCTTGTGGAGCTCATGAAGGACGAGCGTTTTTGCGCGACCCGCACGGTGCTGGTCACCGGCCAGGCGGACCAGTCCGACACGATCCGCGCGGTCAACCAGGCGGGCCTGGACTACTACATCGGCAAGCCCTGGAATCCCGAGGAGCTGCGCACGGTTGTGCGCGACCAGCTCACCGAGTACGTCCTGGAGTCCGGCGTGAACCCCCTGCCCTACGTGAGCGTGCTCGACGGCGTGCGCGTCATGGAGGCAATTCGCTAAACCCTTGACAAAAGGGCCGCCGCACAACCAACGATGGTTGCGCGGCGGCCCTGGTTGCGCGTGTCAGCCCTGGGCCTGCTGGCCCGG
>JAHACW010000075.1 GCA_018375675.1 Actinomyces sp. | reverse complement strand
CCGCGAGCCGTCCGCGCCGCGAGCTTCGCTCGGCGCGTCGTCTCGAAGCCCGGCCAGGCCCCGCCACCGCCCACGGGCACCGCAGCCAGGCCCCACGTTTTGCAGCCCGCCCGTGCCCTCCGGTCCCTCCGGCGCCCTTCACACCAGTGGGGCCCGGTCGCTGATGTTGCTCGGTGCGTCGCCTCGAAGCCCGGCCAGGCCCCGCCACCGCCCACGGGCACCGCAGCCAGGCCCCACGTTTTGCAGCCCGCCCGTGCCCTCCGGTCCCTCCGGTGCCCTCCACACCGGCGGTGCCGGGTCGCTGATGTTGCTCGGCGCGTCGTCTCGAAGCCCGGCCAGGCCCCGCTGCCGCCCATCGATTTCGCACGTAATTCCCCTGCGGCTTGTTCAAACATTGAATTTGCATCGTTGGAATTGCAATGTTTTTGGGGTGTCTCGAAAAATGAGCACGATAAATTACGTGCGAAATTTGGGAGGCGGTGGTGTCGTTGCTGCCCGTGGATACCGCAGTTTGGCCTCGCCGCTCCCTGTGGGTATCACGGGGGTCTCGCGTGTTGAGTTTTTGGGGTGGTCTGGTGTGTGTTGTTACAAACGTCGTCAATCCAAGGTGTTTTTCGTGTGGATTTCTGTTCCGTTGTTACAAACGTCGTCAATCTGAGGGCTTTTTCGCTGATAATGGTGGTTTTTTGGCTTGGATTGACGACGTTTGTAACAGGGGTCCTCGTGAGGCGATTTGAATCGTGTTGGTTTGACGACGTTTGTAACGTCGGCTGCCCACTGGTCGCTTGGCCAGGCCCCGCCGCCGTCCACGGGCACCGCAGCCAGACCCTGTCGGCCAGGTGGCCCGATTGTCTGAAACCGTCATCGCCTTTGCTCGCTGGTATCTGTGTGGGATTGAAACCGCCATCACCTTTGCGGGTGCGAAATCGGTGTTTTTGGCGCGGTTTTCGGGTGCAGAGGTGTCGTTGGTTTCAGCGGTCCCTTGTTGGGAACGAGCAGTGGTGTTGGTGGTTTCAACGTCGCCATGTTGTTGCGCTTGTGCGCGAAAAAGTTCGCCCTGCGTGGTCTGGTGGTGGGTGTGAGCGCGAAATAGTTCGCCCTGCACGCTCAAAACACCCCAGAATCGGCGTTTTTACGCTTGCTGGGCGAGTTTTTTCGCGGAAGGGCCGCTTGAGGGGCCGTGTTGGGCGAGTTTTTTCGCGGACCGGCAGTCGTGGGATCCCGCGGGGCGAGTTGTGTTGCGCCGCGGCCCTGGTAGTCAGCCCTTCGACTGGCAGTGTTAACCCTTCGATACGCAGCTACACCCACCTAGTGGAAGCTGGGCGCGGCCGCCCCACCGCCCCCAGCAACCGACCCTGTAACGCAAAGCGTTGATAAAGGGAAGTGGGCCTCCGGTCAAGGCCGTGACAAGCCTTGATAATGGGAGGAAATGGCGCGTTTATGCCGGTCACACGTTAGAATTATTGCGCTGACCACACCACGTTCAACGGAGGGAATAAGGTGGATCTCTACGAGTACCAGGCCCGGCAGATGTTCAAGGAGCACGGCGTGCCCGTGCTCGACTACCGCCTGGCGTCAACCCCCGAAGAGGCGCGCGAGGGTGCGCGCGAGCTGCTGGCGGACGGTGCGTCGCTGCTGGTCGTCAAGGCGCAGGTGAAGACCGGCGGCCGCGGCAAGGCCGGTGGCGTCAAGCTCGCCCACACCGCCGACGAAGCATACGAGAAAGCTGAGGCGATCCTCGGCCTCGACATCAAGGGCCATATCGTCAAGAAGGTCATGATCGCGTCCGGCGCGGACATCGCCGCCGAATACTACTTCTCGATCCTGCTGGACCGCTCGAACCGCCGCCACCTGGCGATGTGTTCGCGCGAAGGTGGCATGGACATCGAGACACTCGCGAAGGAACGCCCCGAGGCCCTGGCCCGTGTCCCCCTCGATCCCACCGTCGGCATCGACGCCGAGGTCGCCCGCCACATTGCGAAGGAAGCGGGCTTCGACGAGGAAACGGCCGAGGCCATCGCCCCCGTCCTCGAAACCCTGTGGACCGTCTACCGCGATGAGGATGCGACCCTGGTCGAGGTCAACCCGCTGGTCTCCAGCCCCGACGGCTCCGTGTGGGCCGTCGACGGCAAGGTGACCCTCGATGACAATGCGCGCTTCCGCCACCCCGGCCACGCTGAGCTCGTGGACGTGGCCGCGCAGGATCCGCGCGAGGCCGCAGCGAAGGCAGCCGGGCTTAACTACGTGCGCCTGGAGGGCCAGGTCGGCATCATCGGTAACGGCGCGGGCCTGGTTATGTCGACCCTCGACGTGGTCGCGATGGCCGGCGAGGAGTTCGGCGGAATGAAGCCCGCGAACTTCCTCGACATCGGCGGCGGCGCTTCGGCCGAGGTCATGGCCAAGGGGCTGGACATCATCCTCGGAGACGAGCAGGTTCGCTCCGTGTTCGTCAACGTATTCGGCGGTATCACCGCCTGCGACCAGGTCGCCCGAGGCATCATCGGTGCGCTTGAGACGCTGGGCGACGCGGCCTCGAAGCCGCTCGTCGTGCGCCTCGACGGTAACAAGGTTGAGGAGGGCCGCGCGATCCTCGCCGAGGCTGCGCACCCGCTCGTCCACATGGAAGAAACGATGGACGGCGCGGCCCGGCGTGCAGCTGAGCTCGCAGCCCAGGCCTCGTCGAAGTAACGACCCGAGAATCGCAGGAGAACACCATGACTATCTTCGTCAACTCTGACACCCGGGTCATCGTCCAGGGCATGACTGGCGCCGAGGGCCGCAAGCACACCCAGCGCATGCTGAGCGCTGGCACGGCCATCGTTGGCGGCACGAACCCGCGCAAGGCCGGCACGACCGTCACCTTCGACGTGCAGGGCTACGGCCCGGGCGCCGACAAGGTGACCGACGGCCAGGTTGAGGTCCCCGTCTTCGGCACGGTCGCCGAGGCCCGCGAGGCCACCGGCGCGAACGCCTCCGTCATCTTCGTGCCCCCGGCCTTCGCGAAGGGCGCCGCCCTTGAGGCCATCGACGCGGGCATCGAAACGATCGTCCTCATCACCGAGGGCATTCCCGTCCAGGATTCCACGATCGTTGTCGAGCGCGCGCTCGCGGCGGGCGTGCGCCTGATCGGCCCGAACTGCCCCGGCATCATCTCGCCTGGGCAGGCGAACCTGGGCATCACCCCGGCGGACATCACGGGACCGGGACGCCTCGGCCTTGTCTCGAAGTCGGGCACGCTGACCTACCAGCTCATGTATGAGCTGCGCGATTTCGGCTTCACGACGTGCCTGGGTATCGGCGGCGACCCGGTTGTGGGCACCACCCACATCGACGCACTGGCGGCTTTTGAGGCGGACCCCGACACGGACCTCGTCATCATGATTGGCGAGATCGGCGGCGACGCCGAGGAGCGTGCGGCCGCCTGGATCCAGGAGAACATGACCAAGCCCGTCGTCGCCTACATCGCGGGCGTCACGGCCCCCGAGGGCAAGACCATGGGGCACGCTGGCGCGATCGTGTCCGGCTCGTCGGGTACGGCTGCCGCAAAGGCGGAGGCGCTCGAGGCCGTGGGCGTGCGCGTGGGTCGCACCCCTTCGCAGACGGCGCAGATCGCGCGCGAGATCCTCTCGCGCTAACGTCACAGCACAAATCGGCCCGGGGTCGGCGCGCAGCGTCGCGGCCCCGGGCCGATTCTGACACTATGGGCCTGTGAGCGAGCGCATCAGAGAAGTACCCAGCCCCCGGCGAACCACGACCACGTACGTGGCGGACCGCGCGACGATTCGTGTGGCCGTCCCGCAGGGGTGGGCGCGCGGTGTGCTCGCAGGTGTCGAGGCGGCCTTTGCGGGCTGGGGTCTGATCACGGTGTTCACGATGATCGCCTACCTGACGCTGCGCTCGAACTCATGGATGAATGACACGACGCCGCGCGACGCGCTCGGCCTGGGTGGTGACCTGTGGGCCGCCGTCATTGGCGGCACGTCGGTTGTGGGGGACGTGCACTATCGTGCGATCCCGACGCTGATGGGTGCTCTGCTGATCGTGCTGGTGCGGATTCTGCTGCGGACGACGGCGGGTTACCCGCGCAGTGCCGCGCTGTTTGCCGTGCCTGGCTTCCTGCTGACCTCGTGGCTCCTGGCGGGGGCTTCCGGTATTCACTCGCATTGGTGGACGGGCACGATTGGCGGCGTGTTGATCCCATTGATCGGCTCGGTCTGGTTCGTCGCCTCGGGCTATTCGCGCGACTACGAGGCCCCGTCGATGCAGCACTGGATTTCGGGTGGCCTGAAGCTGGGTGGCCTGTCTGTGGTGGTCCTCGCGGCCGCGTCGTTCGTCGCCTCGGTCATCGCGCTCGTCGCTGGGTGGAGCCGTATGGCGGGTATTCAGGAGCTCCTGGGTGCTTCGTCGGCCGCGGATACGTCGTTCATCGTCGGCGGGCAGGCGCTGTTTGCCCCGACGATCATGGCGTGGGCGGCCGCCTGGTGGTCGGGCGCGGGCTTCCTGACGGCGACGGATTCGTTGCATTCACCGACGGTTGCCGGCCCTGGGCCGATTCCGCCGATTCCGCTGCTGGGCGCCGTCCCGCAGACCGCCCCCGGCATGTGGGTGATCCTCGCGCCCATCGCGCTGGGTATCGGCCTCGGTGTCGTTGCGGCTCGTTCGTTCCGTCGTGAGCACCTGCTGCACCAGACCGCTCAGGGGGTCCTGGCCTCGTTGATTACCGCGTCGGTAACGGCCCTGTGGATGTGGAGTGCGACGATGAGCATGGGCTCCGTGCGCCTGTCGTCGATGGGCCCGCGCGTGGGGTGGGCGACGCTCGCCCTCGTGCTCGAGATTGCCCTGCCCGCGCTGATCATCGCCCTGGCGACCCACCCGACGACGCGCGCCCTCCTTGGCGAGGGTGCCGGTCGCGTCCGCAACGAGGGTGAGGCCCTGCGTCGTCGCGCCGCCGAGCGTGCGTCCCGCGTGGGGGCCGGCGCCTCGACGACAGACGAGGCCTGGGCTGAGGCTTCCGACCCCGCTGAGGTGGGCGACGCGGACGCAGACGCCAACGAGGCCGGGGCTGAGGATCTCGAAGCGGCGGCCGATGCGGACGAGCAGGACGCGGACGAGGTGCCTGAGGACACTAGCGAAACTACCGCCGAGGACGCCGCGGACAGCGAAGCGGGCCGGGCCGAAGGTGACGAGGAAGACCCCGAGACGAAGGCGACGCGGCGCGAGGGCCTGAACTAGACTGGGAGACGCCGCGACTGGCGAGGGTGGATGACCACCGGGGAGCGGCCGCATTTCCCGCGAGGCGTCGCCCGCCTGGGCGCCTGGGTTTGGTCTCAACCTGGAGGAACTATGTCCGTCTCCCTGGACAACCTGGAACCCATCGACGTGCGCCCCATCAAGCGGGCCCTGATTTCTGTGTACGACAAGACGGGCCTGGAGGATCTTGCCCGCGCCCTTGGCGAGGCCGGCGTGGAGATCGTCTCCACCGGGTCCACGGCTGCCCGCATCGCGGCCGCCGGCGTGGCTGTCACCCCGGTCGACGACGTGACCGGTTTCCCCGAGGTGCTCGAGGGGCGCGTGAAGACCCTGCACCCCTTCATTCACTCTGGCATCCTGGCCGATCAGCGTAAGGCCGCGCACCGCGAGCAGATCGCGCAGCTGGGCATCCAGGCTTTCGACCTGGTCGTGTGCAACCTGTACCCCTTCCAGGACACGGTCGCCTCGGGCGCGTCCTTCGACGAGTGTGTCGAGCAGATCGACATCGGCGGCCCTTCCATGGTGCGAGCCGCCGCGAAGAACCACCCGTCGGTCGCCGTCGTGACCTCCCCGGAGCGTTACGCGGATGTGGCCGAGGCCGTGGCGGGGGAGGGCTTTACTCTCGAGCAGCGCCGCGTGCTGGCCGCCGAGGCCTTCGCCCACACGGCGACCTACGACCTGGCGATTGCCGGTTGGCTGGCCGACGAGCTGGATCTTGAGGATGTGCGCGAGGTCCTCGACGAGGCTGCCGAGACTCACCTGGATGCCTCCGACGCGGCGTTCTTGGAGTCCCTGGGCTACCAGACTGAGGAAGACTACGTGGTGGAGGCCCCCGAGGAGGAGGGGCAGGCCTCGGGCATGCCCGTGTTCGTCGCCGACGCTTTCGAGCGCGTGGAGTCGCTGCGCTACGGCGAGAATCCGCACCAGGGCGCGGCCGTGTACCGCGAGATCGATGAGTCCTTCGAGGACGAGGAGGCCGACGACGAGGCCTTGGTCCCGGGCATTGCGAACGCGCGCCAGCTGCACGGCAAGGCCATGAGCTACAACAACTACACGGATGGCGACGCCGCCCTGCGCGCTGCCTATGATCACGAGCGCCCCTGCGTCGCGATCATCAAGCACGCGAACCCCTGCGGCATCGCGGTGGCCGATGATGTGGCCGAGGCGCACCGCCTCGCGCACGCCTGCGACCCCGTGTCGGCGTTTGGCGGCGTGATCGCCGTGAACCGCCCGGTGAGCGTGGAGCTGGCCCGCCAGATCGTCCCGATCTTCACTGAGGTCGTGCTGGCCCCCGACTACGAGGAGGGCGCGCTCGAGGTGCTGAGCGCGAAGAAGAACCTGCGCGTCCTGCAGGTTGAGCCCCCGGCTCGCGGCTCGTACGAGTTCAAGCAGATCAGTGGCGGCCTGCTGGTCCAGGAGCGCGACGACATCGACGCGCCGGGCGATTCCCCGGAGAACTGGACGCTCGCGGCCGGCGCACCCGCCGACGAGGCGACGCTGGCGGACCTGGAGTTCGCGTGGCGCACGGTGCGTGCGGTTCGTTCGAATGCGATCCTGCTGGTCAAGGACGGCGCCTCGGTGGGCGTTGGCATGGGCCAGGTGAACCGCGTGGACTCCTGCAAGCTGGCGGTCGAGCGTGCGAACACGCTGGGCTCGCGCTCGACGGGTGACGCGGCGGCGTCCACCGTGGACAGTGCGGGCGGCGCTCGCGCGTCCGAGGTTGTGGCCGAGGCTCCGGAGCAGCGTTCCGTTGGCGCGGTCGCCGCGTCGGATGCGTTCTTCCCCTTCGCGGATGGACTGCAGGTGCTCATTGACGCGGGCGTGAAGGCTGTCGTCCAGCCCGGCGGCTCGGTGCGTGACCAGGAGTCGATCGACGCGGCGAACGCTGCGGGCATCACGATGTACCTGACGGGCACGCGCCACTTCGCGCACTGATCACACCCGCTCATGGGTTCCAGGGGGCGAGCGCCGGTGTGGCGCTCGCCCCCTGAGATCTGCGCCCGTGTGCTTGACAGGGAGTGGCGGGCAGCATATTGTTCAATTGTTGAATGAAAGGCTGTTAGCCCTGTTGAAAGGTGTCGTATGACCACCCTGACCGCTTCCCCCGTCGCCGCCACGCGCGAAAACCGCGTCCTCGCCGACCGCCTCGGTGGCACGATCGCACGCGAAATCGCCCTGGTGGCAGCCGGCACGATCGCCATGATCGTCCTCGCCCGCATCTCGATCCCGCTGCCCTTCACGCCCGTGCCCGTCTCGCTCGGCACGCTCGGTGCCCTCTCGGTCGGCACGACCCTCGGCGCGCGTCGAGGCCTCGCCTCCGTCGCTACGTACGCGATCCTCGGCGTCGCCGGCGTCCCGGTCTTCACCGGCACGAACGTTGGTTGGGCCTTCGCCTCCTTCGGCTACATCCTCGGCTACCTCCTCGTCGCTGCGATCGCCGGCCTGGCAGCCCAGCGTGGCGCCGACCGTCGCATCCTCACCATGGCGCCGACCGCCGTCGTGTCCCTGTTCTCCGTGTACATCCTGGGCCTGGCCTGGATGATCCCCTTCGCACACATGACGATCGAGCAGGGTCTGATGAAGGGCTTCGTGCCCTTCATCATCGGCGACCTGCTGAAGGCCGCCGTTGCCACCGGCGCCTTCCCGGTGCTGCGCTCCATCTTCCGCTGAGCCGCGCGCTCCAGCGCAACGAGAGTCGGCCTCGTCCCCACCCGGGGGCGGGGCCGTCACCGTATCCGGCGTGCGCAGTGGTGACATGCGTAATGGAGCGCGACGGGGTGGGGCGCGCGCGGGTACCATTGGCAGGGTGAACGCTTCTGACATGCACCCCGTCCTCGTCGTCGACTTCGGCGCGCAGTATGCCCAGCTGATCGCGCGCCGCGTGCGTGAGGCTAACGTCTACTCCGAGATCGTCCCCCACACCATGAGCGTGGCGGACATGCTCGCCAAGGAGCCCGCCGCCATCATCCTGTCGGGCGGCCCGTCCTCCGTGTACGAGGAGGGCGCGCCCTCCGTCGATCCCGCGATCTTCGAGGCCGGCGTGCCTGTCCTGGGTATCTGCTACGGCTTCCA
>JAHACW010000004.1 GCA_018375675.1 Actinomyces sp. | reverse complement strand
CCCCACTGGTGTGGAGGGCGCCGGAGGGACCGGAGGGCACGGGCGGGCTTCGAGGCGCGGCGCCGAACGAAGTGAGGCCCTAGCCTCGCGGGCGGCCGGGCCCTCCGGCGCCCGGAACACCAGCGGGGCCACAAGCAGCCCTCAGGAACTGGGCGGCGTCACGACCCACGGCTCGGTCGGCAGGGAGCGCAATCCTGTAATCCCGAGAGTGTCCGCAATGTCGGAGGCGCAACGCGCCCCGGGCACTCCCAGGGATGACCCGATGAACGAAACGACGTCCTCGGTGGACCAGCCCAGGCCTCGTAGGTTAGAGAGGGTGACGGCGCCGTCGCGCTTGGCCAACCGGGCCCCTGAAGGTGCGAGTGCGAGGGGCACGTGCGCGTACGTCGGCTCGGGTGCCCCGAGCAGGTGGGCGAGCTGCGCCTGGGCGGGCGCCTGGGAGAGCAGGTCGAAGCCGCGCACGACCTGGTCGACGCCCTGGAACGCATCGTCGACGACGGCCGCCAGGTTGTAGGCGGGCACGCCGTCCGCGCGGCGCACGACGAAGTGGTCGACAGCCCCGGTGTAGGAGCCGTGCAGCTCGTCGAACACGGTCCACTCGGGCGAGGGGGCGGCCAGGCGCAGCGCGGGGGCGCGCCCCAACGCGGCCAGAGCTGCGCGCTTCTCCTCACGCTCGGATTCGCTCAGCGTCAGGCAGGTGCCCGGGTAGTGGCCGGGTGGGACGTGCGGCGCGGAGGCGGCCTCGCGGATGTCGCGGCGGGTGCAGTAGCACTCGAAGATGAGGCCGCGCGCGGCCAGCGACGCCAGGGCGGCCTCGTGCGCGTCGGCTCGAGCGGTCTGGATGAGGGGCTCGCCGTCCCAATCCACGCCGATCGCCGCCAGGTCCTCGATCTGGCGCTCGGCGGACCCGGCTCGCTCCCGGTCGATGTCCTCGATGCGTAGGACGAATCGCCGCCCGGTCGTGCGCGCCCACGCCCACGCGAGGATCGCGGTGCGCAGGTTGCCCAGGTGGAAGTCGCCCGTGGGGGAGGGCGCGAATCGTCCGGTGTTCGTCATGGCCTCAGTGTACGAGGCCGTGGCCGCCTCCCGGGATCCGTCTCCCCGTGTGGTAGCGGCGCGGGCGTACAGTGGGGTGCATGGTGAGTTTTCGGGTGCCCGACTGGTTGGCGGTCTTCGTGGGTGGGGTCGTGGGGACGGCGGCGCGCGCCGGCCTGGATGAGGTCGCGAAGGCCTCCCCGGTGCGCGGCCTTTTCCTGTCGTGGTCGACGCTGACGGTCAACGCCGTGGGCGCGTTCCTGCTGGGTGCGCTGGGCGCGTGGGTGGCGGGACGCCTGGCGCGCGGCGCCGGGGATGCGGCGTCGCTGAAGACCCTGAAGCTCCTGGTTGGCACGGGTTTCGCGGGCGCGTTCACTACGTACGGGACGTACATCGTCGCGTCGGTGGGGTACGCGTCGCTCAATGGAATTGTCGAGGCCGTCTCTCAGTCCCTCGGTCTCCTGGCGCTGGGTGGGGCCTGCGCCTGGTCGGGTATGCGCGTGGGGGAGTGGCTGTGTGGCCGCTCGGACCTGCGCCCCGTCACCGGTGAGGGGGAGCGAGCATGAACGGATTGACCTTCCTGTTCGTGGCCCTGGCCGGTGGCGTGGGCGCGTGCGCCCGCTTCTGGTTGGATCGCGGTACTCAACGCTCCCTGTCCTCGTGGGGCGACCCGGCGGGGGCGAAGCTCGGCATCCTGGTCGTCAACGTCATCGGGTGTTTCCTGGCCGGCGCGGCCACGCAGCTGGTACCCGCGGGTCTCATGCCGATTGTCTCGACCGGCTTCCTGGGCGGTTTCACGACGTTCTCGACCGCGCTCGTGGATGCGGTGACCCTGTGGTCGGACGGGTTCCGGGGGCGCAGCCTCGCCCTCGCGCTCGGTACGTGGGCGGCCTCGTGGGGCGCGGCGCTAGCGGGCATCGCCTGTGCCGGATAGGGGTTTGTCGCGCAACTAGCCACTATACGGGCTGATGGGTGAGGGTTTAGCCACGATACGGAGTTTTGTAACAGCATTCCGAGCGCTCGCGCGTGTGGCCCTCATATGCTGATGTTGCGGGCCGTGCGGCCCAGTAACGGAGATGCACATGATTGACCTCACCGGGGTGTCCAAGGTCTACCCCGTGAAAAACGGCGGCACGGTCGTCGCGCTTGATGGGGTGAACCTGCACGTTGATCGCGGTTCGATCCACGGGATCGTCGGCCGCTCGGGTGCGGGTAAGTCCACGCTTATCCGGTGTCTGACGGCTCTGGAGAAGCCCACCGAGGGCCACATTGTCGTCGACGGCCTCGATCTGGCGACTCTGGCGGGTTCCGCGCTGCGCGCCGCCCGTCGTCGCATCGGTATGGTCTTCCAGGCTGCGAACCTCCTGGATGCTCGCACCGCCGCCGATAACATCGGCTACCCGCTGAAGCTCGCCGGCGTGCCCGCCGCGAAGCGCCGCGAACGCGTCAAGGAGCTCCTTGAGCTCGTCGGCCTCGAAGGCCGCGGCGACTCCTACCCGTCCCAGCTGTCGGGTGGCCAGCGTCAGCGCGTCGGCATCGCCCGCGCCCTGGCGGATAATCCCGCTGTGCTCCTGTGTGACGAGCCGACCAGCGCACTCGACACCGAGTCGACCGCTCAGATTCTCTCCCTGCTGCGCCACGTGCGCGACGTTGCCGGCGTCACCGTCGTCATCATCACCCACGAGATGGCTGTCGTCCGCGAGATCTGCGACTCCGTGACCCTCCTCGGCCACGGGCAGGTCCTGCAGACCGGCCCCCTCGAAGAGGTCGTGGCCGACCCCTCGACGCCGCTCGCCCGTGAGCTGGTCCCCATGCCGGTCGTCGAGTCGGTTCCGACGGAGTCCTCCGACAGCCGCTTCGAACCAAACGCGGCTGGCACTGTCCTCCTCGACGTCGTCTTCACGTCGCACCCGGGCGTGCCTACGGGTGCCACGGTGCTGCACCTGGCCTCGTCGATGGGCGCGGACGTGACCGCGGGTACTTTCGAGTCCCTCGGCAGCGTGCAGGTGGGCCGCCTGGCCCTGACCGTCCCCGCGTACCACGCTGACAAGATCATCGAGCAGCTGCGCAAGAACAACGTCCACGCGGAAGTGAGGGACCAATGACAACCGCATACTTCGCCGCCGCTCAGGCACTGACGCTCCTGCCCGCTGGCAAGGGCGATCCCACGTGGCTGGATAATCCGGCCCTCACCGACAAGTTCGTGCCCGCGATCTTCGAGACCCTCATGATGACGGGCTTGTCGACCGTTTTCGCGGTCATCATCGGCACTCTCCTGGGCCTCGTCCTGGTCCAGACCGGCAAGGGTGGCCTCACCCCGAACAAGGGTATCTACCAGGCCGTGTCCTTCGTCGTGAACATTGTGCGTTCCCTGCCCTTCATTATCGGCATCATCATGCTGATCCCGGTCACGAAGATGATCGTCGGCAAGTCCACGGGCTCGCTCGCTACCGTCGTGCCGCTCGTCATCCTGTCCGCGCCCTTCTTCGCGCGCCTCGTGGAGACGAACCTGCTGGCCGTCGATCCCGGAAAGATTGAGGCCGCCCAGATGATGGGTGCCTCCAACCGACAGATCCGCTGGGGCGTCCTCATTCGCGAGGCCATGCCCGCCCTCATCCAGTCCATCACGACCCTGGCGATCACCCTCATCGGCTACTCCGCGATGGCGGGCGCGGTCGGTGGCGGCGGCCTGGGCCAGATGGCCATCAACTACGGCTACAACCGCTGGCAGGACGACGTCATGATCTCCACCGTCGTCGCCATCATCGTCATCGTGCAGATCATCCAGCTGATCGGCGATATCCTCTCGCGCCTGGTCGACCACCGCGCGCGCTGACAGACCCCGGTGGGGCCACCCGGCCCCGACCATTCATCCCATCCAGTACACAGAAGAAAAGAGAACCATCATGCGTCACCGCTCTCTCGCAGCTATCGGCCTTGCGGCCGTTGCCACCCTGGGCCTGGCGGCCTGCGGCGGCGGCTCCTCCTCCTCGGATGCTTCGGCCTCCTCCTCGGACGTCGTCACCCTGACCGTGGGCGCGACCCCCTCGCCCCACGCGAAGATCCTCACCTACATCAACGACAACCTGGCCGCGGCCGAGGGCATCAAGCTTGACATCGTTGAGTACACCGACTACGTCCAGCCCAACACCGCGCTGAACGACGGCGACCTCGACGCCAACTTCTACCAGACCGTTCCCTACCTGGAGAACGCGGAGAAGCAGTTCGGCTACGACTTTGAGGCCGGCGAGGGCATCCACCTCGAGCCCCTCGGCGTGTTCTCCAACAAGCACAAGTCCCTCGACGAGCTGCCCGATGGCGGCACGATCGGCATCATTTCCGACACGGCCAACCAGGCTCGCGCGCTCAAGCTCCTGGCCACCCAGGGCCTCGTCTCGATCCCCGAGGGCGACGGTGACGTCAACATCAACACCGTCACCAAGCTGAAGAACTTCGACTTCCGCGAGGTCGAGGGCCCGCAGCTGGTTCGCTCGCTCGATGACTTCGACTACGCGGTTATCAACGGCAACTTCGCCCAGGAGGGCGGTAAGTCCATCTCCGGTGATGCTCTCGTCGTCGAGTCCCCCGTGGACAACCCGGCCGTGAACGTTCTCGTGTGGAAGAAGGACTCCAAGAAGACTGACGCCATCGCGAAGCTCGAGAAGCTCCTGCACTCCGATCAGGTGAAGCAGTACATCGAGCAGACCTGGTCGGACGGTTCGGTCATCCCGGCGTTCTGATGCACGAGGCCGGGGTGCGCTGGCGCCGAGGCTGACGGATTGCAGGGCCGAAAGGCTCGCAGTGATAACGGGTGGGCCCCGGAACCATACGGTTCCGGGGCCCACCCGTCTGTCCGCGCAAGCGGATGTATCAGTTGGTGCGAGACTCGAGCGGGAACTCGGCGTCCGGCTCGTGCGTGATGCGGTTACGCATGTCGCGTCGGAAGACTTCGATGGCCCAGAGCCAGATGATGTGGCCGAAGAACTCGGAGAAGTGCTCCGCGAAGGGCTGGTTCCAGGGTGCCGGGACGGTGCCCATCAGCGGCATGAGGACGACGTGGAAGGCCACGTAGACGAAGATACCGAAGGCCGCACCCTGCCAGAGCTTGATCTGCGGGAATCGTTCGGCCAGCACGCAGTACAGGACAGCGAAGCCGATCGAGAAGGCGAAGTGGACGATGAAGGAGACCCAGGGGAGTCCTTCGTTACCGTTGAAGGTGTAGGACAGGTGGGTGACGCTCTCCGGGATGCCCAGCTGCTGGAGCAGCTCCTGGGGCGGGTTGGTCGCGTTGCGCTCGGGGGTACGCGGAGGCAGCGGCACCTCCCAACCGAACTTCACGATGGCGGAGACTATGCCGCCGAGAACACCTGCGATTGCTGCGACGCCGTAGCGGCGGCGCTTGGGATTGGTCTGAATCAGTGCCATGTGACAAGCATGAAACGTGCGTTGGGCATTTTCGAGGCCTTGGGGTGCTTAGCGCTCAAGGTCACACGAGGGTGTCATCAGGGAAAATGGGCTAAAAATAGCCAAGTTGGTTAATTTGCGCCTTTGTTGGTGGGTAAATGCGAGGGGTGGGCGCGGGACTTTCATCCCGCGCCCACCCCTCGTGTGGCGTTAACTGCGTCGCATCCCCCGGCGCTGCGATGCCCGAGGAGTGCGTGCCTCGTCAGTCGACGATGCCGTACAGGCGGTCGCCCGCGTCGCCCAGGCCGGGCACGATGTAAGACTTCTCGTTGAGGTGATCGTCGACGGCGGCGACGACGACGTTCACGTCGGCGCGCTCGCCGATCGCGTCCTCAAGGGTCTTGATGCCCTCCGGAGCGGCCAGGATGCACACGCAGGTGACGTCCTTTGCGCCGCGCTCGAAGAGGTAGTTGGTGGCGGCGACCATGGTGTGGCCGGTGGCCAGCATCGGGTCCAGCACGAAGCACTGGCGGCCCGACAGGTCGTCCGGCAGGCGGTTCGCGTAGGTCTCGATTTCCAGGGTGTCGTCGTCGCGACGCATGCCCAGGAAGCCAACCTCGGCCGTGGGCAGCATGCGGGTCATGCCTTCGAGCATGCCCAGGCCCGCGCGCAGGACGGGGACCACGATCGGGCGAGGCTCGGAGAGCTTCAGGCCGACGGTGGGGGCGACCGGGGTCTGGATGGGGGTCTCGGTGACGGCCACTTCGCGCGTCGCCTCGTAGGCGAGCAGAGTGACCAGTTCGTCCACGAGCTGGCGGAACGTCGCCGACGGCGTTTCGCGATCCCGCAGGACGGTGAGCTTATGGGTGATCAGGGGGTGATGAGCAACGTGGAGACGCATGGTTATAGGCTACCTTGTTCGTCCGCTGGCGCGCATCCAGTGTGTCGAACGTGAAGCTGGAGTCTCCCGTGTGCTGGCGTCGCGTTGGTCGGCGATCTGGAATGGTTGCGTGTTGGAGGTTGTGTCAAACTCATTCGCCACATGAGCATCATGAGTCACTGTGGACTCCAACTACCCCAACTGTGATTTGGCCGGTAAGCTAGGAGGGTGACCGTGAATGAGCAGTACCGCGAAGCAATGGGCAAGGCCCTCTTCCTGGCCAACCGCGCCCGCGAAACGGGAGACGTTCCCGTCGGAGCCGTCGTCGTCGACGAGGATGGCCGCATCATTGGACGCGGGTGGAACTGTCGGGAGGCCAACCACGACCCCTCAGGTCACGCTGAAATCGTCGCCCTGCGTGAGGCCGGCCGCACCAGGGGTACCTGGCGCCTGACGGGCTGCACGCTCATCGTCACCCTCGAGCCCTGCACGATGTGTGCAGGCGCGATTCTTGCCTCCCGTATTGATCGCGTCGTCTTCGGCGCCTGGGACCCCAAGGCCGGTGCCGCCGGATCCCTGCGCGACGTCCTGCGCGACGCCCGCATGCCTCACCCGACCGAGGTCATCGGCGGCGTCCTCGCCCAAGAGGCTGCCATGCAGCTGCGATCCTTCTTCCTCGGCTGCCGCACGCCCGACGAGATGCCCGTCGTCCAGGCTCCCGTTCACGAGCCCGGCGACATGGTCGCGCCCATCGTCGTCCCCTACGAGGAGGACGAGGCCTCCGAGCAGGTCCGCGAGGAAGCCCCCCGCGAGGAAGCCCCCCACGATGAGGGTATTCCCGCGCAGCTCGTCACCCCGGAGGCCCCCGAGGCTCCGGCCGCTCCCGCTCCTTCCGACGAAAACCCCCGCTCTGGAGCCTTCCCCGTTCCTCCCGCGCCCGGGCGGGTCAGTCACCGCGGCACCGAGGCTTCGCCCCTGCCTCGTCGAGCAGGACGCCCCTTCTCCGAGCGTGTCTCCGGCAATGCCGACGACCCCGCCGACATCCCCGTGGGTGAGTCGATCGACCCCGGTGCCTCCGCGGCAGCCCCGGTCTCGCAGCCGCCCTACCGCAGCGAGGCCCCCGTCCTGCCGGCAGTTTCGCCGAGCACGACGCACGGACCCATCACGCGCTCCGTCCCCCAGATTCGCCCCGTCCACGTGCAGCCCTCCGCGTCCGTGCCCGAAGGCCTCTATACGCCCGCTCAGCCTGGCCGTCCCGTGGCTCAGCCGCTGCGCGATAGCGCGCCCCGGCCTCGTGCTGTTGAACCCGTCGTCGCACCCGCACCCACGGAGCCGCCGGCCCCCGTCGTGCAGGCCGCACCCGCCCCCGTCGAGGAGCCGCCCGCGCCGATCCCCGCGCCGCCCGCGTTCCCGCAGCGCGCCACGTCGCGCCAGAGCGCGCGCCCGCAGCGACCCCTCCCGCAGGCCTTCGAACCCGAGCCCGCGCGCCGCGTCGACTACGAGCTGTCCCCGCGCCAGTTCAACGACGTTGACCCCATCACCTCCGGGATTCGCGTGCGCCGCTCCGCCCGCCGCCGCGGCAACGCTCGTCACTGACATGATCCCCGCGCGCGTCATCACGGTCTCGGACCGCTGCTCCGCCGGCCTCGCCGAGGACCTCTCCGGTCCTCTCGCTGCGCGTCTCCTCGCCGATCACGGCGTCGACGCTTCGGTCGTGATCGTTCCAGACGAGGTCGACGCCATTCGCGCTGCGATTACCACGGCCGTGGAGGACGGCGCCCGCTTCGTGTTCACGACCGGCGGGACCGGTCTCGCGCCCCGCGACGTCACCCCCGAGGCCACCGAGCCTCTCCTCGTCACCCGCATCGACGGTCTCGCCGACGCGATCCGCCGCCGCGGCGAGGAAAAGGTCGCGTCCGCCGCCCTGTCGCGAGGCCTCGTCGGCGTGACCGCGCGATCCCCCGAGGGAGCCCTCGTCGTCAACGCGCCCGGCTCGCGCGGTGGCGTCACCGATACAGTGGCCGTTGTCGGCCCCCTCGTCGCCCACATCATCGACCAGCTCGCGGGCGGCGACCACCCGCGCGCATAAAACCCGAAGATGGCAACGAAAAAGCCGCCCGGCAGATGTGCTGCGGGCGGCCTCTTCGTCTGTTCGTAGGCGGGCGCCTCAGTCCTGCGGATCCTCCGGGCGCACCCAGTCGCCGCTGCGGCCGCCCGACTTCGCCACGATCTTTGCCTCGCGGATGCGGGCGGAGCGGTCCACGCCCTTGACCATGTCGACGATCGCGAGAGCCGCGACCGTCACCGAAGTCAGCGCTTCCATCTCCACGCCCGTGCGGTCGGCCGTGCGCACGGTCGCACGGATCGCCACGTGATCGTCCTCCAGGCTCAGGTCCACCGCGCAGCCGTGCACGCCGATCGTATGCGCGAGGGGCAGCAGCTCGGGAACGCGCTTCGCCGCCGAAATGCCGGCCACGCGCGCCACCGCCAGGACGTCGCCCTTCGGGACGGTGCCGTTACGCAGGGCCTGCATGACCTCGGGTGAGCAATCCACGCGGCACACGGCGCTTGCCTGGCGTACCGTCGGATTCTTCGCGGTCACGTCCACCATGTAGGCGGCGCCGTCCTCGTTCAAATGTGTAAATTTCACTGTTTTCCTCTCGTTAATTCTCACTAGTGGGGTCAGCCCACGAGTGGGACGACCGCCAGCTCCTGGCCGGCCTCGACCGCCTCGACGTCCGGCGCGACCACGCCGATTGCCTCCGCGTTCGCGAGCGAGGCCACCAGGTGCGACTTCGACCCCAGGGGGTGCACCGGCTCCACCCAGCGGGCCCCGGCCTCGTCCGCCTCTCCGGGGACGAAACGAAGCGGGATGAACTGCGTCTTTCCGGACGGGCAGTCCCAGCCCACGCGTGCGCGGGCGATGACGCCGCTGGGGACCGTTCCGCCGTGCTCGGGGGCGACGAGGCCGGACATGACCGCCAGCGCGCCCGCGACGTACATGTGGAACGTCGTAAAGACCGAGACCGGGTTGCCGGGCAGGCAGATGACCGGCGTCTCGCGGCCGCCCGCGCCCACCTGCGTCGAGCCGACGCCCTGCGGGCCGCCCGGCTGCTGGGCGACGTGGTGGAAGCCCGCGTCCGTGCCAAGCGTCAGGCGCACGACCTCGAAGGCTCCCGCCGAAATGCCGCCGGCTGTGAGGACCAGGTCGGCCTCCGGGGCCTCATCGAGGGCTCGGCGCAGCTCGGTCGGGGTGTCCCCCGTGCGCAGGTGCGCGACGACCTGCCCGCCGGCCTCCTCGACGAGGCCGCGCAGCAGGATGCCGTTCGAATCGGGAATCTGTCCGCGCTCAAGGGCCTCTCCGGCGCGCTTGAGCTCCGTGCCCGTCGACACGACGATGACGCGCGGGCGGGGCAGGACCGTGAGGGTGCCGTGCCCGACCGAGGCAGCGGCCGACAGGGCCGTCCCGTCCAGGATTCGGCCGGCCTCCAGGACCGGGGAACCTGCCTCTAGGGCCTCGCCCGCCACGCGCACATTCGTCCCCCGCTTCGGGGCGACACGGATCTCGACGGTGTCGGGCGCCTGAGCGATACCCGCCGCATGGTCCGTGTCCTCGACTTTCACGACAGTGTCGGCGCCCTCGGGGATCGGCGCGCCCGTCATGATGCGCCAGGCCTGCCCCCGCTCGAGGCGGTTCTCGCGGGTGTCGCCCGCCGGAATGTCGCCCGCGACGGGCAGAGTCCAGGGGCCCTCGCCCTCCAGGTCATCGCGGCGCACTGCAAACCCATCCATCGCGGAGTTCGTAAACGGCGGCAGGGGAATCAGAGACAAGACATCAACCGCCAGGCGGCGACCCAAGCATTCCTCGACGGGAAGCGTGTCGTGGGGGAGGACGTGGCTGAGCGCCAGCGCCTCGATCAGCTCGCGATGCTGCGCGGTAGACAGGGCGGGATCGTGCATGTCACCAGTGTAGGGCCAGGTGCGGTGGGCGAGGCGTGTGGGGGCATGTTCGCTCAGGGTGTTGTGGGGTTGCTGGTCGGGCGGCTGGGAGTGGCCGTCTGCCTCGCGCCCTCGGGACGAGGAGTGGGCCGGGTTGGGCGGTTGCAGCTCGTTTCAGCGGCCTGGACATGGTTGCAAGGGGGGTTTGGCAGCATTAGGGACGCGACACGCCGGCGACACGCCGTGACGGGACTTCTAGTGCTGCCAAACCCCCGTTTGGTTGCCTGTGTGAGCCCTCGCTGGCGGAGAGGATGCAGCCACTGACTGCGTTCGCCGGGTGTCGTAGTCTCATCCCAGGCGCGCGGCGAGTGCGGCGCGGACCTGTGCAACGAGCTCGTCCGGATGATCGAGGTCGTGCCAGCCGACGCGTATGATGTGCCACCCCTCGGCCTCGAGGTGGCGTTGGCGCTCGCGCTCGCGGGAAAGTGACGCGTGGATGCTGCGGGCGTCGTCCCCGTATTTGGCTCGTCCGTCGAACTCGATGCCGACTTTTTCGGCCGTGAAAGCGCAATCGATGAAATAGCGACGACCCCGCGTGTGCACCTCGACCTGTGTGCGCATGCCTGTCAGGCCTGCGGCGCACAGCTCGTACAGTACGCGCGCTTCTCCGGGGGAGGCGCATCCGGCATCTGCGTGAGTGATGATCCACTGAGCTTGAGAGCGTCCTCTTGCCCGATTGCCCAGCTGTTTCATCTCGCGCTCAAGAAAGAACTTCCACGACTCCTCGTTGTTGCGTGACGCTTTCATGTGGAAGTTGTCGAAGTGTGTGTAGGCGTGGGCGTTCATGCACATCTGCGTGAAAGCAGCACGTCGGTTGGATGATGTACGGGCAGCAGTAATCTGCGCAGATTCGAGGTTCTCGATGAGGAGCCCGCGTGTGTCACTGATAGCAGGGAGGTGACGTACGTGCCTGGCCTTGACCTTCATGGGAGCAAAGGTGTGAGTACCGATCGCTATCTCGGGCAGGACGATGGGGCGGATAGCGGACGAAGTGGCAACCGTGATGGGTGGAAGTGTGGGATCGCTTCCATATCCGTGCGCCCATAGCGCACATTGTCCGGTAGCAACGAGAGTGTGGTGCGTGTACGCGAGGTGGTAGAGACGTGCGGCGAGCACTACCTCCGGTAGCCGACTCATGTTTATGTCTGTCAAGAGAGACAGATCAAGGTATGTCCTGCCCGCGATTTTCACAGCCGTCGCTATCTTTGTGAGGCCGTGGTGGCTGGATCGCGGCACGCGAATGATCGCACGTTCAACGGCGTTGAGGATGAAGGGAGCGTCGTTGCCCCTGACTTCTTGGCTCATGAGTGAATTCTAGTGCGATAACTATCAGTTCGTTGCGTTTTGAATCTTCTGATTGTTTTTGATCGCTGAGGTGTCCTCGTGTGGCGCAATAACGTGCGGGTATGGGTCTGGCCTTCATGTGTGGTGTGACGAGGCGTGGGCCGGGTTGGGCGGTTGCAGCTCATTTCAGCAGCCCGGACATGGTTGCAAGGGGGAATTGCAGCATTAGGGACGCGACACGCCGGCGACACGCCGTGACGGGACTTCTAGTGCTGCCAAACCCCCACTTGCGTGGCCTGGTGGGCCGGTGGGTGCGACTTGGTGAGGCGCGGGCAGTGTCGGGTGGTTGTGGCGTGTTCGGGCGGTTTTCTAGGTTCTATCTAGGTTCTAGTGGTGGTTGCAACGGGGGGAATTGCAGCATTAGGGGCGTGACACGCCGGCGACACGCCGTGACGGGACTTCTAGTGCTGCCAAACCCCCCATTTGCCCGGCCTGTTGGGCCGGTGTTGGGGTGAATGTGGCTGCGACCACCACCAACAGGTGCAATGAACTGGTTTCGCGCTGCCGGGGTGGGCGGTGGCGGCATAATCCTCGCTTGACGACGCTGATTGGGCGCTGGCCGCTGTCTCCTTTCTCTCAACGACGAGGCAGGGGCCGCGTGTTGCCGTTCGTGCTCGGTTTTTCGAGGGGCGAACACCAGGCAAATCGGGGTAGGGTTGCGCCATGTCAGTCGAGTTCGTTTCCGCCTCTCAGGCGGCAGATGCGGTTGCGTGTGACGCGCCGCTGCGGCTCGTCGACACCTTCGGGCGCGTGGCCCGTGACCTGCGCGTGTCGCTCACCGACCGCTGCAACCTGCGCTGTTCCTACTGCATGCCCCCCGAAGGCCTGGACTGGCTGCCCACCGAGGAAACCCTGACGGACGACGAGGTCGTGCGCCTCGTGCGCGTTGGCGTCGAGCGGCTCGGGATCCGCCAGGTTCGCTTCACCGGCGGGGAACCCCTCCTGCGCCGAGGCCTCGAGGGGATCATCGAAGCGTGCTCCCATATGCGCACCGATGAGGGAAACCCCCTCGACCTGGCCCTCACAACGAACGCGCTTGGCCTGGCCAAGCGGGCCCAGGGCTTGAAGGACGCCGGCCTGAATCGCGTCAACATTTCGCTTGATTCTCTGGATCCCGAGCACTTCGCGGCGATCACCCGTCGCGACCGTCTCGGCGACGTCCTGGAGGGCATCGAGGCTGCCGCCCGCGCGGGGTTGAGTCCCATCAAGGTCAACGCCCTCGTCCTGCGCGGCATGAACGAGGCGGACCTGCCCGACCTGGTCGACTACTGCCTGGACCGGGGCATCGAGCTGCGCGTCATCGAGCAGATGCCGATTGGCCCGCCGGACACGTGGGATCGTCAGAACATCATGACGGCCGACGAGATCCTGCACATCATGAGCACCCGGCACACGCTGACCCCCGCGCCCCGCGAGGATCCGCATTCCCCCGCGGGACGCTGGATTGTGGACGGTGACCCCGCGAAGCGGCTCGGAGTCATCGCCTCCGTGTCCGACCCCTTCTGCAGCGCGTGCGACCGTACCCGCCTGACCTCGGACGGCATGGTGCGATCCTGCCTGTTTTCGACCGAGGAGACCTCGCTGCGCGACCTGCTGCGCGGCGGCGGGGACGACGCACAGATCGCCGCCCGGTGGGCCGACGCGATGTGGGCCAAGCCGGCGGCGCACGGGCTCAATATCGACACCTTTGCTCGCGCGTCGCGCACCATGAGCCGTATTGGCGGGTAACTCCCGCTAATTTCGTGACACCGATGTTTTCTAACAGCGGTCAATTGCTTGTTTGTTCACGGGAGGAATGTCCCTGGCGGGGGGACTTTTCATAGCGTTTACAAGGGTGATGCACGTCCCAATGGGTTCGTGTGGGTTATGTCATTTCAGTTGGTAGCCTCCGTGTTAAAGAATGTCCGGCGCATGCCCGCGCTCGGACGTCCCTTTCAACCCGAGGAGAGCCATGAGCGCGACCGAACCCGCGGCCAAGAAGAGCCGCTACCTGCTCACTGACTGGAACCCCAACGACGAATCCAAGTGGGACTCGAAGCTTGCGTGGCGCACGCTGTGGATCACGACCTACTCGCTGATCCTGGCGTTCTGCGTGTGGTTCCTGCCCAGCGCGATCGCGCCCAAGCTGACGCTTCTCGGCTTCAACCTGGACAAGTCGCAGCTCTACTGGCTGACCGCCCTCCCCGGCCTCGCCGCCGGCATCCTGCGCTTCATCTACTCGTTCCTGCCCCCGCTCATCGGCACACGCAAGCTCGTGGGCATCACCTCCCTGCTGTGCATCATTCCGATGCTCGGCTGGTTCTACGTCGTCCAGGACAACACGACCCCCTACTGGGTCCTGCTGACCCTCGCCTTCATGTGTGGAATCGGCGGCGGCGCGTTCTCCGGCTACATGCCCTCCACCGGCTACTTCTTCCCCAAGCGCCTCGTCGGCACGGCGCTCGGCCTGCAGGGCGGCATCGGCAACCTCGGCATGTCCGTCATTCTGCTTGTTGGTCCTGTGTTGATGGGCTTTGGTCTTTTCGGTCTGACCTGGCTGGCGCCCCAGCAGCAGGTCGCCGGCGACCACGTCGGTGAGAGCATCTGGGTCTACAACGCAGCGATCTTCTTCGTTCCGTGGTGTATCCTCGCGGCGATCCTCGCCTTCATCTGGCTGCGTGACGTGCCCGTCAAGGCCAACCTCAAGCAGCAGCTGGACATCTTCTCCAACCCCAACACCTGGTACATGACCATCCTCTACGTCATGACCTTCGGCCTCTTCTCCGGCTTCTCCGCCGTCTTCGCTCTCCTCATCAACAACCAGTTCGGTGACCAGTCGGCCCTCAACCTGGGCGTCAAGGGCGCGACCTACGCGTTCCTCGGCCCCCTCGTCGGCTCGCTCATCCGCATGTCCTGGGGCATCTTCTGCGACCGCATGGGCGGCGCCATCTGGACCTTCATCTCCGCCGTCGGCATGGCAATCACCATGGGTGGCATCGCCTGGGTCCTGACCAACCCCACCGGCAGGACGGACTTCAACATCTTCCTGGGCCTCATGCTCGCTATGTTCCTGTTCTCCGGCTTCGGTAACGCCGGTACCTTCAAGCAGATGCCGATGATCATGCCGGCCCGCCAGGCCGGCGGCGCCATCGGCTTCACCGCGGCGATCGCGTCCCTCGGCCCCTTCCTGGTCGGTGCTGCCCTCTCCGCCATCAGCGCCCCGGTCTTCTTCGCGGGATGCGCCATCTTCTGCGCCCTGTGCGCGGTCCTGTGCTGGATCATGTACGCGCGCAAGAACGCCCCGTTCCCCGGCTGATCCACCCGGCACTGCGTGGTGCCGACGGACCTGCCACTGCCTCGTCAATCGACTCTTAGGAGCACCCCATGACGAATCTCGAATCCGATATGACCTTCCCGACCTACGGCGGCGAGGTCAAGCCCGCGACCGGCGCGACCCTGTTCGCGCTCGGCTCGTGGCTGCGTCGCGGCAAGGCGTCCGCCGACGCGCGCCAGCTCTTCCTTGAGGGCGGCCGCGACGGCGACTCCTTCTACCGCGACCGCTGGAGCTACGACAAGATCGTGCGCTCCACCCATGGCGTGAACTGCACGGGCTCGTGCTCGTGGAAGATCTTCGTCAAGGACGGCGTCATCACCTGGGAAACCCAGCAGACTGACTACCCGACCACCGGCGCGGACATGCCCGAGTACGAGCCCCGCGGCTGCCCGCGTGGTGCGGCGTTCTCGTGGTACGAATACTCGCCGACCCGTATCAAGTACCCCTACGTGCGCGGCGTCCTGCTCGACATGTTCCGCGAGGCCAAGAAGCGCCTCGGGGATCCCGTCGACGCGTGGGCCGCGGTCGTCGAGGACCCGGAGAAGGCTCGCGCCTACAAGTCGCAGCGTGGCCGCGGCGGTATGGTCCGCGTGTCGTGGGAAGAGGCGATGGAGATCGTCGCCGCCGCCTACGTGCACACGATCAAGCAGTACGGCCCCGACCGCATCGCCGGCTTCTCGGTCATCCCCGCCATGTCGATGATCTCCTACGGTGCGGGCGCCCGCTTCCACGAGCTCATCGGCGCCACCATGCTGTCCTTCTACGACTGGTACGCGGACCTGCCTCCGGCCTCGCCGCAGGTGTTCGGTGACCAGACCGACGTGCCCGAGGCCGGCGACTGGTTCAACTCGCAGTACCTCATCATGTGGGGCACGAACCTGCCGCTGACCCGTACCCCCGACGCTCACTTCATGGCCGAGGCCCGCTACCACGGCCAGAAGGTCATCGTCGTGTCCCCGGACTTCGCGGACAACACGAAGTTCGCGGACGACTGGTTGCGTGTCCAGCCCGGCACGGACGGCGCCCTGGCCCAGTCCATGGGTCACGTCATCCTCAAGGAATTCCACGTCGGCAAGCGCGAGCCCATGTTCCTGGACTACATGAAGCGCTACACCGACTCCCCGTTCCTGGTGGAGATCAACGAGGTCGGTGAGGGCGCCCACGAGGGAGTCGCCCCGACGACCCTGGTCCCCGGCAAGTTCCTGACGGCCGCCAAGATGCCCGCAGGCACGACCGAGCGCACCGAGAACAACCAGTTCCGTCCCCTCGTCATCGAGGCCGACGGCACGGTCAAGGACCCGGGCGGCACGCTCGCTGATCGCTTCGGCGAGGAGGGCGCCGGCCACTGGAACCTCAACCTGGATGGCGTCGAGCCCGTCATGTCCATCATGGACACGGACGAGTGGGAAGCCGTTGAGATTGCCCTGCCGCGCTTCGACCTGCCCGCGGCCCCCGGCCAGGCCTCGGTCGGCGGCGGCTACGTGAAGCGTGGCGTGCCCGCGCGCCGCGTCAACGGCCGCCTCGTGACGACCGTGTTCGACATCCTGCTCGCCCAGTACGCCGTCGAGCGTGAGGGCCTGCCGGGCCAGTGGCCCACCGACTACATGGACGCCTCCACGCCGGGCACCCCCGCGTGGCAGGAGGAGTTCACGTCGGTTCCCGCCGCCGCGGCTATCAAGATCGGCCGCGAGTTCGCGCAGAACGCGGTCGAGACCCAGGGCCGTTCCATGATTCTCATGGGCGCCGGCACGAACCACTACTACCACTCCGACGAGATGTACCGTACGTTCCTGGCGCTCACGGAAATGTGTGGCACCCAGGGTCGCAACGGTGGCGGCTGGGCCCACTACGTGGGTCAGGAGAAGGTCCGCCCGATCATGGGTTGGGGCTCCTTCACCTTCGCCCTGGACTGGGCGCGCCCGCCGCGCCAGATGATCTCCACCGGCTGGTACTACATGACCACCGACCAGTGGCGCTACGACGGGGCCCCGGCCTCGGCCATGGCGAACCCGATCAAGTCCTCGCACCTGGACGGCAAGCAGCTGGTCGACACCCTCGTCGAGTCGGTTCAGCGCGGCTGGATGCCCTGCTACCCGACGTTCTCCAAGGGCTCGACCCAGCTGGGTCGCGAGGCCGCCGAGGCCGGCATGGCCCCCGCGGAATACGTGTCCCAGGAGCTGCGCGAGGGCCGCCTCCAGTTCGCGATCGAGGACCCGGACGCCCACCACAACGTCCCGAAGATCCTCGCGAACTGGCGTACGAACCTGCTCGGCTCGTCCGCGAAGGGCACCGAGTTCTTCCTGCGCCACATGCTGGGCACCGGCAACGAGGTCAACGCCGAGGAGCTGGAAGAGGGCAACCGCCCCGCGTCCGTCAACTGGCGTGAGGCTCACCCCGGCAAGCTCGACCTCATGTGGGTCGCGGACTTCCGTAACACCTCGACGACGCTGCACTCCGACGTCGTGCTGCCCGCCGCCACGTGGTACGAGAAACACGACCTGTCCTCCACGGACATGCACCCCTTCATGCACTGCTTCGACGAGGCCGTGAACCCGCCGTGGGAGGCGCGCACCGACTTCGAGGTGTTCCAGACCCTGGCCCGCCTCGTCGGCCGCATGGCCCCCGGCCACCTGGATACCCAGACGGACGTCGTCGCGGTTCCGCTGGGGCACGACTCCCCGGACGCCATGACCATGGCGGACGGCGTCGTTCCCGAGCAGACGTGGACGCCCGGCAAGACCATGCCGAAGCTGGTCCCGATCGAGCGTGACTACACGCAGGTCGGCTACAAGTTCGACCGCATGGGACCGCTCCTGCCCAAGGCCGGCCTGGCCTCGAAGGGCGTGGCGTACAACGTGCAGGAGGCGTACGAGCAGCTCGGCGACCTCAACGGCCGCGCCCCCATGGACGGCAACGCCGGTGAGGGCATGCCGCTGTGCGACACCGCCATCAAGGCGGCGAACATGGCGCTGCGCTTCTCGGGCACCACGAACGGCTCGCTGGCCGTTCAGGGCTTCCGCACGCTGGAAAAGCGCGTCGGCAACGAGATGGCGTTCCTGGCCGAAGGTGACGAAGAAAAGAAGATCACCTACGCGGACACCGTCCTGCAGCCGCGCAGCGTCATCACCAGCCCCGAGTGGTCGGGTTCCGAGCACGGTGGTCGCCGCTACAGCGCCTTCGTACAGAACGTCGAGTGCCGCAAGCCGTGGCACACGCTCACGGGCCGCCCGCAGTTCTACGTCGACCACGACTGGATGATGGACATGGGCGAGTCCCTGCCGATCTTCCGTCCGCCGCTCGACCTGGCGCACATCTACGGTGAGCGCCCCGTCGGCGACCACCGTCCCGGTCAGCCGGGTCAGGCCGAGGTCGCGGTGCGCTACCTGACGATCCACAACAAGTGGGCCATCCACTCCCAGTACTACGACAACCCGTACATGCTGACGCTGGGTCGTGGTGGCCAGACGGTGTGGATGAGCCCGCAGGACGCCGAGAAGATCGGCGTGCGCGACAACGAGTGGATCGAGGCGAAGAACCGTAACGGCACCGTGTCGGCTCGCGCTGTTGTCTCCCACCGCATCCCGGAGGGCACGGTGTTCATGCACCACGCCCAGGATCGCCAGATCAACACCCCGCTGAACGAGGGGTCCGGCAAGCGCGGCGGCACGCACAACTCGCTGACCCGAATCTTCATTAAGCCGACCCACCTGGCCGGCGGATACGCGCAGTTCGCCTACGCGTTCAACTACTACGGTCCCACCGGCAATAACCGCGACGAGGTCACGGTTATCCGCCGCCGCTCCCAGGAGGTGCAGTTCTGATGAAGGTCATGGCTCAGATCGCGATGGTGATGAACCTCGACAAGTGCATCGGCTGCCACACCTGTTCGGTCACCTGTAAGCAGGTGTGGACGAACCGCGACGGCACCGAGTACATCTGGTTCAACAACGTCGAAACCCGTCCCGGCGTGGGCTACCCCCGCGGCTGGGAGGACCAGAAGAAGTGGAAGGGCGGCTGGAAGCGTACCGCCACGGGCCGCCTCGTTCCCCGTCAGGGCGGACGCGTCGCCTCGCTCGCGAAGATCTTCGCGAACCCGACGCAGCCGACCATGAAGGACTACTACGAGCCGTGGACGTACGAGTACGACAAGCTGCTCCAGGCGCCCGCGAACTCCCGCGCGATCCCGACGGCCCGCGCGAAGTCCAAGATCACGGGCGAGCACATCGACAAGCCCGAGTGGGGCCCGAACTGGGACGATGACCTCGGTGGCTCCATGGAGACCCTGGATCAGGACCCCGTCCTGCACCAGATGAACCTCCAGGTCGCTAAGACCATCGAGGACGCGTACATGTTCTACCTGCCTCGCATCTGCGAGCACTGCCTGAACCCGACCTGCGTGTCGGCGTGCCCCTCGGGCGCGATGTACAAGCGCTCCGAGGACGGCATCGTCCTCGTCGACCAGGATCAGTGCCGCGGCTGGCGCATGTGCGTCTCCGCATGCCCCTACAAGAAGGTCTACTTCAACCACAACACGGGCAAGGCCGAGAAGTGCACGCTGTGCTACCCGCGCCTCGAGGTCGGCCAGCCGACCATCTGCTCGGAGACCTGCGTGGGTCGTCTGCGCTACATGGGCGTGCTGCTCTACGACGCGGACCGCGTCACCTGGGCCGCCTCCCAGGAGGACGAGCGCGACCTGTACCGCGCCCAGCGCGAGATCCTGCTCGACCCGAACGACCCGCAGGTGGTCGCCCAGGCTCAGGCCAACGGCGTTCCCCACTCGTGGATCACGGCCGCCCAGCAGTCCCCGATCTGGAAGCTCATCACCGAGTACGAGGTCGCCCTGCCGCTGCACCCCGAGTTCCGCACCCTGCCGATGGTCTGGTACGTGCCGCCGCTGTCCCCGGTCGTCGATCAGGTGACCGCGTCCGGCAGCGACGGCGAGGACCACAAGGTCCTGCTGTCCGCCATCTCGCAGATGCGTATCCCGCTGGAGTACCTGGCCGGCCTGTTCACGGCCGGAGACACGGCTCCCGTGGAGCTGGCGCTGCGTCGCCTCGCCGCGATGCGCTCCTACATGCGCGACGTGTTCGTCGACAACCCGACGAACGAGGAGATCCCGGCCTCCGTGGGCATGACCCCGGAGAAGGTCAAGGAGATGTACCGACTGCTGTCGATCGCCAAGTACGACGACCGCTTCGTCATCCCGACCGCCCACCCCGAGATGCCGCGCGGCATCAAGGAGCTCGAGGGCTGCCCGGTGTCCTACGACGTCGAGGCCTTCCACGGCCTGGCGCCCGCCACGTCGAACCGCCCGATGGGTGGCTCGTCGCCGGAGGGACGCCAGATGCTCCCCCTTGAGGTCGTTCGATGAGTACTTTCGTCGGCATTCCGCGTATTCCTACGGCCGCTCGGGAAACGGAGATGGATCCGCAGGACGCGCGCGGTGTGCGCATGGCGGTCTCGGTCCTCCTGGACTACCCGGGGGATGACTTCGAGACCAAGCTGGACGCGGTCGAGGAGGCTCTGGCGGACCTGCCGGAGCCGGCCTCGGCGTCCCTGGCCACGTTCGTGAGCTACGCTCGCGCCGCTGGCCTGCGCGCCATGCAGACCACCTACGTGGAGACGTTCGACCAGCGCCGCCGTTGCGCGCTCGGCCTGACGTACTACACGCACGGCGACACCCGCGGACGCGGCCAGGCCATCTTGGCCTTCAAGGAGGTCCTGCGCCGCGCCGGTTTCGAGATGGAACGCGAGGAGCTGCCCGATCACCTGCCGGTGGTCCTGGAGTTCGCCGCGTTCGATGAGACGGGCACGGCCGAGGGGCTGCTGCGCTCCAACCGCGAGGGCATCGAGGTGATCCGCACGGCGCTGCGCGCTGCGGACTCCCCCTACGCGCCGCTGCTGGACGCGCTGGTCGCGACGCTGCCCGAGCCTGACGAAAAGACCATTGAGGGCTTCCGTAAGCTCATTAGCCAGGGACCGCCCACCGAACTGGTGGGCGTGGGCGATCTGTCCGCAACGCCCTTCCCGACTTCCGATTCAACGATGGGACGGTAACGTTCATGGAATCCGCACTTTTGCATGCCGCGTCGGCATCTGCGACGCAGTCGCTGTCCTTCCTGGACATTGCCCTGTGGGTGGTCCTGCCCTACGTGTCCTTCGCGATCCTCATTGTGGGCCTCGCGTGGCGCTACAAGACGGACCAGTACGGCTGGACGTCTCGTTCCTCGCAGTGGAATGAGCCGACCATCCTGCGCTGGGCGTCGCCGCTGTTCCACTTCGGTGTCCTCTTCGTGTTCATGGGCCATATCCTCGGCCTCGTGATCCCGAAGACGTGGACCGAGGCGGCCGGCGTGCCTCAGCACGTCTACCACCTGATGGCGACGATCCCCGGTACGATCGCTGGAATCATGACGATCGTTGGCCTCGCGCTGCTGATCTACCGCCGCCTGGTGTACAAGTCGGTGCGCGTGGCGACGACCCGTATGGATATCGTCACCTACGTCATGCTGACTATCCCGGTGCTCCTGGGCGGCGCGGCGACGCTGCTCAACCAGGTGCTCGGAGGACACGAGGGCTACGACTACCGCGAGACGATTTCCGTCTGGTTCCGGTCGATCTTTTACCTGCACCCGCAGGCGCACCTGATGGTCGACGTGCCCCTCAGCTTCAAGCTGCACATCATCGCTGGTCTGCTGCTCTTCTGCATCTGGCCGTTCACCCGCCTCGTGCACGCGGTGAGCGCGCCGGTCGGCTACGTGGCGCGTCCCCCGGTGATCTACCGGTCGCGCGACGAGCGCCGCACGCACGAGATCACGCGCGGCGGTATGTCGGACTGATCGATGGCCGTGCCCGCCGCGGTCCCTCGCTCCTCGGCGAGGCTGTGGCGTGGTGATCGGCAGGGGCGGGGGCGAGCGCAGGCTCGCCCCCGCGTCTTTATCGTGGTCCCCGCGTTCTCACCTGTATGAATAGAGCGATAGACCCCGCGTAATGCGACCGACTGCTGGTATTGGCCGTGCGGGTGGCTGTCTGTGGTGGGTAGAATAAAGCGCGCTTTGTTAGTAAAGTAACAGCTTTAATGCCGTATGGAGATGCCTATGAAGGGTATTTCCACTGATTATGAGGGAGAGAGGATACGTCATGAGTGATACCTCCCGTGCTCGGCCTCTGGCTGAAACGCTCGCCGCAATGGCAGCGTTGACCCCTGCACAGCACACGCTCTTGGAACGCATCTCGCACCATGCGACGCCCGTGACCGTGGCGGAGTTGGCCCAGGAAGCTGGCTTGCACGTCTCGAGCGTGCGCGAGACCCTCGAGGGCCTGTTCGCCCTTGGCCTCGTGGAAAAGCAGCAGCTCCCCTCGTCTGGCCGTGGCCGCCCCGCGCTGGGCTATTCGACGATGACCCCGGCGGACCCCTCGTTTGCGGCGCAGATGCTGCACCAGCTCACGTCGTCGCTGCTGGCCTGGCTGCGTGTTGACGCGGCCGACCCGGCGGCTTCCGTGCGTGAGATCGGCGCTCGCTGGGCGGACGCCGCCCTCGAGACGATGGCGGTGCCTGATCACAGCCACAATGCGAACCGTCGCCCCGTGCGCGACACCTTCAGCATCGCGTCGCACCTGGGCAAGGTGCGCCTGTTCATGAACGCCATGGGTTTTGCGTCCGTCCCGCACGACACCGATCCGATGGCCGTCGTGCTGACGGCCTGCCCGTTCACTGAGCCGGGCACCCCTGACGACCTGGCCCTCGAGCTGC
Organism: Actinomyces sp.; assembly: GCA_018375675.1. Classification (GTDB taxonomy): domain Bacteria; phylum Actinomycetota; class Actinomycetes; order Actinomycetales; family Actinomycetaceae; genus Pauljensenia. The sequence continues at coordinate 41,842 of JAHACW010000004.1, read as the reverse complement.
GCCGCGGCATCGTCGAGCGTGTGTTCGAGCGGACGGCGACCGGCTTTGCCACCTGGTCACTGGAGAGCGATCCCGAGGATCCCCTACGCCTGACCGTCTATATTCGACGGCTTGATGAGGCGAACCCGAAGCCGCTGTCGACGACCCTTCACTTCTTCGGTGGAGCGGCTGAGGCGGCCGGTGGGTACATGCGAGAACTGCCCTCCGATGAGACCCCCGCGACCCTGGGTGAACTCATCGATCAGCTCAGCTCAGAGAGCCCTGAGCTGGAGCGAATCCTCGCTGTGTCGAGCTACCTGGTCAACGAGCGCTCCGCTCGTCTGGACGCTGAGCTCGCGCCCGGCGCGCGCGTCGACGTGCTGCCCCCGTTTGCTGGCGGGTGAGATTTTTTAGTCATTTGTGTGGGGCGGTCAGGGTTGTAAAATAATCCTGGCCGCTCCCGCGTAAGATGAGGGGGAAGGCACTCCCGTCCCTGGAGGATTCAATGTCAGCTGAGATTGCAACCGGCATCACCGATGAGCCGCTGGATACTGGCGCGCTGATTGATAGCGCACGTCGGGATACGTGTGGTGCCGTGGCGTCCTTTATTGGGGTTGTGCGTAACCATGACGGCGGAGAGAGCGTGGATGCGATCGAGTATTCCTCGCACCCCTCATCGCAGCAGATTCTGCGGGACATCGTCATGGAATTCAAGGATCGCCCGGGCGTGCATTGCATCGTCGCGTGGCACCGCGTGGGGCATCTGGAGATCGGTGAGGACGCGATGGTCGTCGCCGTCGCTGCGGAGCATCGCGCGCAGGCATTCCGCGCGGTCGAGGCCATTGTCGAGGAAGTGAAGGCGAAGCTCCCGATCTGGAAGAAGCAGGAATTGACCGACGGCTCTCACAACTGGTCGGGTCTGTGAGATGACGATCGGCGATCCTTTTTCCCGCGATGCGGCCGTTTCGGGTCGCACCGTCGCGCTTCCGCTGATCAATCAGCCCGTCCCGTACGAGGCCGGGGACCCCGCGCTGGAGCGTTTCCGTCGCAACTGGCTGGTGTCCGGTATTGGCGAGGCCGGTCAGGCGCGCCTGGCAGCAGCTCGCGTGCTCGTGGTGGGTGCGGGCGGCCTCGGCTCCCCCGTCCTCCTGTACCTGACGGCGGCGGGCATTGGCACGATCGGCATCTGCGATTCCGACGTGGTCGAGGTGTCGAACCTTCAGCGTCAGCTTCTTCATGGTGAGGGTGATGTGGGGGATCCGAAGCCGGATTCCGCGGTGCGTCACCTGAGCGGACTGAACTCTTCTGTGCACTTTGAGCGCTACGGGCACGTGACTCGCGAGTGGCTGGACGAGCATGGCCGCGAGTGGGACCTGATCGTCGAGTGTACGGATAGCTTTGACTCGAAGTACCTGGTGGCGGACTACTGCGCGGATTCTGGTGTCCCGCTGGTGTGGGGCACGGTCGTGTCGATGGCCTTCCAGGTGAGCGTGTTCTGGGCTGCGGCGCCGGCCCCCGTGCCGTCGTTGACGCTGCGGAGCCTGCACCCGGTCAAGCCTGCTCCCGGGACGACCCCGGCCTCGCCGAAGGTTGGCGTGCTTGGTCCCGTGGTCGGTCAGGCGGGTACCGCGATGGCGACGGAGGCCATCAAGCTGCTGGTGGGCTTCGGCGAGCCGCTGATCGGGCGCGTCCTCATGACGGATGCGGCGACGCAGCGCGCCGACGTGCTGACCTTCGCCCCGTGGAACTGAGTCCCGTGGCCGCTCCTCGCGCTGACGTTGCCGCGCTCGTCGTCGGCGGCGGTGGGGGAGAGCGCCTGGGTGGCGTCTCCAAGCCGGATCTGATACTGGGTGGCGTGCGCTTGATCGACCGCGTGTGCGGGGTCTTGATGGAGGTGTGCGGCGCTGGGTGCGTGGCTGTTGTGCCACCCAGTGTGCGCGTCCCCGACGGTGTCCTGCGTACCCTTGAGGATCCGCCGAGCGGCGGCCCGCTGGCCGGTATCGACGCAGGCTTGCGCGCGCTGAGCGTCGGCGACGATGTCCTCGTCGTGGTTGTGTCCGTCGACGCTCCCGGTGTGGGTGCTTTCCTGCCCGCTCTCCTCGAACCCGCGTTGGGTGAGAGTAGTGATGGGCGTATCGCGCGTGGCGGGGATCCGGAGCCTTTCGATCAGTACCTCATGGGCGTCTATCGTGCGGGTGCGCTGCGTCGCGTGATCGACGAGGCCGTGGCCGCCCTCGGATCAGTACGCGGAATGGGGGTGCGCCGGGTGTTGCGCGCCCTCGAGGTTGAGCGGGTGAGCGTGAGCGCCGACGTGTGTCGGGATGTCGATATCCCCGAGGATGTGGCCTGGTGGGAGAGCTTCCTGAGCAACTGATTTGTGGGTAACGCACCTTTGGGTGTAGGTTTAGCTAGTAAGTATCTGGTGACCTATTCCACTAAGGAGTGCTCATGAATCTTCGTCACGGACAACTGTGGCAGCGACTCGGACTGGCAGTGCTGTCAGGAATTCTCGTCGCGTCCCTCGCTCCCGCCACTGCCGCCGCTCCGACAGGTGGCCAGGACATGCATGGCGACATGGAGTCTGCCGACCTCGACACGTCGAGCTCCGACTCCGGTGTTTCCGCCCCCGACACCGCGCTCTCTCCTGCGGCCGCGGAGGAAACCGAAACCGCCGACGACGCCACGGCCTCGTCCGAGGAAGAAAGCGGGGACGGCGTCGACGCGCAGGTCTACACCTTCCCCGGCACGGACGGCCCCACCCGCATTCACGTCCTCAAGACGACGGGTTCTGCGGATGCCATCCTGCTCGAGTCTCGAGGCGTCTTCGCCATGATCGACGGCGCCGAGGGTGTCGGCGCCCCCGACGGCAAGGATCCGCGTTACCCGCTGCGCAGCGGCGTGGTCCCCGGTTGGGTGGGGGATACCGACTGGGTTCTCGGTTACATGTCCAAGCACGGGGTCACTTCCTCGAACCTCGCGTTCTACCTGGGCACGCACGCCCACTCCGACCACATCGACAACGCGGACGAGATCATCAGGAAGTTCCGCCCGAAGGTCATCTTCAGCCCCGAATACTCCGACAAGTGGATCACCAACCCCGATGGTCTGTGGGACAACCAGTGGGTCTACGACCACATGGTGGATGCCGCTAAGTGGGCACAGAAGACCTACGGAGCCCAGTTCGTGCAGAAGGTCGACGGCTACAACACCCACGTCCAACTCGGTGACATGGATGTCCAGCTCATCCCCTTCGATCCCAATGAAACCTATAAGGTCACGGGCACGACCGACGCGAACCTCATGGGGTGGGGCGCGAAGGTGAGTGCCTTCGGGCGTAGCGCCTTCCTCGCAGCCGACCTCATGGACACCGAGGCAGACTGGAGCAAGCACAACGGCTTCGAGGCGCGCGTTGCTCAGGTTGTCGGCAAGGTCGACATGCTCAAGGCTGGCCACCACGGCCTACGCAGCTCAAACTTTCCTCCCTTCATGGAGGCGCTGGATCCCACCGCGATCATCCAGACGGGTTCGGAGTCTTACACACCCGATAATCTCACTGAGAAGGTCATTCACGGTGACGTGCTCTGGGCGCCGATGTCTGAGGTAGGAAGCGCTGGCATCGCCTCGGTAATCGCTACTTTCTCATCTGCTGGCATCTCCTACTCCGACTTCTCGGCCGCTTCCTGGGGGCATGAGTACGGCCAAGAAAGTCCGCGCGCCTGGTGGTTCAATGGCGGGCGCCCCGCGGCCACGACCGGCTGGTGGAAGGGGGCGAGTGGGTCCTGGTACTACTTCGCGGGCAAGCCCTCCGCCGAGGCCAGCACCTGGGTGTATGACGGCGGTCAGTGGTACTGGATGGACGCCACCGGTGCGATGGCGACCGGCTGGATTCATGACGGAAAAGCCTGGTACTACCTGGATTCCGCAGGGCATCCCTCGGGCAGCGGATGGACCTGGATCGACGGATCCTGGTACTACCTGACCGGTGGGCGTGCCACGCTTGGATGGATGGCCAATGGGGGTTCCTGGTACTACCTTGACGAGCAAACCGGCGCGATGGTCACCGGATGGAAGCAGATTGGTGGTACCTGGTACTACCTGAACTCGTCGGGTGCAATGGTCACCGGCTGGATGAATGGCGGCGGTTCTTGGTACTACCTGAGCTCCAGCGGTTCGATGGCGACCGGGTGGTTCTACGACCACGGTGCTTGGTACTACTTCGCATCCTCCGGCGCGATGGCCACCGGATGGTTCCAGGACGGGACCATCTGGTACTACAGCAGTTCCTCCGGCGCCATGATGACCGGCTGGCTGAACGGTGGGAGCTCTTGGTACTACTTGAGTGGTAGCGGCGCGATGGCAACCGGCTGGATCCTGGATCACGGTGCTTGGTACTACATGGATGAAGCAGGTGCCATGGTCACCGGCACGCATGAGATCGACGGTCGCTCTTCGATCTTCTCTTCGTCGGGACGCTGGGTCGGCTACGCCTCCTAATCGAGGCCTCGGCGAACAACCTCACAAAGCGCCGCCCGCCGCGTATCGACGCAGGTGGGCGGCGCTTGCCCGCTCGAAAAGCTACAGTCGAGCGTCCCCCACAATTCCGCACGTAATTCCCATGTTAACCTTTCGGGTTTTGAAATGGGAACGTTGCTATTTCAAGGTTTTCAGGGTGCCTAAGAATATTTAGGAAATCCAAATTACGTGCGACATTGGGGAGGGGAGGGGTGGGGGAGGGGGTTAGCGCTGCTCGTCGAGCTGGTGGAAGATCGCGGTGAGCAGTGGCGTGACGACCTCGAGGGTGTCGAGCGCACCGCCCCGCGAGCCGGGAGAGGAGATGATGAGTGCGCCCGAGGAATCGCGCGCGGTCACGCCGACGACCTCTCGGGACAGGCCCGACAGGGGAGTGTTCGTTAGGCCGTGGGCGCGGATCTGCTCGGCGATGCCGGGGATCTCGACCTCGACGATGGAGCGGACGACCTCGGGTGCGTAGTTGCCCACGCCGAAACCCGAGCCGCCCAGGACCAGGATGAAGCGGGCGCCGGCCTCGAGCGAGCCGCGAATCTCCGTCTCGAGGATGTCGGCGCTCTCGGGGATCGCCGCGACCGTCACGGGACCCAGGCCGGCCTCGGCCAGCGCCGCCGTGCAGGCGGGGGTCGCCCGGTCCTCCTTCGTACCGCGCTGGATGCGGTCCGAATAGGTGATGACGTGGGCGCTGATCTGGCTGAGGTCGTAGTCGACAGGCTTGGGCATGGTGTCCTCCGGTGGCGAATGTGTATAAGTGTGATCCTAGTCCCTTCCTGCTGTAGGGGTGGGTCTGGGAGCTGAGCGTGGTCGCGAGGCGATTTTGTGCGGGCGTGGGCCGAGGGAAAAGAAGGCTGCGGGCGTCAGCGCTTGTTGAGAGGTGGTCGCGGCAACGTGCACGTCGCAGAATAACCCGTTTTATGATGGGTTTATACAAGTTAAATATGTGCGCATGTTTCCCTGATATTAAAAGCAAAAGTAACGATTCGGATGAGCGTGAGTGAATCGTTGCGCGTCCGCATCTCGGCTTGTTAGATTTAATATGTTCCCTTCCCTCTCAAAAGGAGATTCGCGTGCGTTACCTTCGCATCCTCCCCGCCATCGGCGCCGCCGCCCTGGCACTCGCAGCCTGCGCGGGCGGCTCCACCCCTGCCGAGTCCACGGCCTCGGCCGAGGCGACGCAGCCCGCCGAGACCACCGTCCTCAACGTCTACGCCGCCGCCTCCCTCACCGAGACCTTCGGCGAGCTCGAAGAGATCTTCGAGGAGGCTAACCCCGGAGTGGACGTGCGCTTCAACTTCGCCGGCTCCCAGGACCTCGTGACCCAGCTCGGCGAGGGCGCCGACGTCGATGTCTTGGCCACCGCCAACGAATCCACCATGAAGAAGGCCGCCGACGCCTCCCAGGTCGACGCGCAGACCATCTTCGTCACCAACACCCTCACCCTCATCACGACGCCTGGCAACCCGGCGGGCGTGACCGGCCTCGACTCCTCGCTCGACGGCGTCAAGCTGGTCGTCTGCGCGCCCGAGGTCCCCTGCGGAAAGCTCACCAAGACCCTCACCGAGAAGCTCGGCGTGACCCTGAACCCCGTCTCCGAGGAGCAGGCCGTCACCGACGTGCGCGGCAAGGTCTCCTCTGGCCAGGCCGACGCCGGCATCGTCTACAAGACCGACGCCCTCGCCGAGGGTGATGCCGTCGAGACCGTCGCCATCCAGGGCGCCGACGAGGCCGTCAACAAGTACCCGATTGCCCTCGTGAGCGCCTCGACCAAGAAGGACCTGGGTCAGAAGTGGATCGACCTGGTCCTGTCCGCTGAGGGTCAGAAGATCCTCGAAGATGCGGGCTTCACGCCCGCCGCGAAGTAACATCGACGCGTGAAGTCACGCAGGACGCCCGCCGTCAGCCCCCTGCCCGTCTGGGCGGGGGGCCTCGGCGCGCTCGCCCTGTGCTTCTTGGTCTTGCCCCTGGCCTTCATGCTGGGGCGCGTCAACTGGGCCACCCTCGGCGCGACCCTCGCGACCCCGGAGGCTCGCGACGCCCTCGGCCTGTCGCTGCGCACGTGTCTGATCGCCCTCGGAGTCGACCTCCTCCTCGGCGTCCCCGCGGCCCTCCTGCTGTCCCGCTCGTGGCGAGGCGTGCGCGCCGCCCGCATCCTCGTCGCCCTACCGCTCTCGCTGCCTCCCGTCGTCGCCGGCATCGCGCTGCTCGCGGCCTTCGGCAGGCGCTCGACCCTCGGCGCGCTCCTTGGCGGCGCCGGCCTCGACATCGCCTTCACGACCACCGCCGTCGTCATTGCGCAGGTCTTCGTCTCCCTGCCCTTCCTCATCGTCACCCTCGAGTCCGCGCTGCGCGCCCGCGAGCAGGGACTTGATGAGATGGCTTCCTCCCTGGGGGCCTCTCCCACGCGCGTGTTCTGGCAGATCACCCTGCCCACGATCCTGCCCGGCCTCGGGCGCGGCGCCGCCCTCGCTCTGGCCCGCTGCCTCGGCGAGTTCGGCGCGACCCTCACCTTTGCGGGGTCCATGCAGGGCGTCACCCGCACGATGCCCCTCCAGATCTACCTGGCCCGCGAGTCCGACGCGGACCTGGCCCTCGCGCTCGGTGTGGTCCTCCTCGGCGTCGCAGCCGCCGTCGTCGCGCTCACGGAAACCCCGTGGGGAAGGATCGCCTCGCTCCTTCGTGTCACGAGGCATGGGCTCGCCTCCGCTTCCGCTGATTCGTCCGCTCGCCCCACTGTGGCCCCCTCCGCGCTCGCGGGAGAAGCGGGGGAGGGCGTGGCCGTGCGCGTCGCCGGAACGGTGAGCGCGCGCGGCTGGGACGTGGACGCGGAGCTTCGCCCCGGCCTCGTCACTGCCGTCGTCGGCCACAACGGCGCCGGAAAGTCGACGCTCGCCGAGGTGATCGCAGGGACCCTGCGCCTGGATAGCGGGACCGTGAGCGTCGGCGAGCGCGTCGTCGATGATGCCGCCACGTTCGTGCCCGCGCGCCGGCGCGGCGTCGCCATGGTCTCCCAGGCGCCCCGCATCTTCACCCATATGAGCGTGGCTGCCAACGTCGCCTTCCCCCTGCGTGTGCGCGGAGTGGGGCGTGCCGAGGCCCGGGCGGCCGCCATCGAACAGCTGCACGCCGTGGGGATCGCCGACCTCGCGCACAAGCGCGCCTCCGACCTGTCGGGCGGCCAGGCAGCCCGCGTCGCGATCGCGCGTGCCCTCGTCTTCCGCCCCGAGGTCCTCATCCTCGACGAGCCCACCGCCGCGCTCGATGTCGAGGCCACCGCCCAGGTCTCCGCCGTCCTGCGCGAGCGCCTGGCGGGTGCCGGCATCACGACCCTGCTGGTCTCCCACGACATCGCCGAGGTCCTGTCCCTCGCCTCCCACATGATCGTCATGGGGGAGGGGCGCATCGTCGAGGAGGGCGAACCCGCCCGCGTTCTCGCCTCGCCTGCGTCGGTGTTCGCGGCCCGCTTGGCGGGGCTCAACATCGTGAGTGGGCCTACTGTGGCGCGCCCCGGCATGGTTGGCGTGCGCATCGGCGAGGGGGCGCTGTGGGCGGCTTCCGACAGCGTTGGCCCTGGCGAGGAGTCGGCGCGCGTCGCCCTTACCTTCGCTCCCGAGTCCGTGGCACTGTCCCGCGAGGAAGCCCATGCCTCGCCGCGCTCAGTCCTGCCCGGTGTCGTCGCGGGCATCGACGTCGATGGCTCCCTCGTGAGCGTGCGCGTGGCGCTCGTGGAGGACGTGTCGGTGACCGCCCGTGTCACCGCCGCCGCATGGTCTGACCTGGGCCTCGGTGTCGGCGAGGGCCTGTGGGTGAGCGTGAAGGCCACCCAGGTCCGAGCGATCCGCGTCGCGGCCGGCTCCTGATCGCTCACTGACTCCTAGGGCGCGAATTTTGTCACGCTTCATATGTTGTAATTCTTGTTTTTCGCATGAGCGGGGTCCACGCCCCCAAAATGCTGAACACAGCCTATTTTCGCGGTTATTCTGCGGTTTTAATCGCCGCCTACCAGCAGTCGGTGGACAGCTTTGACTCTGCGTGAGGGGTTTCCTAAGTTGTGATGAGAACCCAGGAGGTACCTCATGACAACACAGGGTCACCACGAGGCAACGCGCCCCTATCAGCTCGGCATCGACGTCGGCTCGACGACGGTCAAGGCCGTTGTTTTGGACGGGAATCGCCGCCTTTTCTCCGACTACCGCCGCCACAACGCCGATGTGCGCGCATCCCTGGGGGCCCTCCTCGCCGACGTCGAGCGCGCCCTGCCCGGTGCCCGCGTCCACGCGGCCATCACCGGATCCGGCGGCTTAACGACCGCCCGCGCCATGGGTATCCCCTTCGTCCAGGAGGTCATCGCCGGCACCGAGGCCACCCAGCGCCTCCACCCCGAGGTCGACGTCGTCATCGAGCTGGGCGGCGAGGATGCCAAGCTCACCTACCTGCACCCCACCCCCGAGCAGCGCATGAACGGCACCTGCGCGGGCGGCACCGGCGCGTTCATCGACCAGATGGCAACCCTGCTGCACACGGACGCGGCGGGCCTGGGCGAGATGGCGACCCGACACACCCAGCTCTACCCGATCGCCTCGCGCTGCGGCGTCTTCGCCAAGTCCGACATCCAGCCCCTCATCAACCAGGGCGCCGCCCACGAGGACCTGGCCGCCTCCATCTTCAACGCCGTCGCCACCCAGACCATCGCCGGCCTGGCGTGCGGTCGCCCGATCCGCGGAACCGTCATGTTCCTCGGCGGCCCCCTGCACTTCCTGCCCGCCCTGCGTGAGGCCTACAAGGCCCTCCTGCCCAAAGCCGACTCCTTCGTCACCCCCGACGACGCCCAGCTGTATGTCGCGATCGGCGCGGCCCTCCTCGCCGAGAAGGAGGCCGCGAAGAAGGCGCGCCAGGCCGAGGAATCGGGCGCCACCCCAGTCGACGCCCGCGGCGACAAGCTCACGACCCTCATGGAGCGCCTCGCCGCCGCCCCCGTGCAGGTCGAGTCCCCGCGCATGGACCCCCTCTTCGCCACCCCCGAGGACCGCGAGGAGTTCATGGCCCGCCACAGCCTCGACGTCATCCCCAAGGCCAGCCTCGACGAGGCCGAGGGCCGCTGCTGGCTCGGCATCGACGCGGGCTCCACGACGATCAAGGCCGTCGTTATCGATTCCCAGGACCGTATCGTCTTCACCCACTACGCCTCCAATGAGGGCGACCCCGTGGCTGCGGCCGTCGACATCGTGCGCGCGGTGCGAGGCGCGCTGCCCGAGGGCTGCGAGATCGGCCGCTCGTGCGCGACCGGCTACGGCGAGGGCCTCGTCAAGTCGGCCCTCACCATGGACGAGGGCGAGATCGAGACGATGGCGCACTACCGCGCCGCCGAGTTCATCTGCCCCGGCGTCACCTCCGTCATTGACATCGGCGGCCAGGACATGAAGTACCTGCGCATCCGCGACCACGCGGTGGACTCCATCTCCGTCAACGAGGCCTGCTCCTCGGGCTGCGGCTCCTTCCTGCAGACCTTCGCGCAGACGATGGGCACCGACGTGCGCTCATTCGCCCGCATGGCTATGGAATCCTCCTCCCCCGTGGACCTGGGCACCCGCTGCACGGTGTTCATGAACTCCTCCGTCAAGCAGGCGCAGAAGGAAGGCGCGGACGTGCGCGACATCAGCGCCGGCCTGTCCTACTCCGTCGTGCGCAACGCCCTCTACAAGGTCATCAAGCTCAAGGAGCCCTCGGACCTGGGCGAGCGTGTCGTCGTCCAGGGCGGCACCTTCCTCAACGACTCGGTCCTGCGCGCCTTCGAGCTGCTCACCGGCCGCGAGGTCGTGCGCCCCGACATCGCCGGCCTCATGGGGGCCTACGGCGCTGCCCTGACCGCGCGCATGCACGACACGGGGGAGGGGACCTCGTCCCTCGCGACGATCGAGGCCCTCGAGGGTTTCGGCGTCGACACCACGCGCAAGACCTGCCGCCTGTGCCAAAACCACTGCCAGATGACCATCTCGACGTTCTCCAACGGCGAGCGCCACGTGTCGGGCAACCGCTGCGAGCGCGGCGCGTCCCTGGAGCGCGTCCCCAAGAAGTCGGACCTGCCCAACCTCTACGACTGGAAGTACAAGCGGATCTTCGGATACCGCCGCCTCACCGAGAAAAAGGCGTTCCGCGGCGACATCGGCATCCCGCGCGTGCTCGGTATGTACGAAAACTACCCCTTCTGGTTCACGATGCTCACCGCTCTGGGCTTCCGTGTCATGATCTCGGGCCGCTCCAACCACGACCTCTTCGAGACCGGTATGGAGTCGATCCCCTCGGAGAACGTGTGCTACCCGGCCAAGCTGGTCCACGGGCACATCGAGTCCCTGCTGGACAAGGGCATCACGACGATCTTCTACCCCTGCGTCGACTTCGAGCAGAAGCTCACCGAGTCCGAAAACTCCTTCAACTGCCCCATCGTGGCGACCTACCCCGAGGTCATCCGTAACAACATGGAGCGCCTCTTGGAGCCGGGCACGCAGTTCATCAGCCCCTTCGTCAACTTCGGCAACCGCGAGTACCTGCCCGCCCACCTGTCCAAGACCTTCAAGGAATACGGCTACGACATCCCGGTCGAGGAGATGAAAGCCGCCCTCGACAAGGCGTGGGAGGAAGACGCCGCCGTCAAGGCCGAAATCCGCGCGAAGGGCGTCGAAACCATCGAGTGGATGCGTGAGCATGGCGTGCGCGGCATCGTGCTCGCGGGCCGCCCCTACCACCTCGACCCCGAGATCAACCACGGCATCCCCGAGGTCATCGTGGGCCTGGGCATGGCCGTCCTCACCGAGGACTCCATCGTGGACGCGCGCCTCGAGCGCCCCCTGCGCGTCCTTGACCAGTGGTCCTACCACTCGCGCCTCTACGAGGCCGCCGCCCGCGTTGGCGACGAGCCCGACCTCGAGATGGTCCAGCTCAACTCCTTCGGCTGTGGCGTCGACGCGATCACCGCCGACCAGGTCCAGGAAATCCTCGAGGGGCGCGGCGACGTGCACACCGTGCTCAAGATCGACGAGGTCTCCAACCTCGGTGCCGCGAAGATCCGCCTGCGCTCCCTCGACGCGGCGATCGCCGAGCGCGCCTCCCTCGCCTCGACAATCGACGAGGCTGGGGCTGGGGACGGCGAAAACGGCGCGGATCGGGCGGAACTGGCCCCCGCCTCGTCCGTGGGCCTGGTGTCTGGTTCCGTCGACACGGCCACCCTGCGCGACCCCTCCGGGGATGCCGCCCGCGAGGAGGCGGCTGGGCACATCCAGCCGCGCGCGGTCTTCACCGAGGAGATGCGCGAGGCCGGCTACGAGATCCTCGCCCCCCAGATGTCCCCGATCCACTTCCGCTTCCTCACCCCGCTGTTCGCAACTGCGGGCCTGAAGGTGCGCGTGCTCGAGCACACGAGCCGCACATCCATGGAGGTCGGCCTCAAGTACGTCAACAACGACTCGTGCTACCCGGCGATCGTCGTCATCGGCCAGCTCCTCGACGAGTTCATCTCCGGGCGCGCCGACCCCGACCGCACGGCTGTGGGCATCACCCAGACGGGCGGCATGTGCCGCGCCAGCAACTACGCGGCCCTGCTGCGCAAGGGCCTGCGCGACGCCGGATACCCGCAGGTCCCCGTCATCGCCCTGTCCGTCCAGGGCATCGAGGACAACCCCGGTTTCCACCTCGGCGTCCCGCACATCCACAAGGCCATCCAGGCATTCGTCATCGGCGACGCCATCCAGTCGATGCTGCTGCGCGTGCGCCCCTACGAGGCCACCCCCGGCTCCGCGATGGACCTGTACCGCACGTGGGACGGCTACGTCCAGGAGTGGATCACCTCGGGACGCGTGGCGGCCCTGGGCGGACGCGTCTCCTACGGAAAGATCATCCGCGAGTGCGTGCGTGCCTTCGACGCCCTCCCCCTGCGCGACATCCCGCGCAAGCCGCGCGTCGGCCTGGTCGGCGAAATCCTCGTGAAATTCCACCCCGATGCCAACAACCACGCCGTCGATGTCATCGAAGCCGAGGGCTGCGAGGCCGAACTGCCCGGCCTCATGCAGTTCTTCCACAACTCCGTGGCCACCGCCGCCTGGGACAAGGAGAACCTGGGTATCGACGGCAAGCAGCGCTACATCATGCCGATTGTGCTGTGGGCGCTCAAGAAGTACGAGAAGCCCGTGCACCGCGCGTTTGCCGCCACGAACGGCAAGTTCGAGGCGCACCGGCCCATCGAAGAGATGATCGAGCGCTCCCAGGACATCGCCCGCCTGGGCAACCAGGCCGGCGAAGGCTGGTACCTGACCGCCGAAATGGTCGACATGATCGAACACGGCTGCCCGAACATCATCTGCGCCCAGCCGTTTGCGTGCCTGCCTAACCACGTCGTCGGCAAGGGCATGTTCCGTGCGCTGCGCACCCGCTACCCGCAGGCCAACATCGTGGCCGTCGACTACGACCCGGGTGCCTCCGAGGTCAACCAGCTCAATCGCATCAAGCTCATGCTCGCCACCGCCCTGCAGGACCCGCAGGCGCGTGACGGCGACATCCTGCAGCTCGTCGACGCCGAAGAGCCGGCGTCGTGCGGAGGGTCCAGCTCGGTCATGCTCGGCATGCCGACGATCCCGAGCAGGCGGGCGGCATTCCGCTGACCCAGCCGTGACACCGAGAGGGGGACGGAGCTCGCAGGCTCCGTCCCCTTCGCGTGCGCACCCCTCGTGCGCGCTGTCCCCGGCCTCGTCCGATGTTTTACGGCGCGGGCATGACCCCGCGTCCGATCTCGAACCCGGCCGGCGCCCAGCCCGTCCCGTACGACAGGCGCACTGACACCTCGCGCATGCCCGAGGCCGGCCAATCCACCGGGAGGAACCCCGTCTCGCCGGGCGCGACGTCCAGGAACGCCGGGTACTCCCACGTGACGGCGCCATCCTCGATGACACGGCACAGGAACTCCAGGTCGCACGTCGACGTGAACGTCATGTGGTTGCGAACCGTCACCCCCGAGTACGAGGGTGCCACCGTCACCGGCGCGTAGTGCAGCTCCTCGGCGCGCACCTCGTTCAAGAGTGGGAAGTCCGTGTCCGCATGCTCCGGGCGCGTCGGATCGAGCGCGTGGGCGGCGCGGATCTCCTCGTCCTCCTCGCCCACGTTCCACGCGATCACGCTCGGGTGCGCGCGGTCGCGACGGATCATCGCCTCGATCGCCTCGTCGCGAGCGACTCCAGGCTCGTACAACGTGGACGCGCGGTCAATGATGTACAGGCCGTACAGGTCCGCCAATTCGTAGAAGCGCGCGTGCGCGGGCCCCTGCTCGATCGCAACCGCGTTCACGCCGTGGCGCTTACACCACACGATGTCCTCGACCATGTCCTGCAGGCCCACCGCGAGCCCGGTGCGCCCATCGCACTCGTTACGGCGCACTCCGCGCAGCGTCAGCGGGCGGCCCGCCAGGCGCAAGCCCTCGGGGGTCGCCGTCAGATCGCGGAAGCCAACCTGCAGGGCGATCGCGTCCTGCGTACCCGCCTCATCGTCGCTCAGCGTCACCACCAGCGTGTACAGCACCGGCTCCTCGGCGCTCCACGGGAGCACGTCCACGCCGGATGCCTCGAGATCCTCGCCGGCGGGGGCGCTCGCGGACCAGATCTCCTCCTGTTGGCCCTCGCCCAGCAGCGCGGCCCGCACAGTTGAGGTGTTCGAGGCCTCGGAACACTCGACGCGCAGGCGCACAGACCCGCTCGTGCCGTCGTGCGAGGCCTGCGGAATCACATCGATGACGTGCGCGGGCGGGCGAGCATCGAGCGAGACCTCGCGGAACAGGCCATGACAGCACGCCGGAGAATCCATGAGCAGAACGCTGATCTCGTGCGTGTGCATCGGCTCCAACGCATCCGTCACGTCGAAGGCCGCCGGGATAAAGCCATCCGCGCAAAAACCGACGAAAATGCCGTCCAGCCACACGTAGAGGGGGCCGGTGAAGCCGCCGAACGTCAGCGTCATCGTCCACCCGTGCTCGCTCGCGTCCTTCAAGGGCGCGTCGAGGATGAACTCGCGGCGCAGGATCGAGGCTCGAACCTGATCCGTGGCGGGCGTTCCCTGGGCTTCGGCTGCCCTGCGGGCTTCCTCCTCGCGGCGCGCCCACAGGCCGTCCAGCTCAAGAATGCCGGGGATCGAAGTGGCCTCAAAGTCTCGTTGGTGGGGCGTACGTTTGATCAGCTCGGCAGCAGTGCCCGACACACCCGTGACCTGCCAGGTGCTGGACAGCATTTGGAGTGGCCTGCGCGACCTCCACGTCGAGTGCACCGCCAGGCGGTTCACGGACGCCCCCGGGTCCCGCAGCCATGCAACGTTAGGTTCCGGGATGTGTTTCATGTAATAAAAGTAGCATTTAACGATTAGTCATGAAACGGCATTATTTTTTGAAATACAGGTAAATGTGCCTTGACATGCGGAATATCTACGGGTGACAAGTGGGACGGCGACCACATTCTGGGATTTATGGTCATGCGGATGGGCAAAATTACCGTTCCGGGGAGGTGCAGTTTGGGTGTAACGAGCCCCGGCCTCGTTCCTGAGAGCAGGAGCGAGGCCGGGGCTGATGCGTGCTGCGGGGGTGAATCCCCTCGCGTGTGCGTCGCGCGTTTACTTCGCGGCGGACTCGCGATCCGAGTCGCGCGTGATCTTACGGGCGAAGCCGTAGAGCAGCCACGTCGCACCCGCGAAGAGCACCAGGCCCAGCACGTTCGCGATCGGTGTGAAGCCGTCGCCGATGAACGGCAGCGCCAGCGGCGACTCCGAGCCCGTCGCGCCCGCGATGCCCGCGTAGACGACGCCGAACAGGGACTCGCCGACGATCAGGCCGGTCGCAGCCAGCGTGCCGAAACGCTTCGCGCGCTCCACATCCGCCTGCTTATCAGCCCACCTGTTGTACAGGAAGCCAATGAGCGCGCCGATCGGGATCAGGACCGTCAGGGAAGCGGGCAGGTAGATACCCATGCCGACCGCCAGCGGGGGCAGGGCAAGCTTGCCCTTCGAGGCGGGGCGCAGGACCTCGTCAATGATGATGACGACGACGCCGATCGCCGCACCGATGCCCAGGAGCTTCCAGTCGATGCCGCCGCCAAGCACGCCCTTGGCGAGCGAGGAAATCAGCGAGGCCTGCGGGGCCGCCAGCGCGTCCGGTCCGGCGCCGGGAGCGCCCTGGAAACCGAAGGAATTCTGCATGAGCTCCAGGACCGGGGGAATGATCAGCGCGCCGAAGACGACGCCGATGACCAGGGCAACCTGCTGCTTCCACGGGGTCGCGCCCACCAGCTGGCCCGTCTTGAGGTCCTGCAGGTTATCGTTCGCGATCGTCGCAATGCAGAAGACGATGGCCGAGGTGAACAGCGTGTAGGCGATGAGCGCCGTGTTTTCTTCCGTGGTCGAGCCGCGGCCGTGCACCGCCAGGATGACAACCGCCGTGATGACGACAACCAGCAGGCCGACGCCGGACACCGGCGAGTTCGACGAGCCGATCAGGCCCGCCATGTAACCACAGACCGCCGCGACCAGCAGGCCAGCGAGCAGAATGAAAAGAACCGAAATGGCGATCAGAACAGCCGTGTTGTGCTCGATCTGCGTGCCGCGCATGAACCACCACAGCAGACCGGCGATCGGAACCATGGCCACAAAGATGGAGACGATAACCCACTTGCCGGGGATATCCTGCTCGGTGCGGTCGACCTGCGCGCCATCCTCCTTGGTGCCGCGCGAGGCGCGCAGCGACTCGGACATACCGCGAGCGATCGGGCCCATGATCTTGATGAGCGTCCAGATGGCGGCGACCGCCATGACGCCCGCGCCGATGAAGCGCACGTCCGTCTTGAACACCGTGGACAGGGCCGAGGTCAGATCATCTGCGCCCTCCAGCTGACCGTTCGCGTACAGGGGCAGCAGAACGCCGTAGGAGGTGACCATGCCGATCAGCATCGCGATGCCGACCGTCATGCCGACCAGGTGGCCAACGCCGATCAGAGCGAGGGACAGGGAGGTGGAAATCATCGTGCCTGTCGAGCCGATCTTGAAGGCCGTCCCAACTTCGGAGGCCGCAACCTTCATGTAGCCCAGAAGCGCCATCACGGCCGAGGCCAAGGCACCCCACGTGATCGCCAGGAGGCCGCGCTTGTTGTCCTCGCCCGCATCCTGGGCGTCGCCGACCTTCAGAATCTCAGCGCCTGCCACGCCCTCCGGGTAGGGCAGGTCCGAGCCGGTCACGAGCGCACGGCGCAGGGGGATCGAGTACATGACGCCCAGCGCACCGCCGACCGCACACACAAACATGGTCTCCCAGTAGGGGAAACCGCTCCACCAGCCGACAATCACGAGGCCGGGGAGGACGAAGATGACCGCCGACAGTGTGCCGGCCGCCGAAGCGATGGTCTGGACGATGTTGTTCTCCTGGACCGTGTGGTCGCCCCAGAAGCGCAGAACCGCCATCGAGATGACGGCTGCCGGGATGGACGTTGCAAACGTCAGGCCGACCTTCAGACCCAGGTAGACGTTCGCGGCCGTGAACAGCAGCGTAATAATGCCGCCGAGGATGATGCCGCGGAGGGTCAGTTCTTTGAGCGACGTTTGCTTTGTCGCGTTTGGCGCAGACACGAAAAATCCTTTCGCTGCCTTGAATAGATACCCTGCAAGAGTAGTGCATTTATGAGCGGGCGTGAATCCTATGCGGTCACTTAATCTCGTTTTCAATCGTTCTGAATGTGTTGAGGTTGCGCCCCTTTCGTGTGCTGCCGTGTGATCTCGCTCCGTTGTATGGCCCTGCTTGTAGGCTGCGGTGTGGCCCTGCTCCCAGCACGCCCGGTCGATTTGCGCGCGCGGGGGGAAGGTGTAGTAGAGTATCCGGGTAAGGTAGCGTGTCCGAGCGGCCGAAGGTGCAGCACTCGAAATGCTGTGTGGTGTCACAGCCACCCTGGGTTCAAATCCCAGCGCTACCGCCACTGCCGCCCGGCCCCATTGGGGCCGGGCGGTTTTGTTATGCCTGCCTGACCTGTGTGCCAGGTCGCTTGGAGTGCCGGTGGGCGGCGGCCCGCCCGCTCGCCGTCCGCGCCGCGTGTTGATGCTTGTTGCCCCGCTGGTGTTTCGGGCGCCGGAGGGCCCGGCCGCCCGCGAGGCTAGGCATCCTCACTTCGTTCGGCGCCGCGCCTCGAAGCCCGCCCGTGCCCTCCGGTCCCTCCGGCGCCCTCCACACCAGTGGTGTCAGGTCGCTGTGAATAGCTCTGCCAGGCCCCGCCGCCGCCCGCGGGCACCGCAGCCAGGCCCTCCGGACCCTCCGGTGCCCTCCACACCAGTGGGGCTTGGTGTGCTGACGTGTGCTTGTGCGTCGGCTCGAAGCCCAGCCAGGCCCCTCCGCCGCCCACGAGCACTGCAGCCAGGCCCTCCGGACTCTCCGGTGCCCTCCACACCAGTGGTGCCAGGTCGCTGATGTTGCTCGGTGCGTTGGCTTGTTGTTTGGCCAGGCCCCGCCACCGCCCTCCGGCACCGCGGCCCGGTCCCTCTACTCCCTGTGGGCGTCACGGGGGTCTCGCGTGTTGAGTTTTTGGGAGTGCTTTGGTGCATGTTGTTACAAACGTCGTCAATCCGAGGAGTTTTTTGCGCGCATTTCTGATCCGTTGTTACAAACGTCGTCAATCTGAGGGCTTTTTCGCTGATAATGGCGGTTTTTGGGCTTGGATTGACGACGTTTGTAACAGGGGTCCTTGTGAGGCGATGTGAATTGCGTTGGTTTGACGACGTTTGTAACATTGGCCGCCCACTGGTCGCCCGGCCAGTCCCCGCCACCGCCCATCAATTTCGCATGCAATTCTCCCGCAGATCCTTCAAACTATGAATTTACAACGTTGGGATTGCAGCGTTTCCAGCCGTTGTTGAAAACTCTCCCAATCGAATTGCATGCGAGTTTTTGGGGCAGCGGGCACATTGATACCTGCTGGTGACGCAGCCGGAACTCGCGAGCCAGGCGGCCCGCTTGTCTGAAACCCCTGTCGCCTTTGCGGGCGCCGGCCGAGCCTCAACTGAAACCGCCATCGCCTTTGCGGGTGCGAAATGGGCGTTTTCGGTGCAGTTTTCGGGTGCAGAGGTGATGCCGGTTTCAATGGTCGCTGTTTGGGGGCGAGCATTGGTGATGGTGGTTTCACGCTGGCCTGCATCAGTGGCCGTAGAGGTGTCATTGGTTGCATCGTCGCCACATGGCTGTGTCGTGAGCGCGAAAAAGTTCGCCCTGCGTGGCCTGGTGGTGGGTGTCTGCGCGAAATAGTTCGCCCTGCGTGCTCATAATGGCCCAAAATTGGCGGTTTATGGCGTGCTGGGCGAGTTTTTTCGCGGACCGGCAGTCGTGGGCTCCCGCGGGGCGAGTTGTGTTGCGCCGCGGCCCTGGTAGACGGCCCTTCTACTGGCAGTGTTAACCCTTCAATGCGCAGCTAAACCCACCTAGTGGAAGCTGGGCACCACCGCCCACGCTCCACTAGGTGGGTTAACGTGCGCATGCAAGGGCCCGGACGACCACCCATCGGGTTAACGTGCGCGTGGATGCTGGCGTGCCCTGGCGATATGTCGCGTGCTGCGGGCCCGCAGTCGCCCGTGAGCGGCGCAGCCAGGCTCGCAAGCCTCCGTACCTCCAGGGATACGACAGAGGCGGGACCCCGAAGGATCCCGCCTCTCGTTGCGTGCGGTGCGCGCCGGACCGTCAGCGCCAGAAACTCAGCGCCCGAGCCTCAGCTCGGTAACAACGGCCGCGGTCGTGTTAGACGCGAACGCTCAGTTCTTCCACCAGCCCTTGACGGTGTCCACCGCGTGGGCGCCCAGGTCGGACAGCGCGGAGTGGGCGTTGACCAGTCCGGAGGACAGGCGGGCTGCCTGGAAGCGGGAGGCGACGTTCTCCCAGTTCACCAGGTTCCACCAGGCCTTGACGTAGTCGGCCTTGACATTGAGGTAATCCAGGTAGAAGGCGTGCTCCCACATGTCGATCATGAGCAGCGGCACGGTCGCGACCGGGATGTTGCCCTGCTGGTCCGTCATCTGGTAGGTCACGAGGCGCTTGCCGACGGTGTCCCACGCGAGGACGGCCCAGCCGGAGCCCTGCAGGCCCAGAGCGGCGGCGGCGAACTGCGCCTGGAAGGACTCGAACGAGCCGAAGAACTCGTCGATGGCGGCGCCGAGCTCACCCTCGGGGCGCGAGGCGCCCTCGCCGGTCATGTTGGTCCAGAAGATGGAGTGGTTGGTGTGACCGCCCAGGTTGAAGGCCAGGTTCTTCTCCCACAGGTTGATCGCGGCGAAGTCGCCGGACTCGCGGGCGGCGGCCAGCTTCTCGAGGGCGGCGTTCGCGCCGGCCACGTAGTTGGCGTGGTGCTTGGAGTGGTGCAGCTCCATGATGCGGCCGGAGATGTGGGGCTCGAGAGCGGCGTAATCGTAGGGGAGTTCGGGCAGGGTGTAGACGGTCATGATGCTCCTCCTGGGCGTCGTCGTCGTTTGTCTGTTGACTCCAAGGGTAGTACTTAAGTCCCGCCTTGCGTAGGGGTTATGTGTCACCTTTCGCGCAGTGCGATCAACGACGAGGCCGGGGCTGGGTCTCGCGACCACGCCCCGGCCTCGTGAAACGACAGTAGATCAGGCCTTCGTGCGCACCCGGTGCACGAGCGCGGAAGCGCCGACGACGATCCACGCGATAACGGCACCCAGGATGACGCCGAAGATGCCGGACAGGAGAGTCTCGACCAGCCACGTGACGAAGCCGCCGGCCGACGCGACCGCGTGCTCAGCGACCTCGAGGATGTGGTGGAAGACGGGGACGCCGACCTCAGCGAGGTTCTCGATGACCAGGTGGCCGCCGACCCACAGCATCGCGACCGTGCCGACGACACCGATCACGTTGAAGATATGCGGCATGACGCGCACGATCGTGCGGCCCATGTTGTCGACGGGGCCGGGGCGATTGTCCTCGGGCTTGATGGCATCCTTGGCCAGGTGGAGGCCGAAATCGTCGGCCTTGACCAGCAGAGCGACGAGGCCGTACACGAAGAACGTCATGAAGAACGCGACTGCGATGAGGACGGCGACGCGCATGATGCCGGTCTCGTTGGACAGGCCGGCCATCGACACAAGCATGATTTCGGCGCTGAGGATCAGGTCGGTGCGGGTCGCGGAGGCGACGATGCCCTTCTCGAGTTCCTCGCTGGAGGTGGCGCCACCCTCGTCGTGCTTCTCGTGGTGGCCGGGCAGCCAGCCGAGATTCTCGAGGATCTTCTCGCCGCCTTCGAAGCACAGGTACGCGCCGCCCACGATCAGCAGAAATGGCAGAACCCGCGGGGCCAGCCAGGTGAGCAGGAGTGCGATTGGCAGGATGATGAACAGCTTGTTGATGAGGGAACCGCGCGCGATCTTGCCGATGATGGGCAGCTCACGCGCCGGGCTCAGGTCCGACACGTACTGAGGCGTCACCGCGGTGTCGTCGATGACGACGCCCACCGCCTTCGAGGAGGCCTTGACGGCGTTGGCCGCGACGTCGTCGATCGACGAGGCCGTGACCTTCGCGAGGGTCGCGATATCGTCGAGCAGTGCGACAAGTCCACCGGACATGGTGTTTCCTCCTCTGAGCCTGACGTGAGGCTTCTGGTTGGGTACCCGCGCATTGTACGCGTGGGGATAGGCTTGAGTCATGACGACTTCCGTACCCGTTCCCGCCCTCGACCGCGATCTGATCGGCCGCCTGCGCGCCGACGTGATCGCCTCGACGTGGACCGTTGAGAACCTCCAGACCCTCATCAGCGAGGGTGCACTGTCCGCCCTCATGCGCGACTCGCGCCTGCCCGCCCTCGTCGAGCTCGCGGGCGCGACCGACCCCGCCGCGGTCCTCACGCGCTTCTTCATCCTGGGCCTGCCCGAGCGCGCCTCGGCCCTGAATGAGGCCCTCCCGACGCTGGGCGCACGCGGGCTGGAGTCCCTCGGCCTCACGGTCACTATCGACGAGGCCGAGGCCGCCTCCGCGCTCGTCATGCCCCCCGCGGGCGGTGCGCCCAAGCGTGAACCTAAGGAGGAGCGTGAGGAGGCCTCGTCCCCGAAGGCCTCGAGCCTGCCGACGATGCGCGACCCCGACGAGGAGTCCCCCGAGCCCGAGGTCGAGGCGGACCCGTGGGTGCGCGCTCTCTTCGACCTGCGCCCCCACGCGGCCTCGCTGCCGGGTGGCGACCACGAGTGGTGGGTGGCCTCGGACCTGGCGGAGGTGCAGACCGGCAAGCCGCTGTCCGACGACCACGTGCTTGGCATCGGCGGCGCGACCCTGACGCTGCTGGAAATGACGGTGCGCGAACACGTCGACTCGGCCCTCGACGTGGGCTGTGGCTGCGGCATCCAGGCCCTCTACCTGGCCACGCATGCCGACCGCGTGGTGGCGACCGACCTGTCGTCGCGCGCGTGCGCGCTCACCCAGTTCAATGCCGCCCTCAACGAGGCTGTCATCGACGTGCGTGAGGGCTCCCTCTTCGAGCCCGTCGAGGGTGAGGCCTTCGACCTTATCGTCACCAACCCGCCCTTCGTCATCACCCCGGACTCGGTGCGCGGCGCTGCCGGCCTGCTCGAGTACCGCGACGGCGGCATGGACCGCGATAACCTGATCCGCGCGGTCCTGCGCGGCGCGCCCGCGTGCATGAACGAGGGCGGCACCCTGCAGATGCTCGCCAACTGGGAGATCCCCGCCGACCGCAACCCGGACACCCAGTGGTCGTGGCGCGTGGATTCGTGGCTCGATGGCCTGCCGGTGGACGCGTGGGTCGTTCAGCGCGACGTCCTCGACCCCGCGCGCTACGTCGATATGTGGATCCGAGACTCGGGCGGCCAACTCATGGACCGCGCCGACTACGAGCGCGCCTTCACCTCGTGGCTGGCCGACTTCCGTCGCGCGGGCACGGGCGCGATTGGTATGGGCTTCGTGGCGCTGCGCAAGCTCGACGAGGCCGAGGCCGCCTCGGGTGGCAAGCGCGCCTACGACCTGTCCCTCGATGGGCACGCCCCGCGCGGGCGCGACGTGGCGTGGGCGCTGGCCTCCCTGCGCGCCCCGGAGCTGTGGGACACGGCGCTGACGCGGGCCTCCGACGTGCGCGAGGAGCGCCACTACGTGCCGGGCAGCCCCGACCCGGAGCTGCTCATCATGCACCAGGGCGGGGGACTGGGCCGTTCCGTGCCCGTCTCATCGTCCGTGTCGGCGGTCGTGGGCGCTTCGGACGGCGAGCTGACGGTCGGCCAGATCGCGGCGGCCGTCGCGATGCTCACGTCGGTTGAGGTTGATGATGTGCGCGCCGAGATCGAGGCGCCCCTGCGCGACCTGATCCGGTGGGGATTCTTGACGTACTGAACGTCTCGCCTGTATGCGGGGTGCCACGGCCGTGATCGGTCGTGGCACCCCGTGTTTTGACGGTGACTTTGCGGTGGTATTCCGGGCGTGTTGTCAGCGCGGACTTGGGGGGTGCGTGAGGCCGACTCCAGATGTGGGACCCCTGTGTTAGCCTGGCGCCACGATTCAGCGAAGGAGCGACATGGATTTCGAGCTCGCATACCGCTACGCGGCTGCCTCGCGCCTGGAAGAGGGCGGCGGCCTTGCGCTGGCGACCTCGGGAGGCTCGACCCCCGAGGGGGAGGCAGCGCATCCCTATTTCTTCTCGGGCTTTATGGAGCGTCCCGACGTGGTGGCCGCGGGTCTGCTCGCTGTTGCACGAGTGGCCCGCACCCGCTTCTACGTGCCGCCCGGTATGCTCGTCGCGCCCGGCGGAGGCCTGACTCGTATTGGCATGCTTGATCCGGTTGTCACCAGCACGGCCGAGGGGCTTCGCTTCGAGTCTTTTAGCGTCTGCTGCGGCGTGTACGCGCGGCTCGACGTGGAGGCCTCGGC
This sequence comes from Actinomyces sp., assembly GCA_018375675.1. Classification (GTDB taxonomy): domain Bacteria; phylum Actinomycetota; class Actinomycetes; order Actinomycetales; family Actinomycetaceae; genus Pauljensenia. The sequence continues at coordinate 18,417 of JAHACW010000004.1, read as the reverse complement.
CCTGGACGCCACCCACTGCGCAGTCGGCGTGACCAATGTGGATGTTAATCAGCCGCTGCGTGCCGCCCTGGCGTCGCTGCGCGCCGGGGAGCCCCTGCACCTGGATGTGGGCGAGGAGGGACTGACGGCCACGACCTTGGACGAGGAGGTCTCGGAGGAGAAGGTGCCGCTGTCCCTGCGCTGGCTCAAGGGTTTCGCGGAGACGCAGATGCTCTCCTCCGCGATGATGCCGCTCCACGTGTTGAATACTGTGCAGGCCCGCGCCTTTGTTCGAGGCCTGCCCAGGTCCAGCGCGACTGGCACGGTCATGTGGGCGGGTCGGGCCGTGCGCGGGTTGCGTTTGGGCACCAGGCCCGTGCCGGGGGCCGCGTGTGTGGCGGGGCCCGAGCGCCTGCGCGTGTTCGAGCCGCTTCTTCACCTCATCACTTCGCTTGAGGCCTACGGTCCTCCCGTGGACGCGGGCAGCGAGCCGGTCGCCTCCCTGTGGGTTGCCCGCATGCCCGGCGCGCGTCTGAGCGTGGGGTTGAGCCCCGCCAAGTCGCGCGGCTTTTCCGGGGAGGGCGCGGTCCTGGCATCCCTGGGGGATCCGCGCGTCGAGGAAGACGCCGACATGCTCTCCGCTCTGCTCTCCTTCGAGCCTCGCATCGACACTGAGCTCATGGCCGCTCGCGCAGGCCTGGCTCCGGATCGGGTCGCCGGTGGCCTGGCGCTGCTGGCCTCGAGCGGGCAGGTCGGCTTCGACGTGACTGAGGGGGCCTATTTCCACCGGCCCCTGCCCGTGCGTCCTGACGCGCTCACCGCCATGCATCCGCGTCTGGCCGGGGCACGCACGCTCATTGAGCGCGGCGCGGTTACACGGGAGGAGGGCGCGCGATTCCGCGTGTCCTCGGGCGCGAACCGCTACCGGGTGGAGGTGCCCGCCGACCCTTACGCCATCGGCGAGTACCGCTGCACCTGCCCGTGGTGGATGAAACACAGGGGCGGGCGAGGCCCCTGTAAGCATGTCCTCGCTGTCTCCATCATGCTCAAGGAGGAATCGTGAGTTCCACGCAATGGCTGCCCGACACCCTGGACGAGTGCACTGACTTTTGGCGGCTGCACCTGTGGGTCCGGCAGCATCCGGGCCAGTGGAGCCTGGAGCAGGTCTACGCGCGCATGGTCGAGCTCAACGAGGGGCCGCCCACGGACGACGACCTGGCTTTGAGCGCTCGGCTGTCCGACCCCTGGCTCAAGGGGATCGGATTCTTGCGACTGGCCGAACTGAATGGCGACCTGTCCCTCGACCATGACGAGTCGTACCTAACGGCGCTGATTGGCCTCGAACCCGGGCTACAGCTGCCCCTCATGCGCGCCGATAGGGAGCTGCGCGAGGAGCTGGTGTGGGGGATGCTGCGCCAGGAAGGCAACCGCGGCGTGTCCCTGTCTGCCTCCGACCGTTCTGCCACCATGGGTTCGGAGTGGACGCCCGGATGGTCGCGCACTCTCGCGGCCTGCGTCGATGAGGGGCTCATCGAGCGCGACCGCTTGCTCGACGCCCTCCTGGAGATGCTGGCGGCCGACCTGCCGTCGGGGCGCGCCGGTTGGTATTCGCGCACCCTGCGAATGCTATCCATGACCCTCGACGAGGCCGAGGCGCGTCAGGGGGCCCTGTGTGCCCTCATGTCCGCGCCCGTCGGGGCGACCGTGACCGTGGCGGTTCGTCAGCTGAGCGCCCTCTCGAAGGCCGGGCGACTCGACCTGGAGCTCTTTGCTCGCAGCTGCGAGGGTGCGCTCATGGGTTCGAAGGCCAACGCACTCGCAGCCTTGACAATCCTGCGCGGTGGCCTCGAGGCTTTGAGCCCCGGTGGCCTCGAACCCCTGTTGGCGATCGCACTGTCTTTCCCGCACGCGCAGGTGCAGGCTCTGGCCGTCGAGCTGGCGAGTGATGCGCTGCGATCGGGCCTCCTCGACTCCGCAGCGGTTGGCCGCCTCCTGTCCGATGTGGAGTTGGACCCGCTCGTCGTTGCCACGCTCGACCTCCTCGACCCCGGGCACACGGCGACCGACCAGGCCGACCCCGGCCTCGTGCCAGAAACCCGGGACGAGCCGGGTTCCTTCCTGCCGCCTCCCCGGGAGGTGGCTGACCTGGTTCCCATGAGTGCTGACGACGTGAGCGGGAGGGTCGGTGTCCTGGCTCAGGGCGCGGAGATGGGGCTCGAATACGAGCTGCTGCTCGCGTTCCTGGTGGCTCCCGAGTTCGACCCGAGTTCGCTGGAATCGTTGCGCCCGCTTGTTCGGCGCCTGACCGGGGGCGTGCCGGGGCCACAGCAGATGCTGGGTGTGTTCCTGCGCCTCGCACTCGATGGGGGAGCGGCCGAGGCGAGCGACCCCCTGGAGTCGGCTCGGGAATGGTTCGGGATCGAGAACGTGCCCACCCACGTCAGCCAGCGCATCAGAGAGGTGACTGAGCTGCTTGCGCGTGGGAAGCGCTACCGCCTCCTGGCCACGCCGACCGACGACCGGGGAGCCGTGAACCCGCTTGTCCTCGTGCGCCGCGCCCTGGACAACGGGGGCGCCCCGCCGCTTCCAGCCGACCTTAGCCAGGCGCTGCTGCGCGTGGACGTTGAGCATCCTGACTGCGCCGCCGCGCTTGCGCTTGTGGAGGAGCGGGAGGCGGAGCTGCCCGCCGCGGCCCGCATCCGCCTCGCCCTGGAAGGGGCGGTACGCAAGAGGGCCGAGAGCTACCTGTCTTCCCTCTCCGTGACGTGGGAAGGGCGCCCCGCCTATGAGCCGCGCAGCGGGAAACCGAAGGCCGCGCGTGACGGCTCGCCAGTCTATGCGTTCTTTACCCCGCGAATCGTCGGCCTACAGACGGGCGCGACGGGAGCGGAGCTGAGCGTGCTCGCACAGGTCACGGGTGGAGCGGGAAACTATTCGTTCCACCGCTACACGTACCCCGCCTCAGCGCGACACTTCGCGGTGTGTCTGCTCGCCTCGCGGTGGAACTTCCTCGATTCGAGCGGGCTAACCGCCGACTGCTACCGGGCCCTGTGTGAGCACGGCGGGCGCTGGGATTCGCTGTCTGCCCAGCTCCTCGGCCAGGCGATGGGGGAACGCGAGGTTGAGTCGCGCGCCCTCGGCGTCGAGACCCTCGCCTCCCTGGTGGCACGCGGGGATCTCGCCTTTGACGAGGCCGTGGCAGGCCTGCGGGGCGTGGAACAGACCGTGAAACTGAACCGGTGGGCGCAGGCTTTCGAAGACCTGGGGGATGTGGATCCGCGCCTCGCGTTGGACCTGGCGCTCGCTTTGCTTCCTGGGCTTGAGCGCGGGCGTACGGGCATCGGCCAGCTGCTGGGCGTTGTCACCGCGCAGTACTCGCGGGCGTGCGAGCAGGGCTGGGCACCGCCCCTCGGAGAGGAGCTTATCGGCTGGCTCGGCCTTTTCCGAGGCTCCTCACAGGCCGCCAAGTACGCGCGCACACTGAAGGAGATGAGCCAATGAGTTCACCGATGACGCTCCCCGCTCGCAGGGCGGCCCTCAAACGCCTCCTCGCCTCCGGGGAGACCTCCATCGACGCCTACGAGGAAGTGTTGGAGGGGGCCTCGGAGAAGGATCGGCGCTCCCTGTTCAAGTCCGTGCCCTTCGCGCGCCTCGTCCCGCCAGCCGTCGAGTGGGAGTGGGACGTGGTCCCAGAGGACACGGTGCGCATGTGCGCGTTCCTGCGAGCCGCCCTGGCCGGGAGCGATGACGCCGGCGACGACTACGGTGCCCGTTGGTCCGGCCGCAGCGGTGGCGATCCCCGCGAGGGAGCGGACCTGGAGCGTCTGCTCGCCGCCCACAGGCGCGGCGCGGCTGGGCGGAGTAGCGAGTGGCTCGAGGAGGCCGCCGGGAGTCCCGGTGGCGTTGCCTTCTGGCACACCTACCGCTCCCTCCTGGCCGAGCGTGGAGCGTTCCTCACCTCCGCTCCCTCCCTGGAGTACTTCGCGCGCAGGATCATTCCCGCGCCCCACCCCACCTCGGATGAGACGCAGCGCTTCTTCGAGGAGAACCCGACCTTCCTCGACCACGAGTTCTGGCAGTTCTTCCGCGTCGAGGGTGCCCTGCCGGGCTCCGCCCTCTTCGTGTGGATGTACCGCGAGGACCCCTCCGCGCCCGGCGGCGACTTCGAGCGCCTGCACAGCCACGACCTGGTCCGCTACATGGCGACGCGCCTCCCGCAGCTGCGACCCCGCATCCTCTCCGAGTGTCTGGCCGCGCAGCGGCGCGACTTCTCCGCATACAACGCCAGAGCCTTCTCGCTGGCCTGGGAGGCGCTCGAACCCACGCGCGAGGAGACACTTGAGGCTGTGGCGGATCTGATCGCCCTGCTCGGTGCCGCGCCCTCGCCGAGTGTGGCCCTGGCCCAGAAAGCGCTTCTGGGTATCGCCCGGGAGCTGACGGATGAGCAGGCGGGTGCCCTCGTGCAGGCCAGCGCCCAGGTCCTGGCGCGCAGCGAAAAGAAGCTGCTGCGCGCCCATCTGCGGCTCCTGGCCGCTCTCGTGAAGGCTCACCCCGAGTGCGCCCCCGCCGTCAGTGAAGTGGTTGCTGAGGCTGAGTTCCCCCTCGACCTGCAAGACCGGGCCGCCGCGCTCATCGTGGCCGCGGCGGGCTCTCACGGCTCGGACAGGGCCGGGTCCTCGGGCGCTGCCTCGATGGGGGCGAGCGCCCGGGGAGGAGGATCTGGGGTGGGGACCCAGGCCTCGTGGATCTTCCCCGACGCGCCCGCCGCCGACCTGCCGCGAGCCGAGTGGGTCGCCGAGCTGCCCGACGACAACGACGCGGTCGTTGCGGCTCTACACGCCCTCTTCGAGGACGCGGCTGCGGGTGCGGCCCTGCCCGCGCTCCTGACGCGCATCAGCGGCGGGGGTATCGAGCTGGCGGAGGCCGACAAGAAGCTGCTCGCCGCGTACTGGAAGAGCGCGCCCAACTGGAAGGGCGCCAACCAGCTGTCCTACCTGGCCTCGCGGCTCCTGGACGGAGTCGAGGTGAAGGACGCGCCCGAGGCGGGACACTTCCGCGGCTACCGGCGCAAGGGTAGCGAGTGGGACCAGCACAGAGGCCCCGTTGCGCTCCTCCACGAGCAGCTGCGAGTCGCCTGCGGTGACAAGCCCTACGACAAGCCGAACGGTCAGGACATGTACCGCTTCGACCCCATCCTGACCGCACCGCTGGAACCGATCCACCCGCAGTGGGAACGTCAGATCATTCGGGCCGCCTACCAGAAGCCCGTCAGGGTCGTGCGCGGCGAGTACACGAAGACTGACGACATGCACGAGACGTGGGTCATCCCCGGTCAAACCCCGGCAACCGGTGAGGACTCGCTGGCGGGTGCCCTCGCCAACGTCGCTGGGGTGGCTCCTGAGTTCACCGGGCGTCTTCTGGAATCAGGGGACTACCGGTCGAGCGGTGTCGCCTACGCGTGGGCTGCCTGGGCCCTCCAGCACAACCCGGACATTCTGGCCGCCCACGCAATGCCCGTCCTCCAGGGGGCGTTCTTCAAGTTCCCGCAGGTCATCACACCCGTCGAGGTCGTTGTGCCCGCCCTGGGCACAGGCTGGCGGGCGCCGGGCGCGCCCACCTACTCGGCACTGGCGTGGGCATCCACCGCCGCCCAGGCCAACTACCGGGTGATCACCGCCGAGGCTATCGCGGGCCTCGCCGACACAGGCCGCTTCGACCCCGCCGCCATGGCCGAGGCCCTCGGCTACCTCCTACGCAACGGGTGGTTCGGTCCCGGGCGAGTCGCTCAGACGCTGGCTGACTGCGCGTCCATCTCCGCCCTGGCTGGGTACCGTGTCGCGCAGGTGATCGCGGCGCTGCTGCCCTCCCTGGCGGGGGTGTGGGCCTCCAACAGTTTGATCGAGGCCCTGGTGGCGCTCGCGGGAGATTATGGCATGGGTGTGCCCGTGCCCGAGGAGCTGCGCCCGAAGATGAAAGGATCGAGCGCGATGGCCAAGGCCCTGCGCGCACTCGACGCTCTGCCGGATGTTACGACGGGTCTTGCACGCGAGGCGGCGGAGGCGCTCGATGCGGTCCGAGTGCGCCGAGAGTGAGGCACCCCTGCGCGACCTGATCCGCTGGGGATTCTTGGCGTACTGATCGTTGTTGCGTGCGCGGGCGCCGCGGCTGCAGGGGCAGCCGCGGCGCTTGGCGTCAGGATGTTGTTACTTGTCTTTCGGGGTGGATGCAGTCCGGGCCTCGTGAATGCTACTGGCCGTAGTGGAAACGGCAGGCAACGATTTCGACCGTATCTTCGGTGATGCGATAAACCAATCTGTTACGTCCGTCGATCCGGCGCGACCAAAAGCCGGTGTATTCGTAGCGGAGAGGCTCAGGCTTGCCGATCCCCTCGTTCCCGTTGCGCTGGATATCCGCAATGAGGGCGTTGATGCGCTTGAGGGTCTTGCGATCCTCGAACTGCCACCAGACATAGTCGTTCCAGGCGTGTGGGGTCCACAAGACTTTGAGCATCGTTAGTTCTCCTCATCAGGGATGTCGATGAGATCGTGCTCTTCGAGGTTGCCGTGTCGTAGCTGTGCGATCGATTCGCGCAGGTGGCGGGCGTTCGCGGGGGACTGCATGAGGTAGACGGTCTCCATGAGGGACTCGTACTCGTCGAGGGCGATGATGACGGCGCTCTCGTGGCCCTGTCGGGTGATGACGATTTCCTCGCGGTCGTTGACGACCTGGTCGAGGACCTCGGCGTAGCGTGCGCGCGACTCGGTGTAGGTCATGGTCTTCATGGGTGCTCCTCTGCTCGCCTATGTACAGAACATTGTACAGTATTTGAGGGTGCGTGTCTCTAGTCGGCTGGTAACGTGCGGGAGTACTACCTCCGTGCGGGGCCAGGTACTGCGGAACTGCTCGCACGGGACTGCTGACGCGGGACTGCTGGCACGGGGTCTGCATCGCGGCGTCCTTCACCTGGGAGGGAGAGGCCTGCACGTCCTGGATAGGTAGCGCCGATCTGGATAGGTAGTGCTGATCTGGATAGGTTATTTTCCTATCCAGAACGTCATAACCTATCCAGTTCGTGGTTTCCTATCCACTTCGTGGCCGCCCGTGCCCATACGTGTCCGCACGTGGGCCCTTTCATCCGCACGTGGGCCCTTTCATCCGCACGTGGGCCCTTTCATCCGCATGTGGGCCCTTTCAACCGCACGGGGGTAACGCCGCCTACGCGCAGGTCATGGGGTTTCCGTGCGTATCGAGGGGTTAACGTGCAGTCCTTAGTGGCCGCGGTGGCGAGCTTTCGCTTTCAGGCGGGCGAGGCGGCGTTTCTCTTCAGCTTTCTCACGTTTCTTCTGCTTGGTCGTGGAAGCTCGTTCTCGTGCCATGCGTTCGCGTTCTGCTTGAATCGCTGCCTGTGATGCAGTGGAAGGAAGCGCACGGCGGGCGAGGTGGGAAGCTTGGCGCTGTGCGCGCTTGGGGTTGTGGTGCGTCGCCTGACGTTGGGCCATATCGGAAGCCCAAGCGACCTCGTCGAGGCGGCACAGGAGAGCGTTAGCGTGAGCGAGAAGGAACTCGTAGAACTCCGCGTCTGAGGGCTGTGCGCCGAACACGATTCTAACGGCGCGAACACGGTCGGCCTCGTGGCGCTCAATGACACCGACCCAGAACTGACCATCGAAATATAGTGTGGACTCCGTCTTCATTACTCGTCTCCAGGTACACCAGGGTGGACCCGATGACGCTGGATTCTGCTCGGGGCAGCGACGGATGCGAGGCATCGCCCAGACTTCCTACTGGACTGTGCGGTTCGCGTATCAGGACTGACGACTCATTATACGTCCCGTGTTCCAGGGTGTTGCTACTGGACGATCGGCTTGCCGCCGATGGCCAAGGCCCTGCGCGCACTCGACGCTCTGCCGGCTGCTCCGACGGGTCTCGCGCGCGAAGCGGGGGATGCCCTCAGCGCTATCGTCTCTCGTCGAGCCGGTGGAGGCGTCCCCACCAGCGGGTGATCAGCCACTCGTCGTGCGTTGAGATAACCAGGGTTCCCTCCCACTTGCGCATTGTCTCTTCGAGGGACTCCAGGGCGTTCAGGTCTAGGTAGTTCGTGGGCTCATCGATCACGAGGATCTGAGCGTCGGCCCGCGCCGCGAACGCCAGCTGTGCCCTGCGTTGGTTTCCCGCGGAGAGCTCACCGAGCGGCCGGTTCCACGCCGCTGGGGGAACGAATCCCTTCCCGGCCTCCCTGATGCCCAGGTACCACGCATCCTCGGGGATGAGGGGGTCGCCGGGCTGCGGGAGCACCTGGGGCACGAGGACGACCCCGGAGGCGGCGTCGACGCGTCCGTGCGCCCCGCTGGGGACCCCGCGTGCGATCCACTCCAGCAGGGTGGTCTTGCCCGACCCGTTGGGCCCCGCGACGAGGAGGTGCTCGCCGTAGCGCACCTCGAAGGAGGTCGGCGCGAGGCGTCCCTCCACCGACGCGCCGCGGACGGCCAGGGCGATACCCATTGCGTGTGGATGCGGTGACCTCCCGCCCGTGGTGGTCCTCATGGCGCGGGGGAAAGAGAACGCACCCTCGTCATAGCGGGGCTTGGGGACTTCGTGTGCCGCGAGAACCGACAGCTTCTGGGAGTCGTCGTTGATGCGCCTCTTCGACACAGTTTGGGCGCGGTCTGCATAGTACTTCTGTGCCATCCGTATCTCGGTGCGGGGTTTGAAGCGCGCATGCCCCACCACCGTCGAATCCCGCTGGTGAGATACGAGTCGGCGTTTCTCGGCCTGCTGATCCGCATGGATCGCGGTGTGCTGTGAGCGTGCGGCGGCCTTGTTGCGCAGGTAGTCCGAGTAGGATCCTCGTACCCTGTACGCCCCGAAGTCCGCGGGCTCTCCCTTGGAGATTGCCACCGCCCGCCACGGTGTCGGATCCAGGTCGAGCAGCGCCGTCGCCGTGCGCTCAATGAAGGCCCGGTCGTGGCTGGTCATGAGCACCGGCCCCTGCCAGTCGTCAATTGTGTGTGCTAGGTGCTCGCGCCCGTCAGTGTCCAGGTGGTTCGTCGGCTCATCCAGGACGAGGGCCTCTGGTCGATCGACGAGGGTGAGGGCCAGGCGCAGGCGGGCACGCTGCCCCGGGGAGAGGGAGGCGAGGGGGCGGGAGCGGTCGAGGCCTCTTAGGTCGAGGGCCTCCAGGGTCTGTTCGAGGCGCGTGTCGATGGTCCACGCATCCCGCGTGATCATCGCCGCTAGGACGCGGTCGTACTCCGCTTCGTCGCGCGGAGAGGGGTCCCGGGCGAGGTGCTCGGTGAGGAAGTCGAAGCGCGCCGCCAGCTCGCGGGTGCGCGACGTGGCGGCATCGATGAGCTGTGCGACGGTGCGGGACTCCGTGTCCCCCGCGAGTGGAGGGTGAGACGCCAGAGGGACTCCCGGTGCTGACCACGTGGCCGCGGGCCGATGAATTGGGGGAACTAGCTGGGTCGCGGAGAGTGCCGGGCCGGTGATCGTTCCGGAGTCCGGCTGGAGTCGGCCCGCTGCGAGGGCCAGCAGCGTTTACTTGCCGATCCCGTTTGGGCCGACGACGATGAGGCGGTCGGTGGGCCCACACGTGAAGGAGACGTTAGTGAGGACGGGCAGCGTGCCGTAGGAAAAGAAGACGTGGGAAAAGACAATCGTGGACATAATGCACCTTGGGGAGGAGGGGCAGGGAGGCATTATGTCAGGAGTCCATGGGGACATTATACCGGCAACGGCGCGCAGGTGCGGTAGTTCTGCACGGAAATGGGGCGTCCTCCCGGGGCTGTCTGACAAGACTAACGGCTTGCCGACGGACGACATGAGCATGCGGGAGGATACTCGGACAAAATACTCCCCCGCGAGCCCTCGTTGGGACCCGCGGGGGAGGAACGGCGACTACTGAGAGATCCTCAGAACAGCAGCGGCGCGAAGCCGGCCACCGGGGCGAGGAACGCGGCACCACCCAGCACAGCTGACTTGATGTACGGGAAGGCAACGAAGGCCGCGATGATGAGGACCACGATCAGCGCCATAAGGATCAGGTTGTTGCGCTGGCGCTTGTACTGCTCGGGGGTCAGCTCCTCCTTCTTACGGATGAGCGGGGCCTCGCCGTGGACGGAACCGGTGTTGCCGCCGGGCTTCGCGCCCTCGTTCTCGGTCGGGAAGTGCTGGTCGGACATGGTGGTCTCCTACGGGGTGTTTAAGGGGATCAGTTGACGATCGGCTTGCCGCCGATGGACATGGGGGCGCGGGTGCGGGCCTGGGCATCGAGGTCCTTCTCCCACGAGGAGGCGTCCTCCCAGTTGACGGAAGACAGCAGGTGCAGAGCAGCCATCTCGCGCAGCGCGTCGAGGATGATGAAACGCGGGGCGGGGTAGGGGGCGTTCCACGGGATCGCGGTCCACAGGCCGTTCGTGCCGACGAGGAACTCGCCGCGGTTGCGGTCGTGCAGATCGTTGTTCTCGGTCTGCGCGTCGCCCTCGGCGGCCCACAGCCAGCGGGTGACGCGGAAGGCCTCCCACGTCTCCTCCCACGAGGAGTAGGAGAACTGCAAAGCCCGGTTGATGACCGCGAGAGTGTCCCAGGCCTCGTCCTCGCTCAGCCAGCCCTGGCCGGCACCCGCGCGCGTCAGGTTCGCGGCGCGAATGAGGTCCCACGCGGCGAAATCGAGGGTCTGGATGCCGCGGTCGTTGTCCAGGAAACGGCGGATGCGCCAGCGGCGCTCCCAGTCCTCCATCGACGAGTCGGCGGTCTTATTCAGGCGAGCGATCTCGGTGTCCGCCCAGCCGGGCCTCGCGCAGCGCTCGCGCAGGGCCGCGAAATCCTCGCGGTGCCCGGCGCGCAGAAGCGAATAGATCTGGCGGAGCAGGCCCTCGCGGTCCGTGAGACCCCAGTCGCGCTCCAACATCGCCTTCATGGCGCCCGGCTGCGCGAGCTTCAGCTGGTTGACGATCTCGTCGTTGCACAGCGAGTAGACCATGGACGGAGCCAGCAGGCGAGCCTGCGGGTCGGTGGCCATGTCCTCGCGCTTGCCGCGCAGATGCGGGGTGTGGTGCTCGTTGAGCTTGTTCCACTCGCCTTCCTTGCCGGCCTTGCGCACGTCGCGCGGCGCGGGGACGGCGCCCTTTGAGCGGGCGGCCGCCTGCTTGAACATATTCGCAGCTAGGGCCACGATGACGCAGCCGATCGCGAACCAGATCGGGAACGGAATGTCGGAGAGGAAATTCTGGAGCACAGACTGATTGTGCCCGATGGAAAGCAGATCACACAATTCAGGGGCGCTTGTGCGCACCACGTGGGACGAGGCCGGGGCTTCCCCTATGTAATAGGTACCGCCTGATGAGCCCACCGGCGCCTCGCCCGGGCGCGCCCGCGCGCGAGAATCCGCCACTGCCTCGTGAATGTCAAACCCGAGGGGCGTGAGACGCGCGGAAGCGGTCCCGGTACCCAGATGAGGGTGGGACGCGGTAAGGTCCTCCCAGATGCCTCGGCGCGTAGACCCGCCGGTGAGGTGCTACAAATACTGGGGAAGCGACGGAAGGGACCGGCAATGTCAGCGACGAAGCTCGTGATCGTGGAGTCTCCTGCGAAGGCAGCCACCATCGAGGGATACCTGGGTCCCGACTACCACGTGACCGCCTCCATCGGCCACATCCGCGACCTCCCGCAGCCTTCCGAGCTGCCCAAGGACATGAAGAAGGGGCCGTTCGGCCGCTTCGCCGTCAACGTGGATGACGGTTTCGCGCCCTACTACGTGGTGAACCCGGACAAGAAGAAAAAGGTCACCGAACTCAAGAAGCTCCTCAAGGAGTGCGACGAACTCTATCTGGCAACTGATGAGGACCGCGAGGGTGAGGCTATCGCGTGGCACCTCCTGCAGGTCCTGAAGCCGAAGGTTCCCGTGCGCCGCATGGTGTTCCACGAAATCACGAAGGAAGCGATCCAGCGCGCCCTGGAGAACACGCGCGACCTGGACACCGACCTTGTGGACGCGCAGGAGACCCGCCGCATCCTCGACCGCCTCTACGGCTACGAGGTCTCGCCTCTCCTATGGCGCAAGATTCGCCCCTCCCTGTCGGCGGGGCGCGTGCAGTCGGTGGCCACGCGCCTCGTGGTCGCCCGTGAGCGCGACCGCATGGCGCATGTGAGCGCCCAGTACTGGTCGATCGATACGGCTTTCACGTCGGCGGGCCAGGCCTTCAGTGCGCGCGTCTCCTCCGTGGACGGTCACTCGATCGCGACCGGTTCCGACTTTTCCGAGAAGGGTGAGCTGAGTGCGAAGGCGGCCAAGGCCGGCGTCCTCCACCTGGACGAGGCGACCGCCCGCGCCTACGCCCGCGCGCTGTCCGACGCCCCGGCCTCGGTCATCGACTCGGTGACCCGTAAGCCCTACCGCCGCCGCCCGGCCGCCCCCTTCACGACGTCGACCCTCCAGCAGGAGGCCTCGCGCAAGCTGCACTGGAACGCGTCCTCGACGATGCGCACCGCCCAGTCCCTCTACGAGTCCGGTTACATCACCTACATGCGTACCGACTCCACGGCGCTGTCCAGCCAGGCGATCCACGCCGCCCGCGAGCAGGCTACCCAGCTCTACGGGGCCGAGGCCGTGGCTGAGTCCCCGCGCCTGTACGGCACCACCTCGAAGGGCGCGCAGGAGGCGCACGAGGCGATCCGTCCCGCGGGTGATCACTTCCGCACGCCGGGCGAGGTGGCCGGTTCCCTGTCGAAGCAGCAGCTGGCGCTGTACGACCTGATCTGGAAGCGCACGGTTGCCTCGCAGATGGCCGACGCCCTCGGCTACACGGCGACGATCCGCGTGCTCACCGGCATTGAGGTCGACGGTAAGCGCCACGACGTGCTGTCCTCGGCCTCGGGTACGGTCATCACCTCCCCGGGCTTCCGCCTGGCCTACCAGGAGGGCCGCGACCAGGGGCGTTACGACGCTGAAAAGAACGACGCGGAGAAGACCCTGCCGGACGTCGCCGAGGGTGATCCCGCGACGCTGACTGAGGCCACCCCCGACGGCCACGAGACCCAGCCCCCGGGCCGCTACACGGAGGCCACGCTGGTCAAGACCATGGAGGAGCTCGGCATCGGCCGTCCCTCCACCTACGCGGCTACCATCCAGACGATCGGGGACCGCGGGTACGTGACGCACCGCGGCCAGTACCTGGTGCCCACGTGGCTGGCGTTCTCCGTGACGCGCCTGCTCGAGGAGAACCTGGCGAACCTGGTCGACTACGACTTCACGGCCTCGATGGAGGGCGACCTGGACCGTATCGCCGCGGGCGAGGAGAACGGCACGGAGTTCCTGACCGGCTTCTTCTTCGGCCCCGACGGCACGGGCGAGAACGGCGGCCTGCGCCACGACGTCGCCTCCCTGGGTGACGACATCGATGCGCGCGCCGTCAACTCGATCGACCTGGGTCGCGGCGTGACGCTGCGCGTGGGTCGCTATGGCCCCTACATGGAAAAGGCTGACGGGACGCGCGCGAATGTGCCGCCGGAGGTCGCTCCCGACGAGCTGACGGACGAACTGGTGGACCAGCTCTTCTCCCGCGCCGCCGACGACGGCCGCGAGCTGGGCGTCGACCCGGCGACCGGTCACACGATCATCGTCAAGGACGGCCGCTACGGCCCCTACGTCACCGAGGTCCTGCCCGAGGCAGCCGAGGGGGCCGAGGAGGGCGCGAAGAAGACGAAGAAGGCTGCCGCCAAGCCTCGCACAGCCTCGCTGTTCAAGACCATGGACATCGCCACCGTCACCCTCGAGGATGCCCTGTCGCTGCTGTCCCTGCCGCGCGAGGTGGGCACGGACCCGGCCTCGGGCGAGGTCATCACCGCGCAGAACGGCCGCTACGGCCCCTACCTGAAGAAGGGCACGGACTCGCGCACGCTGGCCTCCGAGGACCAGCTGCTCACCATCACCCTGGACGAGGCCCTGGCCATCTACGCGCAGCCCAAGACGCGAGGCCGTGGCACGGCCCGCCCGCCGCTGCGCGAGTTCGGCGAGGACCCGATCTCGGGCAAGAAGGTCACCGTCAAGGACGGCCGCTTCGGCCCCTACGTGACGGACGGCGAGACCAACGTGACGGTGCCGCGCGCCGAGACGGTCGAGGACCTGACGGCCGAGCGCGCCTACGAGCTCCTCGCCGACAAGCGCGCCAAGGGCCCCGCCCCCAAGCGCACGCGCAAGACGGCCGCAAAGAAGACGACGGCCAAGAAGACCACCGCGAAGAAGACCACCGCGAAGAAGACGGCCACCAAGAAGGCCGCGACGAAGAAGGACAGCTGATGGCAGCGCGAGGAGTGTTCATCACCTTCGAAGGTGGCGACGGCTCGGGGAAGTCCACGCAGATCCAGTCGGTGCGCGACTGGTTCGAGAGCCGCGGCCGCGAGGTCATCGTCACCCGCGAGCCGGGTGGTACCGAGCTGGGCACTGAGATCCGTCGCCTCGTGCAGAACGGCCCCGAGGACGTCGACGCGCGCACGGAGGCCCTCCTGTACGCGGCCGACCGCGCCTACCACGTCGCCACGGTCATCGCCCCCGCCCTCGAGCGCGGCGCGGTCGTGCTGGGGGACCGCTACATCGACTCCTCCCTGGCCTACCAGGGTGCGGCCCGCTCCCTCGGAGTGGACGAGATCGCGTCCCTGTCCGCGTGGGCGACCCGCGGCCTCTACCCCTCACTGACCTTCCTCCTGGACCTGCCCCCGGAGGTCGGAGCGCGCCGCCGCACCGACGCCCCGGACCGCATGGAGCGCGAGTCCATGGACTTCCACGAGCGCGTGCGCCACGAGTACCTGCGCCTCGCGGACGCTGAGCCTGACCGCATCGTCGTCATCGATGCGGTGGGCACGGTCGATGAGGTCTTCTCCGAGATCCGCGGCGTCCTCGTCGAGCGCTTCGAGGGCGGCTCCGTCACCATCGACGAGGCCGACGACGCAGTGCCCGCGCCGGCTGAGGAGGCCCCGGCCTCGTCGTCTGAGGCCCCCGAGACCCCTGAGGTCGCTGAGAAGCTGCGCGAAAAGAGCGCGAACAAGGGCAGCGCCCGCAAGCCCGCCACCATGGTGGGAGCCCTGGGCGAGTCCCAGGGCGCGCTCTGGGATGAATGATGAGCGTCTGGTCCTCGCTCGTCGGACAGGACGCGGCGGTCGCTAAGCTCAGCGAGGCCGCGGCGTCCGCCCGCGCGATCGTCGCCTCCCGTGGCGGCTCTCGCGCCTCCGACGACGCGCGTTCCATGAGTCACGCCTGGCTCATTACCGGCCCTCCCGGGTCGGGTCGTTCCGTCGCAGCGCGCGCTTTCGCGGCCGCCCTGCAGTGCACGGGCGAGACTGTGGGGTGTGGCCAGTGCGCGGGATGCCGCACGACGATGGGGCGCACGAACGCCGATGTCGTTTTCGCGGCCACCGAGACCTCGATCATCAACGTGGAGACCGCGCGTTCCCTCGTGCTGCAGGCGCAGTCCTCGCCCTCCCAGGGACTGTGGCGCGTCATCGTCGTCGAGGATGCGGACCGCCTCGGCGAGTCCGGCGCGAATGCGCTGCTCAAGGCCATCGAGGAGCCGCCCGAGCACACCGTGTGGCTGCTGTGCGCCCCCAGCCCCGAGGACATGATCGCCACGATCCGCTCGCGCTGCCGCCACCTCGGCCTGCGTATCCCCACCGCCAGTGCAGTCGCCGACCTGCTCGTGCGCGAGGGCGTCGCCACCCCCGAGGTCGCCCTCGAGGCCGCTCGTGCCGCCCAGTCGCACATCGGCCTGGCCCGCGCGCTCGCCCGCGATCCCCAGATGCGCGAACGCCGCCGAGCCATCATCACCGCGCCCGCCTCCGTGCGCAGCGTCGGCGAGGCCGTCATGGCCGCCGACCGCCTCCTCGAGACCGCGAAAGCTCAGGCAGACGCGCAGGTCAGCGAACGAAATGCCCGCGAAAAGGCCGAACTGATGCGCCAGCTCGGCATGGACGAGGGCGAGAGTGCCACCAAGGCCTCGCGCACGATGCTCCGCCAGCTCGAGGAGGACCAGAAGCGCCGCTCCAAGCGCGCCCTCACCGACGCGATCGACCGCGCCCTCATTGACCTGCTTGCGATCTACCGCGACGTCCTCATGGTCCAGGTGGGCGGGGACGGCGAACTCATCAACACGGACCTGGCCGACCTCGTGCACGAGATCGCCCAGGACTCCACGCCTCGTCAGACCCTCGCGCGCGTCGACCACATCGAGACTGCGCGCAAGCGCCTCGTGTCAAACGGCAACCCCCTGCTGGTCCTGGAAGACATGGCGATTTCGCTGCGCCCCCAAGCCTGAAAACTGACCCGGCGTTTCTCCGTTACAATCGGGGCCATGAAGACACGCTCCATTGCGGCCTGCGCCGTCGCAGTCCTCGCCGTCGTCGCGATCGTCCTGACCGTCGTCGGCTACTACGGAACCCAACGCAGGGGACCGGCCCCCTCGACGACGGCCTCGGCCACGTCCGCGCCGATCCCCGTATCCGCGGGGTCCGTGCAGGCCTACTACGATCAGGCGATCGAGTGGGGTATGTGTGCGGACGGCACCTTCGACACGTTCCAGGGCGTGGACTCCTCGGACGCCAGCGAGTACCAGTGTGCGTTCCTCAAGGCGCCGCTCGACTGGTCGAACCCTGACAGTGACCAGATCACGCTTGCGCTCGCGATCCACCGATCCGGCAACGAGAATGCGCCTGCCCTGTTCATTAACCCGGGCGGCCCCGGAGGCGCCGTCGTCTCCTCGCTGCCCTACTACGCGACGCAGGGAATCGGCGAGGCCATCGTCAAGGCATACGACATCGTGGCCCTCGACCCGCGTGGCGTCGGCGACTCGACCCCCGTGTTCTGCACGACCGACGCCGAGCGCGACGAGCGTAACGCCGGCGAGGACGAGGACACTGCTCCCGGCGATGAGTCCCCGCAGTCCGCGGTCGCCTCGGCCCATGAGGATGCCCTAGAGGTCGCTGCGGGGTGCCGCGAACACTCTGGCAGCTTGTACGAGCACATCGACACCGTGAGCGCTGCCCGCGACTTCGATATGGTGCGCGCGGTCCTCGGCCAGGAGAAGCTCAACCTCCTCGGATACTCCTACGGCACCTTCCTCGGCGCCACGTACGCGGGCCTTTTCCCCGAGAACGTCGGTCGCTTCGTGCTTGATGGTGCCCTCGACCCGACCCTTAGCGTCAACGAGGTCTTGGCCCTCCAGATGCGAGGCCTTGACGCCTCGCTCCAGCACTGGATCTCCGACTGCGCCACCCAGTCCACCTGCCCGATGGGACGCAATCTCGACGAAGGCATCGAGACCGTGCGCTCGTTCCTCGACTCCCTCGAGGACAACCCGATGCGCACGAACGACCCGAACCGTCCGCTCACCGAAAACCTGGCCGTCACCGCGCTCACCGGCGCCATGTACAACACCCAGTGGTGGCCCCAGCTCACCCAGGCCTTTGGGATGGCCTGGCAGAAGAGCGACGGCAGCGGCCTGCTCGCCATCGCTGACACGCTGAACTCGCGCAACCCCGACGGTACCTACCAGGACAATTCCTTCGACGCGATCAACGCGATCAACAACCTCGACTACTCGCCCGAAGGTACCATCGAGCAGTGGGCGGCCCAGGTGGAGACGCTCAAGAACGAGCTGCCGATCCTCGGCAAGTACGTGGGCTACCCGTCGGCCGGCCTCGAGGCGTGGCCCACGAAGCACGCGCGCCGCTCGCGCATCACCGCGCAGGGGGCGGCCCCCATCGTCGTCATCGGCACGACCCACGACCCGGCGACGCCTTACTCCATGGCTCAGGGCCTGTCGGGCCAGCTCTCCAGCGGCGTCCTCGTCACCGTCGAAGGCTGGAACCACACCGCCTACCGACGCGGCGCCAACCAGTGCGTGACGCGGGCCGTCGAAGATTACTTCGTGAAGGGAACCGTGCCCACCGACGGCCTCATGTGCCAGTAGGGACGTGACTCACGACATCCCTATGGTCGGTGTCTTGGTTTGCGCTCGGCGCGATTCGTCCAGTAGAGTTGTGCCGTTGCCTGCACGCCCCGGAAACGGTGGAACGGCAGGCGCGGCCGCCTTAGCTCAGTCGGCAGAGCGATTCACTCGTAATGAATAGGTCGTGGGTTCGATTCCCACAGGCGGCTCAGATACGCCCACCCGGTTCCGGGTGGGCGTTTTTGTATGCGCGTGTGGTGTTGCTTGTGGCCCCACGGGTGTTCCGGGCGCCGGAGGCCCCGGCCGCCCGCGAGGCTAGGCGGCCTCACTTCGTTCGGCGCCGCGCCTCGAAGCCCGCCCGTGCCCTCCGGTTCCTCCGGCGCCCTCCACACCTGTGGGGCCGGGCCGCTGTGTGTGCCGGTGGGCGGCGGCCCGCCCGCGAGATCGCCACACGCGAGCCTGCGGCTCGGAGTGGTCGATCTCGAGGCCCGCCCTGGCCCTG
>JAHACW010000074.1 GCA_018375675.1 Actinomyces sp. | reverse complement strand
GAGCGCACCGCCCCGCGCGGCCAGCGTGAGGCTGCCGATGGGGGAGTCGTAGGTGGCGAGTGCCGGATCAGAACTGCTCGGGGTGCTCTCGGTAGGCATACGCCCACACTGTCACGGCGACAGTCACAGCGCGAGTCCAGGCATCACGGACGGCGCTCAGTTCGTCACCCTCGAAGCCCTCCGCGAGGAGACGGTGACCGACCTCCACAGTGGGCGCGATGAAGGCGAGCACGTAGCGCAGGGGCACGAATGGTGTCGAGTCCGCCCCATCCGCCGCGTTCTTCGCTGCGGACATGTGCCGTGCGCCGATCAGGTACTGGTAGTCCAACCACGCCTGGTCACGCTCGCGCGTGCACATGTCGATGATCCACTGGGCGAAGCGCGGCTTTGACGCCTGCGCGTACTCGGGGTTTGGCTGCCCGTCCGGGTGCGCGGAATGTGCTGCCAGATACGTCTTTTGAGCCAGAATTCCGCGCCACGTGTCGACCATTTCCATAGCGTGTGGCGCCAGGATGGGTTCTGCTCGTGAGAGCAGCTCTGCGTCACCGGGCTGGACGTGTGCGGCGGCCTCGATCTGGCGTAGATCCTCGAGTGTGAGCGGGGATGTGGGGACGGCATCGGTGCCGTAGGTGTACCCCGACGAGTGGTTGTAAGCGGTCATGAGAACCTCCTTGAAACGATGCGTCGATTGTACAACGTGCTCTGATCGTGTGGGTCTGTTTGACATTCGGGGATGGTGTCGAGGCCATGCGGGCGGGGCGTGGTACGCCGCGCGAGTTCGCGGCGCCGGTAGCCGACGTGGTGAGATGGCGACGACGCCGGTGGGGTTGCTCGCAATACAATTGACCTATGGAACCCCTTCTTATTGCCGTGGCCGGAATGCTCATCATCGTGGCATGCCAATTCGTCGCGCCCAAGGTGCGCGTGGCAGCCCCCCTGATCCTGCTGGTCGTCGGCCTGGTGATCGGGTTCCTGCCGCAGGTGGGGGCCATCGAGATTGAGCCGAACATCATCCTCGAGATGGTGCTGCCGCCCCTGCTGTTCTCGGCGGCCGTGCGTATGCCGACCATGGACTTCCGGCGCGAGATGCAGGCCGTCGCGATGCTCGCGATTCCCCTCGTGTTCCTGTCCGCCTTCGCGGTCGGCTTCGTCATCAACTGGCTGGTCCCCGCGATCTCCCTGCCCTGGGGCGTCGCGCTGGGCGCGGTCCTGTCGCCGACCGACGCGGTCGCCATCTCGATCGCGAAACGCTCGGGTGTCTCCCACCGCATCATCACGGTCCTCGAAGGCGAGGGGCTCTTTAACGACGCGACCTCGCTGGTCATGCTCTCCGCAGCGATGAGCGCCGGCCTGGCCGCCGACGAACACGCCCTCCACCCGGGCCCGCTCATCGGTAAGGTCGCCATCGCCCTCGGTATCGCTGCGGGTATTGGCTGGGTCGTCGGCGAGGTCGGCGTGCGTCTGCGCGCCCTCATCAAGGATCCCTCGGCCGACACGGTTTTCTCCTTCGCGATGCCCTTCATCGCATCGGTCCCCGCCGAGCACCTGGGAGGGTCCGGCCTCGTTGCGGCCGTCGTCGCCGGACTGGTCGTCTCGAGCCGACGCGCGGCCACGATCTCCGCGGCGAACAGGCGTTTCTCCCAGCATAACTGGCAGACCATGACGCTCGTCTTGGAGAGCGGGATCTTCCTGACGATGGGCCTGCAGGCCTTCGGCATTGTCGAGGAGACCGCCGCGTTCTCCGGCGGCCTGGCCTTCGCCGCCTTCCTCGCCGTCACCCTCGGCGCGCTCATTATGGTCATGCGAGCCATCTTCATCGCCATCATGCTCGCCTGGCTGGACCACCGCCGTACCCACCGTCAACGCCGCTACGAGGCCGAGGTCGCACGCATCGAGCGCTTCGAGAAGCGCATGAACAAGGCCTGCAAAGTCGACGCCGACATGCTCGAGGCCCGCGACCTGAGCCCCGAGCACTGGGAGAACGCGCTTCACCACTATCGTCGCCGCCTCAAGCGGCGCGCGCGCCGCAACGCGATGCGCGGATCGGACCTGGACTACTTCGCGAATGAGCCGCTGGGGCCGCGCGAGGGCAGCGTCATCGTGTGGGCGGGCATGCGAGGCGCGATCACCCTGGCCGCTGCGCAAACCATCTCGACGCATGCGCCGATGCGCGCGCTGCTGCTCACGATCGCCCTGTTCATCGCGGCGGGTGCCCTCGTCATCCAGGGCCTGACCCTCCCCGGACTCATTCGCATCGTCAAGCCCCAGATGGCCACGGGCGATATCTCCGAGGAGGAGCGCGCCAAGCTCCTGAAGGTGATGGGCTCCGCGCTGGTGGACACCGCCCTCGCCCAGGCGATCCACGAGGTCGACGGACAGACCCTGCTGTCGGCCGGCGTCTCGCGCACCCTCTCACGCATCGGTCACGCGGTCTCCGTTGAGGATGAAGCTGTGAGTGCTCGCATTGCCCGTACGGCCGACCGCGTTCTCACCGACATCCTGCAGGATACGACCGCCCAGCTCGTGGCCACCCGCGATGGGCTGTGCCCCGATTGCGCGGATGACGATCTCGAGGCCGCCCCCACCCAGGACGCGGCTTCCGCGAGCGAGGCGGACGACGACGGTCACGGCACCGTCGACATGAGCGAGGAGGAGGTTGAGCGCTCCTTCACGCGCGACCAGATCCGTGAACTCGCTCTGGAGGCCATCCACGCTCAGCGCGACGCCCTCCTGCAGGCCCGCGACGAGGGCATCTTCTCCTCGGCGGCCCTGGAAGGGGCCCTCGCCCGACTCGACAATGAGGAAATCCTGCTGGTCTCCAGCCGCGGCGTCGACAACTGATCGCCGCTGCGGCGTCAACTGAGCGAGGTCAGCGCGTCAGTCCGTCGTCACCCGCGACGCGTACGCCGGGTCGTCCGTGACCGAGTTGAGCGCCTCCTCCAGGCGCTGCGGGCTCACGATCCCGTCGCGTGCCAGAACCCGGTAGGTCTGGTCGGCCTCGTGCGTGAGCATGTTCGTAACCTCAAAACCGTTGCGCTCGTAGAACGCCAGGCGTCGCACGCGCTGCTGGTAGTTCCCGGCCTCGCGCACGACCGGCTCGATCTCGAGCAGCTGCGGAACGTCGCCGTAGCACTCGCGGAAGTGGGTGAGGATGCGCGTGCCATAGCCCGCGCTGCGCGTGCGCCCGTCCACTGCGAGGAAACCCAGGTAGAACAGGTCGGGGAAGACGAGGGAGAAGGTCAGGGCGACCACGTTGTTGGCCCCGTCCTCGCCCGCGGGCAGGGATGGATCGATCCACGCGAGGAAGGAGACCCCGTCCAGCTGGGTGCTCGTCAGCAGCTCGGGAAGGGGGATTCGCTCCTCGGGCGGGAAGGAACGCTCGTAGATTTCCTTGATTTTGTCGGTGATCGGCCCCTCGTTGGGCACGGGAATCTGGGTGAGGTCTGTCATGGGGACAGTCTATCCGCTCGGTCTTGCATGCCCCTGCAGGCCGTTCGTTGAACGAGGCCCGGGCGGGGTTTCGGGGACCTCGATGTGATGTGGGAGATACGACATCAGGGGCTTGTCAGGGGACGATCAGGGGTCAGTCAGTGAACAGCGGCGGTCTTGAGCGATGGTCGCTCGCCTAGACTTGTCTGCGGAATCAACAGCAGATGTGAGGAAGAAGCGTGCTAGAGCTCAAGGAGATCGTCAAGGCCTACCAGACCGCCAACCTCGTGCAGGTGGCGCTCAACAAGGTCTCCGTGGCGTTCCGCGACAACGAGTTCGTGGCCGTGCTGGGCCAGTCCGGCTCCGGTAAGACGACGATGCTCAACGTCATCGGAGGCCTCGACCGCTTCCAGAGCGGCGACCTCGTCATCGACGGCATTTCGACGAAGGACTACAAGGCCCGTGACTGGGACGCCTACCGCAACAACCGCATCGGCTTCGTCTTCCAGGCCTACAACCTGATCCCGCACCAGAGTGTCCTGGCGAACGTTGAGCTAGCCCTGACCCTGTCGGGTGTCTCGCGCTCCGAGCGTCGCAAGCGCGCCCTCGACGCACTGACGCGCGTTGGCCTGGAGGACCACGTCCACAAGAAGCCCTCGCAGATGTCGGGCGGCCAGATGCAGCGCGTCGCCATCGCGCGCGCCCTCATCAACGACCCCGAGATCCTCCTGGCTGACGAGCCCACCGGCGCCCTCGACTCCAAGACGAGCGTGCAGGTCATGGACCTGCTGCGAGACGTGGCCCGCGACCGCCTCGTCATCATGGTGACGCACAACCCCGAGCTGGCACACCAGTACGCGACCCGCATCGTCGAGCTGGCCGACGGCTGCATCGTCGCGGACTCCGACCCCTTCGTGCCCACCGCGCAAGACCGCCGCGAAGCCAAGCCCGCGCGCCGCACCTCAATGGGCTTCCTGACGGCCCTGTCCCTGTCGGCCAACAACCTGATGACGAAGAAGGGGCGCACCCTCATGACCTCCTTCGCGGGGTCCATCGGCATCATCGGCATCGCCGCGATCCTCGCGCTGGCCAACGGCACCAACGCCTATATCGCCAAAACAGAAGAGGAGACGCTGGGCGCGTACCCGCTGACGATCCAAAAGAGCGGCATCGACATGACCGCTGCGCTGTCCGTGTCGGCCTCGGACTCCAAAGACTCCCAGCCTGCGCCCGACGGCAAAGTCGGTGTCTCCAAGCTGCGCACCTTCGCCGACACGATCCGTGACGCGAAGACGAACGACCTGGCCTCGCTCAAGACCTACCTGGACAACAACGGCGGCGGCATCGACACGATGGTCAACGCGATCGAGTACGACTACGACATCGTCCCGCAGATCTACCAATCCGACACGTCCAAGGAGACCGTGCAGGTCAGCCCCGACCAGTCGATGAAGCAGATGGAAGCCGGTTTTGGTTCCGGGGCCTTTGGGTCGATGGTGCTGACGAACGCCTTCTACCAGATGCCCGCCACCTCCTCGCTGTACACCTCCGCGTACGACGTGGTCGCCGGCTCCTGGCCGAGCGGCGCGAACCAGGTCGTCCTGGTCCTCGACGAGGACGGCAACATCCCCAACCTCTTCGAATACACCCTGGGTCTCAAAGACCACAAGGAATTCGATGACCTGATGCGTCAGTACTACCAGGGTACCCTCGGGGGAAAGAACCAGTCCGGGGCACAGTCGGGCGCGCAATCCGGTGCCAGCACCGCCACCTACGACTACTCCGCGATCCTGGGCACGACCTTCCGCCGCGTCAACGCCTTCGACAAGTACACGTGGGACGACACCTACAAGGTCTGGACGGACCGTTCCTCCGACGCGGACTACATGAAGAAGCTCGTGGACGGCGGCCAGCAGCTGACGATCTCCGGCATCGTCAAGCCCAACTCCGACAAGGGCGGCGCCCTGCGTCAGGGCATCGCCTACACGCCCGCCCTGACCTACCAGATCATCGAGGAGGCGGCGGCCAGCCCGATCGTCAAGGCCCAGCGCGCCAAGCCCGACGTTGACGTCTTCACCGGCAAGACCTTCAAGGAGCTGGCGGACAAACAGAAGAGCCAGTCTGGCGGTTTCGACATGTCCTCCCTGTTCACCGTGGACGAGTCCAAGCTCTCCGCCGCCTTCCAGATCGACCCCAGCAAGATGCAGATGGACCTGTCGGGCCTGGACTTTTCCGGCATGGACCTGTCCGGCCTCGACTTCTCCAACCTCGACATGTCGGGCATGGACCTGTCGACCATCGACCTGTCGGCCCTCGCCGCGCAGTCCGGCGCCCAGTCCGGTATGGCCTTCGACCTGTCCGGCCTCGACTTCGGAGAGCTGAGCAAGGACCTGCCGCAGCTGGCCAACGTTGACTTCCAGACGATCATCCGCTCGGCCCTGGCCGACGGCGCCGTCAAGGATGGCGCCGCCGAATACCTGAGCGCCCAAGCCTCCCAGATCGCCCAGGGATTCCAGGACTACGCCCGCGAGCAGATCGAGGCGGGCGGTACGACGGACTTCGCGACCCTGGCCTCGGCGTACTTCTCTCAGCCCGAGGTGCTCGAGCAGCTGCGAGCTGCCGTCTCCTCCGACCAGGTCGTTGACTCCGACAAGCTCGCCGCGAACCTGACGAAGGCCCTCGGGGACGACCCGGCCCTGGCCCAGATCGGCACCGACGTCTCCACGCAGGTCATGAACGCGATCTCCGCGCAGATCGCCGCCCAGCTGGGTCGTACTCTTACCCAGGGCGTGAGCGCCGTCATCGGCCAGGTCATGCAGGAAGCCATGACGAACGCGATGACCTCGATGATGACGCAGCTGTCGAGCGCGATCGGCGACCAGATCGGTGCGACCATGGAGCAGTTCGCCACCAACATGTCCAGCGCCTTCTCCATGGACCCGCAGGCCTTCGCCGAGGCCTTCAAGTCCAACGTGGACGAGAAGTCCCTCGCCGCCCTCATGGCGACCATGTTCTCCACGAACGTGCCGACTCTCGAGACGAACCTGAGGAACCTGGGATGGGCGGATATCGCCTCCCCGTCGAACATCTCGATCTACCCCAAGTCCTTCGCGGACAAGGACAAGGTGAAGGCCGCCCTGGACGCCTACAACGCCGACAACAAAGCGGCGGGCGCGACCGACAAGGTCGTCACCTACTCCGACGTCATGGGCGCGCTCATGAGCTCGGTGACCAAGATCGTCGACATCATCTCCTGGCTACTCATCGCCTTCGTGTCGATCTCGCTGGTGGTCTCCTCGATCATGATTTCGATCATCACCTACATTTCGGTGCTCGAGCGCCGTAAAGAGATCGGTATCCTGCGCTCGATCGGCGCCTCGAAGGGCGACGTGTCCCGCGTGTTTAACGCCGAAACCGTCATCGAAGGCCTCTTGGCGGGCCTGATCGGCGTGGGTGTCACCTACGGACTGTGTGCGGTTGCGAACGGCATCGCATACTCCTCCTTCAAGGTGGAGAACATCGCCCAACTCTCGCCGCTCACGGCCCTGACCCTCATCGCGGTGTCCGTCGGCCTAACCGTCATCGCGGGCATCATCCCGGCCTCGCGTGCCTCGCGCCAGGACCCGGTCGAAGCCCTGCGCTCCGAGTGACGCACGCGGCCTCGTCCCTTTCGGGGCGAGGCCGTGGCTCGCTTCCGGGGCGCGCGCGGCTGCGCTAACCTGGACGTAACGCTTGTTTGAGTAGCCGCGAGGAAAGAGGAATCATGCCCACTCCCGAGAAGCTTGCCACCGACGCGACCGTCGCCATCATGCTGGCCGACGGCTTCGAAGAGGTCGAGGCCCTGGCCGTCGCCGACGTCCTGTACCGCGCCGGCGTGCGCTCCGACCTGATCTCCGTCACCGATGCCCGCCACGTGACCAGCTCGCATGGCATCCGCGTCGTCGCCGACCTCATGCTTGAGGACGTGGACCTGTCCACTTACACCGTCCTCTTCCTGCCAGGCGGCATGCCCGGCACCCTGGGTCTGAAGGCTACGCCCGCGATCCAGGCCGAGGTGCTGCGCCGCTCCGACGCGTCCCAGCCCATCGCCGCGATCTGCGCGGCCCCCTCGATCCTGTCCGAGCTGGGTGTCCTCGACGGCCGCCACGCGACCGCGAACCCCGCGTTCGTCAAGGCCATCGCCGAGGGCGGCGCGATCGTCCACGAAAACCCGGTCGTCGTCGACGAGTTCATCATCACCAGCCGCGGCGCTGGCACCTCCCTGGAGCTTGGCCTCGAGATCGTGCGCTACCTTCTCGGCGATGAGGTCGTTGACGGGGTCGCCCGCGGCGTCGTGCTCGCCCGCTGACGCGCCCCGCCTCGTTCCTCATCCCTCCCGAAAGGTTACGACTCCCGCATGAGCCCGCGTAAGCCTCGTCCCTGGCCTGACGCGCCCGCGCCCCTGGCGGCACCCGTGGTGGACAACCACACGCACCTGCCCACCCACGTCGGTGAGATCCCCCGGCGCGAGGGCGTGGCGCTCAGCCTCGAGGAACAGCTGGAGCGTGCCCGCGAGGTGGGTGTCACCCGGATGATTTCGAGCGCCTGCGAGCTGCCCGACTTCGACCCGATGATCGAGCTGGCGCGCGCTCACGAGGGCGTGCGCGTCGCGATTGCGCTCCACCCCAACGAGGCGGCCCTGCACGCCGGCTGCGCGGATCCCTCGCCCGACGGTCTGGTGCCCGTCGTGCGCGACTACCACGTGCCCCTCGACGAGGCCCTGGCCGCCGTCGAGGCTCGCCTGGGCGATCCGATGGTCGTCGCGGTGGGGGAGAGCGGCCTGGATTATTTCCGCACGGCCGACCCGGGCCGTGAGTCGCAGAAGGAATCCTTCCGCGCGCACATCGACATGGCGCAGCGCGTGGGCCTGCCCCTGCAGATCCACGACCGTGACGCCCACGAGGACACCCTCGCGATTCTTAACGAGCGTGCGAGCGAGGACCAGCGCATCGTCTTCCACTGCTACTCGGGGGACGCGGCGATGGCGCAGCGCCTCGCCGAGCGCGGATGGTACGCATCCTTCGCCGGCCCCATCACATACCCCGCGAACTCCGACCTGCGCGCCGCGCTTGCGGTCCTGCCGCGCGAGCTCGTCCTGGTCGAGACCGACGCCCCCTACCTGACGCCCGTGCCGTGGCGCGGCTGCCCCAACGCCTCCTATGTCATGGCGCACACGGTGCGTTTCATTGCGGATCAGTGGGGCGTCAGCGAGGCGGCGGCGTGCGACCAGCTACGGGCGAACACCGAGGCGGTCTACGGTACCTGGTGAGTGTTTCTCTCTCGTGATCAGCGCGGGTTATCGGGCTTCGTGCGACCTTTTTGCACGCGTTCTCTGACTGGTGAATTGCGTCAAAGTGGTCGCGCGACGGTAACAAATTGGTTACGGTGGGAGTGTCAGTCCGAATCG
This sequence comes from Actinomyces sp., assembly GCA_018375675.1. Taxonomy (GTDB): domain Bacteria; phylum Actinomycetota; class Actinomycetes; order Actinomycetales; family Actinomycetaceae; genus Pauljensenia. The sequence continues at coordinate 185 of JAHACW010000074.1, read as the reverse complement.
GCCTGCCCGTCCGATGTGCCCGCAGTGAGCGGAGGATGCGTCGGCGCGCCCCGAAGCGGAACCTACAAAGTCTGGAGACACGTGAGCTTTCAGCCCTCTCGTACAACCGTCATTTCCGTCGCAGCCGCGACGGCCCTTGTCGTGGCCGGCACCGCGGCCACTGCCATCGGCACCTCCTATCGCCA
>JAHACW010000073.1 GCA_018375675.1 Actinomyces sp. | reverse complement strand
GGTTCCCGGGCCCACCCCGTTTGTGTGCGTGTTGTACGGCCGCGTCAGTCCCTGCGGATTGCGTCGGCTGGGTTGGGGGTGGCTGGTGTGCCTGCGCCCTGCTTCGGTGTCTTGGTGGATCGACCCGAGAAGAGCGCGGTGAGGATCAGGATGACGCCGAGGATCGCGATCGCGCTGATCCCGAGGATCGGCAGATTGAGGTTCGTGATGTAGGCCTCGGCGATCAGGAAAGCGCCCACCATACACACCAGGAGAGCCCACACGAACGAACCGACGCGCACGCCCCTGCGGGGGGCCTCGGGCATCGTGCGTACATCGACGGGGACGGTCGGTGCACTCCACGTGGCGTGAGCGCCCGCAGCGGATGCCCCCAAGGGCTCCTGAGCGCCGGCGGCTGCCCCGGCCTCGTGCCCCCGAGGAGTCGACTCGCCTGTGGAGGCTGGATCGAAGGCAGTGCGTCCGCCCGTGCCTACAGAGCCAGAGGGAGCACCAGCCTGCGCCTGTGAGCCCTGAGCGCCCGATGCGCCCGCCTGGCTCTCAGCGCCAGCGTCTGCCCGAAAGGGATCGGCAGGTATCTGCGTCGTCGGGGCCTCGCGGAAGATCGCGAGCGGGTCCGAGGAGAAGTCCAGCGAAGAGGTCGGCATCTCGGTGGTCACGTCCTGGCCGACGGAAGGGGCGGGAGCCGTCGGCAGCGGCGTCGTCTCGTCGAATTCGGGTAGCTGGGTGGTCTGATCGTCGTTGGAAGTAGTCATGGTCGTATTCCTTCCTCAGTTACCCGACTGGGAGCCGGTGGGGGTAGGGGACGGGGTGGGCGTTGCGCTCGGGGTGGCGCTCGGAGTAGCCGAAGGTGCGGTGGAGGGGGCTGCAGGTGCGGAATTCCACGTGCCCGAGGCATCGGGGGACTGCACGATCGTCAGCGTGTCGATGTCCGCGTCGTCGGTGATAAGAATCGTGATGCCGCCGAGCGAGGGCTTTCCCCAGGCAGGCGAGGCGACGGTCACGCCGGAGCAGCCGTCCAGGGGCTCGGCCCATCCGTTGCCGTCCATGTTGGTGGACAGGTTGTCGATGCTGGATTGACAGATGATCTGCACGGGCTGGCCCTCGGTCATCTGGATGGTGAGTCGGTTCCAGGCCTGCCAGTTGACCGTGATGGTCTTGGTTGTGCCGACGGGGGCGCCGGTCAGGTCGAGCGTGGTCGAGCTGGCCGGGTTGCCTCCACTGACCTTGTCGACCGTCCAGTCGAGCGTCGTCTGGTTACCGATGGAACCCACGTGAGTGTTGGTGAGGAAATCGGTTGGGTGAGATGCCTGGGAGCCAACGAGGGCTGTGGGGAGTGCCATCACTATGCCGATGACCGACAGGGTAGTGAGCCAGCCGGCGCTGCGATCGCGCAGGGCGGCAATCGCCAGGGAGAACCCGACGATGAGCAGGCACACGCCGCCACCAACGGTGATGATGCGGGCGATCGTTTGCCCCTCGTTCTCCCCGGTGATGAAGGGGATGGCGGGGCCTTTATCGACCATGTAAATGCCAGCGAAAACGGCGGCCACCACCAGGACCAGCAGGCCAGTGATCGCGAGGTTGACACGACTGGAGACAGTGCGCGGGCGATGCGTCGGCATGGGACGCGGGGTCCACTGACGAGGCCTGGGCGCGCTAGGCGGAGGCGTCCAGCCGGGGTGGGGTTGGGTGGGGCGAGCGGCGGCCGGGCGAGGCCCGGCGTTCGTGCCCTGAGCGGCGGAGGTGGCGGCGCCTGTGGGGCGCGGGGCGCCCGCGCTACCTGCGCTTCCTGCGGGGACGCCGTAGGCGGGGAATCCCTCGGGGGCCTGAGCGTTCTGCTGCTGCGGCATGGTGGTGCCCCTGTCCTCAGCGCCCGGGGCGCTGCGCCCAAAAGGGGCGGAGGCTCCCGCCGCCGACGCCTGCTGCTGGGGGTTCCCGTACTGGGGATTGCCGTACTGGGGATTGCCGAATTGGTGGGGCGCGCGGTTCGCGCCGGCCTGGGGGCCGCCCGACGATGAACGGGTGATGCTGACGAGTACCACGACGACGGCTGTGATGCCCGCGGCGAGTGCCAGGAGCTGAAGCCACCCGAGTCCCAAGCCCCCGATGATGCCTACCGCGGACAGTGACGAGGACAGACCCGCAAGGATCATGAAGACGCCGCCGATCACCGCAATGTCGAAGCGGCCCTCCAGGGTCTCTTCCGCGTGGATGCGGCCGTCGGCGGCCTCGGGCAGGAGAAGCCACGCGAGTCCGTAAGCGATCGCCACGACGGGCATGCAGAACGCGGCAACCACCACGAGGACACGCACGAGTGACAGGTCCCAGCCCTGGCGAGCAGCAATGCCCGAGCACACGCCGCCGATTGCTCGTTCCTGAGCGCGGTACCAGCCCGAGCCTCGGACCGCGTCAAAGAAGCTATTGCGGGGCGGGCGCTGCTGGTACTGGTCGCCGTACTGTGTTGTTCCGTTCGGCCAACTCATCATGCACTTCCTCTCGATGGGATCCACACGGCGCGGATCGATACCACTACTCAACCAAAGAGCCGGGGCGCCCCGATAGTAGGGGACCCCCTGAACGACCCCTGATTGTGGTGGGGGTACCCCGGGGGTCGCCCCCGTGGCATGCCACAATGGGAGCGTGAGCAGACCCGTGAACTCCCCTCGGCCAGGGTGGACTCCGCCGATCCCGGCACCCCCCGCCAGGCCACCGCTTGTGCGCGCGACCGCCGCGAGCCCGGATATGCCGGCCCCCTGGATGGGAGGCGTGTGCGCCGGATTGGCCGTGCACCTGGGAGTGTCGGCCGCGCTCGTGCGCATCATCATGATCTGCATGACCTTTGTGGGTCTCGGCTTCGGTGTTTACCTGTGGCTGTGGGTGACGGTCCCCGAAGACTCCCCGGAGCGAAGCGGGGAGGGCACGCTCAGCCCCGGCCTCGTCCGACTGCGCGAGGAACGTGCCGCCCAGGTGTCGCGTAACCGCTTGATCGTCGTCGGCGTGGCCCTGATTGTGGCCGCGATCGTCGGCACGATCCTGAACGCGACCAACACGCTGGACTGGCGGGACATGGGGTCTATCATCACGATCGTTTCCGGGATCTCACTCGTGTGGAGCCAGAGTCGCAACGTGAGTTCCTGGCGGTCGCTGCGCTTCATCGGGGCTGTCTTCGGCGGCATCGTGCTGCTCAGCCTCGGCGTCGTCATGGTGGCCTCGCGCGACAACCCGCCGATCATTCTGCTGCGTGGCGGCCTCATCGGCGCCGCCCTGGTCGCGGGCGTGCTCTTCGCCCTCGTCCCCATGTGGCTGCGAACGACGAAGGACCTGTCCCAGGCCCAGGCGCAGCGCGTGCGCGAATCCGAACGCGCCGATATCGCCGCCCACCTGCATGACTCCGTGCTCCAAGCCCTCACCCTCATTCGAGCCTCCGCCGAGGACCCCGCCCGCGTGCGCGCCATCGCCCTCACTGAGGAGCGTGAGCTGCGCGCCTGGCTTTACACGGGCCACGCGCAGGCAGCCGACTCCCTCGATGCCGCCGTCACCGAGGCGGTCGTGGGCGTCGAGAGCCGCTACGGCGTGCCCATCAGCGTGGTTGTCGTCGGTGACATGCGCCCGGGCCCCGGCGAACTCGCGCTCGTCGCCGCCCTCGCCGAGGCCTGCCAAAACGCCGTGCGTCACGGCGCTCCGCCCGTCTCCGTCTACGTCGAAGTACGCCCCCAGGCCGTGGAGGCCTTCATCAAAGACAGCGGCGAGGGCTTCGACCCCGCCTCGATCGCGGCCGACCGCCACGGCGTGCGCGACTCCATCGTCGGGCGCATGCGCAGGACCGGGGGTAACGCCACGATCAGGCGTCTCGCCCGCGGAACCGAAGTTGCTCTGAGCGTGCCGCGCTCCGATATCCTGGAAGAAACAGCGCCCAACGGGAGGACCCAGTGACCATCCGCATCCTCGTCATCGACGACCACCCCGTGGTTCGGGCAGGCGTGCGCGCCGAGCTCGAAAACTCCGGGGCCGACCTGGAGGTCGTCGGCGACGCCTCCGACGTCGAGGGCGCCATCGCGGCCTGCCGCGCGCTCACCCCGGACGTGGCCCTCCTCGACGTGCACCTGCCCGGCGGAAACGGCGGAGGCGGGGCCGAAGTGGCCAGCACGTGCCGCGACATCGAGGGCCTGCACTTCCTGGCACTGTCTGTTTCGGACGCCGCCGAAGACGTCGTCCAGGTCATCCGCGCGGGCGCCCGCGGATACGTCACCAAGTCGATCTCCACCCCCGACCTCGTCGAGGCCATCGGCCGCGTCGCCGCCGGGGACGCCGCCTTCAGCCCGCGCCTGGCCGGCTTCGTGCTCGACGCCTTCGGGACCGGCGAGGTCTCCACGACCGACACCGAACTGGACCTGCTGTCCGCGCGCGAGCAGGAGGTCATGCGCCTCATCGCCCGTGGCTACACGTACAAGGAAGTAGCCCACGACCTGTTCATCTCCATCAAGACCGTCGAAACCCACGTGAGTTCGGTCCTGCGCAAGCTCCAGCTCTCCAACCGCAACGAGCTGACGCGCTGGGCGATGCAGCGACACATCGTGTGAGGTCGGACCCCTTTCGCGCGCCCCATCCGGAGAGTGGGGCCCATGCGTGCCTACAATGGAATCCCGAGAGCGTGACAGCGCCTGACCGCCCCGCACGGACGGCCCCTAACATTTCCGCGACCTCGGAGGATGCATGCACCGCATCGGTTTTGATAGTGATCAGTACATCGAGATGCAGTCTCGACACATCGCCCAGCGACGAAGCGAATTCGGCGGAAAGCTGTATTTGGAGTTCGGCGGCAAGCTGATCGACGACATGCACGCGTCGCGTGTTTTGCCCGGTTTTACGCCCGACAACAAGGTGCGTATGCTGCGCGAACTGGCGGATGAGGTCGAGATCATCGTCGCCGTCAACGCCAAGGACTTCGCGCGCCGCAAGGTCCGCGCCGACATGGGAACCACCTACGACGACGAGGTTCTGCGCCAGATCGACGAGTTCCGTGAGCGTGGCCTGTACGTCGGTTCCGTCGTCATCACGCAGTGGACGGACGACAACAAAGCGGCCGCTGAGGTGAAGGAACGCTTCGAGAAGCTCGGCATCCGCGTCTACCGCCACTTCCCGATCCCCGGCTACCCCTCGGACGTCGAGCGCATCGTCTCGGACGAGGGCTACGGCGCCAACGAGTACGTGGAGACCAGCCGCAACCTCGTCGTTGTGACGGCTCCCGGCCCGGGCTCCGGCAAGATGGCGACCTGCCTGTCGCAGCTGTACCACGACCACAAGCGCGGGATCGAGTCGGGGTACGCGAAGTGGGAGACCTTCCCGATCTGGAACATTCCGCTGGATCACCCGGTGAACATCGCCTACGAGGCGGCCACCGCCGACCTCGACGACGTCAACATGATCGATCCCTTCCACCTGGAGGCGTACGGGATCAAGACGGTCAACTACAACCGCGACGTCGAAATCTTCCCGGTCCTGAACCGCCTCTTCGAGAAGATCCTCGGATCCTCCCCGTACAAGAGCCCCACGGACATGGGCGTCAACATGGCGGGCCACTGCATCGTCGACGACGAGGCCTGCAGGGAGGCCTCGCGCCAGGAGATCATTCGCCGCTACTACAAGGCCCTCGTGACCGAGAAGAAGGAGATGAGCGAGCCCGTGCAGTCGGCGCGCATCTCCCTGCTGATGAGCCGCGTGGGCGTGGGGCGCATGGACCGCCCGGTCGTGCGTCCGGCCCTCGAGCTGGCCGAGGCCACGGGCGAGCCGGCCGCCGCGATCGAGCTGCCCGACGGCCAGATCGTCACGGGCAAGACGTCGGCGCTGCTGGGCTGCTCCTCGGCGATGCTGCTCAACGCCCTGAAGAAGCTCGCAGGACTGCCGGACGAGGTCCAGCTCCTGGCCCCTCAGTCCATCGAGCCGATCCAGCGCCTCAAGACCCGCGACCTGGGCTCGCGCAACCCGCGCCTGCACACCGACGAGGTCCTCATCGCGCTCGCGGTGTCCGCCAACGGCGACGACAACGCGCGCCGCGCCCTGGATAAGCTCAGCTCGCTGCGCGACTGCGACGTGCACGAGTCGGTCATCCTGGGCCCCGTGGACGAGGGCATCTTCCGTTCCCTCGGCATCCAGGTGACGACCGAGCCGGTGTACGCGACGAAGTCGCTGTACCGCAAGAAGTAATCGCTTCGACGAGGCCGGGGTTTCTATCGCGTATCAGCGCGGGGAGGCCCCGGCCTCGTCGTATGCCGCCTTTCGTGGTTGGCGCCACCCGGGGCGGGGGTCGCAGGTGAGGGTGGGGCGGTTTACCCTTGGAGGCGATGAGTGACTCGACTTCTTTGCCTGACCTTGGTTTCCTGATCGGCCCCGACGGGGGCTTCCAGGACGACTACGTGCCGCCGGAGGTGCCCGCCTTTGACGTGGAGGACGCCTTGGGCTCCGACGCGTGGCCGGAGATCGCCGTGCCGGGTGGGGCATCGGGTGCGCCGTCGGCGTGGGAGCCTCCCGCTTCTTCGGGTGGTTTTTCGTCGGGCTGGGAGCGTCCCTCGCGCCCGGGCGTGGACCCCGAGTCGCTGACGCGCGGCCTCAATGATCGTCAGCGCGAGGCCGTCACTCACGCGGGCTCGCCGCTGCTGATCCTGGCGGGCGCGGGCTCCGGCAAGACGCGTGTCCTCACGCACCGCATCGCCTACCTGCTGGCCACGGGCCGCGCACGGGCCGGGGAGATCCTGGCGATTACCTTCACGAACAAGGCTGCGGCCGAGATGCGCGAGCGCGCGGGCGCCCTCGTGGGCAACGACGCGCGCCGCATGTGGGTGTCGACCTTCCACTCGGCGTGCGTGCGCCTGCTGCGCTACGAACACGAGGCGGCCGGGCTGTCCTCGTCCTTCACGATCTACGACGCCCAGGACTCACAGCGCCTCATCCAGATGGTCCTCAAGGCCATGGACGTGGACATTAAGCGCTTCACGCCAAAGATGGTGGCGGCGCGCATTTCGGACGCGAAGAACGAGCTGATCGGCCCGGCGCGCTACGCGGAGACGGCGGGCAAGGACCCGGTCTCGCGCATCGTCGCGGAGGCCTACGTCGAGTACGACAAGCGCATGCGCGCCTCGAACGCGCTGGACTTCGACGACCTCATCATGCGCACGGTTGACCTGCTGCGCGAGAACCCGCTGATCGCCGAGCACTACCACCGGCGCTTCCGTCACATCCTCGTGGACGAGTATCAGGACACGAACCACGCGCAGTACGTCCTCGTGCGCGCCCTGGTGGGTGACGGCAAGGATGGTGTGGAGCCCGCCGAGCTGACGGTCGTGGGTGACTCTGACCAGTCGATTTACGCCTTCCGAGGCGCCACGATCCGTAATATCGAGGAATTCGAGCGCGACTTTACGGGCGCGCGCACGATCCTGCTTGAGCAGAACTACCGCTCCACGCAGAACATTCTGTCGGCCGCGAACGCGGTCATCGCCCGCAACACGGGACGCCGCGCGAAGAACCTGTGGACCGCCTCGGGCGACGGTGCACTCATCACCCTGGACGCCGCCGATTCCGAGCACGACGAGGCCCGCTTCGTCGTCGGCGAGATCGACCGCCTCGCGGACTCGGGCGTCGAATGGGGCGACATCGCGGTCTTCTACCGCACGAACGCTCAGTCCCGCGCGCTGGAGGAACTCCTCGTACGCCAGGGCATCCCGTACCGCGTCGTCGGCGGCACCCGCTTCTACGAGCGCCGCGAAATCAAGGACGCCCTAGCGTACCTGCAGGTCATCTCCAACCCCGACGACACGGTCGCGGCCCGCCGCGTCCTCAACGTCCCCAAACGCGGCATCGGGGCCAAGGCCGAAGAAGCCATCGCCGCGCACGCCGCCCACTACGGCATCTCCTTCGGCGCGGCCCTGCGCCACCTGTGGCTGCGCGCCGGCTGCCCGGCCGGTGAGGGCGAGGGGATCGACGTCGACGCGCTCGCACGCTCCGCCTCCCCGGACGAGGCCTCGGCTGATCCTTCGGTTTCCGTTTCCTCGGATGGAACGGCGGGGGAGAACCCTGCTGCGAGCGAGGCTGCGGATGAGAACGCGGCTGCGGCCCCGGCCTCGTCCCCTGCCGAGAACGCGACTGAGACTGCTCCCGAGGTCCTGGGCATCACCCCGCGTGCCGCCAAGTCGGCAGCCGCGTTCTGGGGACTTATCGAAACCCTGCGCGCCGCGGAGGCTCGAGGCGCGTCGCAGGCCGACATCCTCGAGGAAGTCTTGGACCGCACCGGCTACCTGGCAGAACTGCGCCGCAGCGAGGACCCGCAGGACGCCTCGCGCGTGGAAAACCTCGCGGAACTGCACTCCGTCGCGGGTGCCTTCGCGGCCGACGCTCCCGGCGGAACCCTCGCAGACTTCCTCGAGCGCGTCGCCCTCGTCGCCGACTCGGACCAGGTGCCCGCAGAGGGCGAGCGCGGCGGGCAGGTCACCCTCATGACCGTGCATACCGCGAAAGGCCTTGAATTCCCCGCCGTCTTCGTCACCGGCATGGAGGACGGCACCTTCCCACACCAGCGCAGCCTCGGCGACGAGAGCGAGCTGGAGGAGGAACGCCGCCTCGCGTACGTGGCGATCACGCGTGCGCGCGAACGCCTCTACCTGACGCGCGCGGCCGTGCGCAGCGCCTGGGGCACTCCGCAGGAGATGCCGCCCTCACGGTTCCTCGACGACATCCCCGCCGAGCTCCTCGACGTGCGCCGCGCGGCCACGTCGGGCGAGCGCATGCGAGCGTCGTACGGCGGCTCCTACGGGTCCGGGTCGTACGGCTCGGGTTCCTACGGGCGCTCCCGTCGCTCCGAGGGGCGCGACCCGTGGGGTGATGCCGATACGGGTGCCTTCGGCTCCGGCCGTGGCGGCGCCTCCGCGCAGCCCACCGGCGTGCGCAAAGTGACGCGCATGGGCGTTGCTCCTGCCGCCAAGCCCGCCGAGGATAAGCCGGTGCTCTCCCTCAAGGTCGGCGACCGCATCAAGCACGCCACCCTGGGCGCCGGGACCGTCACCGGCATCGAAGGCGAGGGGCCGCGCACCGTGGCCCGCATCCGCTTCGGCCTGGGCGAGAAGCGCCTGCTCGTGCGCATGGCTCCGATGGAGAAGATTTCGTAGCTTTTCTTACTGTTTCCTGCTGGGCCGGGCTGCTTTGTGTGCCCGTGGGCGGCGGCCCGCCCGCGAGCCGTCCGCGCCGCG
>JAHACW010000072.1 GCA_018375675.1 Actinomyces sp. | reverse complement strand
GCGATGATGGTCTCCATCGTGGTGCGCAGGGACGGGATCTCTTCAGAAAATTCAATGGCCACGCACCCAGGGTAGCGGATCGAGCGCCCAACCAGGAACGCTAAGGGGCGACGGTGGCGGGGCTTACTCCACTACCTGCCGCAGATACGACGGTGCCCCGACGCCACACAGGACGCCGAGGCACCGAAAAGAGAGCGGATCAGATGAGACCCATCGCGATCATCGCGTCGGCCACCTTTTGGAAGCCCGCCAGGTTCGCGCCCGCCACGTAGTCGCCCGCGACGCCGTATTCCTCGGCAGTGGCGACGGTGGTCGCGTGGATGTCGACCATGATCTGGTGAAGCTTCGCGTCAGTCTCCTCGAAGGGCCACTGGGTGCGGCCGGAGTTCTGCTGCATCTCGAGGCCGGAGGTGGCCACGCCGCCCGCGTTCGAGGCCTTGCCGGGGGCGTAGGCAATGCCGGCGGACTGCAGGGCTTCGATCGCCTCGGGGGTCGTGGGCATGTTCGCGCCCTCGGCGACCAGCTGGACGCCGTTCTTGATGAGGGTCTCGACGCCGGACAGGGGCAGCTCATTCTGGGTCGCACAGGGCAGCGCGACGTCACAGGGGACGTCCCAGATGGAGCCGCCGGGCACGAAGACGGCGCCGGGGCGCTCGGCCGCGTAGTCGGAGACGCGTCCACGACGCACCTCCTTGACGTCCTTGAGCAGCGCAACGTCGATGCCGGCCTCGTCCACGACGTAGCCGGAGGAGTCGGACACGGCCACGACGGTCGCGCCCAGCTGCTGAGCCTTCTCGGTCGCGTAGATTGCAACGTTACCCGAGCCGGAGACGACGACGCGCTTGCCGTCGAAGCTGGTGCCCTTCGCGGCGAGCATCTCGGCGGCGAAGTAGACGAGGCCGTAGCCGGTGGCCTCGGTGCGCACGTAGGAGCCGCCCCACGACAGGCCCTTGCCCGTCAGGACGCCCGCGTCGAAGCGGTTCTTGAGGCGCTTGTACTGGCCGAACATGTAGCCGATCTCGCGGCCGCCCACGCCGATGTCGCCGGCGGGCACGTCGGTGTCGGGGCCGATGTGGCGGGAGAGCTCAGTCATGAAGGACTGGCAAAAACGCATGACCTCGGCGTCGGACTTGCCCTTGGGGTCGAAGTCCGCGCCACCCTTGCCGCCGCCCATGGGCAGGCCGGTGAGGGCGTTCTTGAAGATCTGCTCGAAGCCGAGGAACTTGATGATCGACAGGTTCACGGAGGGATGGAAGCGCAGGCCGCCCTTGTAGGGGCCGAGTGCGGAGTTGTACTCGACGCGGAAGCCGCGGTTCACGTGGATGTTGCCCTTGTCGTCGGCCCACGGGACACGGAACTGGATCTGGCGCTCGGGCTCGACGATGCGGTCGATGATCGACAGGTCGGCGTATTCGGGGTGACGCTCAGCCAGCGGGGCGATCGTCAGAAGGACCTCGTAGACGGCCTGATGGAACTCGGCCTGGGCCGGGTCACGGCGCTGGACAGATTCAAAAACGGAGGCCAGCGCGGGGGAAAGACGAGATGTATCAAAGCTGCTCATGGCCTAAAGTTTACGTTTCGTTTACTCATACTTCGATTGCCATCCCACAATGTGACCGTCGTGGACGCCACTTTAGGGCGACCCCTGCACCCCACGCAGGCGCGCGCTCGAGGTTCTCACCAGCTCGGGAACCACCGCGCTGCGCAACACCGGAGGCAGGAGGGAGACCCTCGGGCGCGCCCTCACGCCAACCTCCACCTCCCCGCTGCTCACACTGATCCAGGAGACACTGACCCCATCCCCGACGCGGCAGGTCGAATCCGACAGCCCCGCGAGCGCACGATCGACGCGAGAGCTCGCCGTCTCCTCGTCAACCCCGAGGTTGCCTCCCGCGAATACCGTGGACGCGGAGGCTCCCGACACCCCGGCACTGGCCAGGGCGTCGGCGCAGGACACGAGGCGACGGTCCTGCATAGCGACCTCGGTGAGCGCAATCGACACGACGAGCAGCAGGCACACGAAGGCGCAGCCCGCGCACATAAGGATCCCGACGCGCCCCTCCTCGCTTTCATTCACGGGCGACCACCTCACGCACGGGCGCGCGAGCGCTCGAGGAGACGCCCACTCCGAGGCCGCCGAGCCAGGAGGGCATGAAGGGCAGCGGGACCTGCACGGACACGCGCACGTCGACAGCACCTTCTCCCTCCTGGCAGTTCTCGCACGTCGCGGCCACCTCGGGTTCCGCGTTCACGCCGAAATCCTCGACGATGAGGGTCACGGCGTGGGATGCGTCGGCCGTTCGCTCCGGGTCCTCGGCGAGGATACGCGCGGCCTCGCGTGCCCCCGCGTCTACCGCCATCGCCCCCGCGCTCACCTGGCCGATCGCGAGCACGATGTAGAGCACCGGAATTACGACGACGACAAGAATTCCAAGGAATTCAACACTGGCATCTCCGCGCTCGCTCACGGCCCCTCCACCAGCGCACGCCCGCGCACGGTCAGCCACCTCGGCCCGAGTCCTCCGACAAGCGGTAGGCGCGTGCGCACGGTGACGGTGAGGACGTCGACGCCCTCGTCGCTGTGGCGGTCCACGGCGATCTCGCGGTCCTTCGCGGCCCCCACGAGGGAGTCGAGGAGTTCGCTCGTGCGCGCCCGGGCCTCGTCCTCATCCCCTCCGAGCAGGCCGCCACGGCGCGCGCCCTCGGATGCCGCACTCACGCTCATGGTGCGTACGTGCGATGCGAAGGCCAGCTGAAGGAGCAGGAGGATGACGAGGACGACGAGGCCCTGAACGAGGACCGTCGAGACGACCTCGGACCCCTCCTCAGATGCCCGCAATCGAGTCCATCGCACGGTTAAAGATCTCCACGAGCCGCTCCGAGGCAACACCCCAGATGAGGACAACGAGCGCGGCCGTCATGAGGGTGATGAGGACCCACCCGGGCACGTCGCCGCGTTCCCCGAGGGGAGCCTTCCTGAGAAAGAGTTTCTTCATGACTGTTTCCTTCCTTCACGGGGTGAAATCCAGGGCGATAAGCCCCGGGTAGAGGGCGAACATGACGGTAACGGGCAGGATGAGGAAGACGACGGGCAGGAGCATCGCAATCTCGCGTCGCCCACCCTCTTCCATGAGGGCGGCGAGGGAGCGTTCGCGCTGATCCCGGGCCTGATCGTGCAGGACCGAGGCCAGGGGCGAGCCGCGATCGATCGCCGTGGTGAGCGTGCGACTCAGGCGCGTGAGGGCTGGGGATTCGGTGCGCTCGACGAGGTCGGCGAGAGCACGCACGGAGGGAGTGCCGTTACGGATGTGCCCGGCGGTCAGCCAGAGCTCTGCCCCAAGGGGGCCTCCCGCGCACCCGGAGACACGCTCGATGGCGGCGGGGATCGACTCGCCGGCGGCCACCGCGAGTGCGAGGAGTTCAGAGCAGTCGGGCACGGCGGCGTCAATCGCGCGCTGTCGGGCGTGTGCGCGCATGGTGAGGAAGCGGTCCATGCCGGCAACCCCGAGGAGGATGCCGACGAGCGCGCAGGCGCACAGGGGAATGAGGGAGGCGCGCAGGGAGGAGGCGTGGCGCGCGGAAACGAGGGCGCATGCGGTGACGAGGCCTGCGACCCCCGCGACCGCCTGGCGCAGCCGGAAGACGGACACGTCCGGGTTCATACCGGCCAGGGCGAGCCTACGGGCCACGGATTCGCTGGTGGATCCGAGAGAATCGAGGGCGGAGGCGCTCACGCGGCGCGCCCACGCGGCGATTGCGGAGGGTGCGTGCTCCTGAACGCGCCCCTGCGCAACGCGGTCAGCGAAGGAGGGGCGGCGCGCGAGGACGGCGACCAAGATGAGGACGAGGCCAGCACCGCCGATGAGGGCGACAGCCAGGTCGAGAGCTCGCAGTGCCCACGGATTCATCGCACGCCCCCAAGGTTCCTCGGGTCGACGCTCAGGCGCCCCATGGCCTTCATGATCAGGTAGGCGATGACGCAGATGCCGGCCCCCGAGCATAGGACGGCGATACCGCCCGGCGAGTTCCAGACGCTCGCACTCGCCCCACCTCCCGACAGGAGGAGCAGGACGACCCAGGGGGCCGCGAGGCCGAGACGAGCAGCGCCAACCGTCCAGGATTGACGCGCCTCAAGTTCTCCGCGCACCCGCGCATCCTCGCGCAGGAGCGAGGCGAGGTCTTGAAGCAGGCGCGTCAGATCCGCCCCACCCACGGATCGAGCGATGCGCAGCGCCTCGACGATGCGGTCGGCAACGGGGTCGGCGACCGTCTCTTTCATAGTGTCCAGAGCGAGCTCGAAACGGCCATTAGCGCTGTAATCCCGCGAGAAGGCTTCGAAGGCGAAGCGCACGGGGATGGGCCCCTCCTCGGCCAGGTCGCAGAGCACCTGGGGCAGCGCAGTGCCCGCGCGCACGCCGGACACCATGGCGTCAATAACCTCGGGCCAGGCAGCCCTCACGGTTTTCGCGTGCGCGCCGAGGCGGGAGACAACCCACGCGTAGGGCAGGAACGCGACGCCGACGGAGACGATGAGGGCGACGGGCCAGGCTCCCGTGACAACCAGGATGGCGAGCGCGACAACGATTCCGACTCCGAGGCTTAGGGCGACGAGGCGCAGGGCTGTCAATCCGGGGATGCGAGCACGGGCAACATCCTCGCGCAGGCGCTTCCACGGCCCCCACGGCCGCCAGGCCGGGGGCGGCGTGAACCAGGGGGACACGGCCATGACGAGGCCGATCCCGAACACGAGCCCGCACACGATCGCGATCACGCCGGTCCCCAATCCAGGAGGGATGCGAGGTCAAAGCCGGCGGCAGCAAAACTATCGTGCAGGTCCAGGCCGCCCGCGCCTCGGACACACCTGTGCCCATCGAAGCGAAAGAGGGTGGCAGTCTCGATCCGATTTCCTTCGACGCGCCCCGGGACCGCCATGATCTCGGCGACGTGGCGCTGTCCGTCCGCGCCCCGCTCGACGTGACACACGAGATCGATGGACGAGGCCAGGGTCGGGGTGACGAACCCCGTCGTCACGTTCTCCCCCGCCAGGAGCGGCAGGATCGAGAGCTTGTCGAGGGCCTCGCGGGCCGAGTTCGCGTGCACGGTCGCCATGCCCGGCACGCCCGCATTGAGGGCCACCAGCAGATCGAGGGCTTCGGGGCCTCGGACTTCGCCGACGATCAGGTACTCGGGGCGCATACGCAGCGATTCGCGCACGAGGTCGCGCAGCGTGATCTCGCCCGTTCCCTCCGCACCGGCCGGGCGCGTCTGCATCGCGACGTGGTCCCAGTTGGCCAGGCCCAGCTCGAACACCTCCTCGCAGGAGATGACGCGGCGCGACCTGGGCAGCTCCCCCGCGAGCGCGCGCAGGAGCGTCGTCTTACCGGCCTGCGTGCCGCCCGAGACGAGGACGGAGAGCCCCACGGAGACGGCGGCCGCCAAAAAATCCCTCATCGGAGGAGCGAGCATGTCGACCGCTACCAGGTCATCCAAGGTGCGAGCGCGCTGGATGTGCTTGCGGATATTGACGCTCCACGACGATCCCGTGACGGGCGGAATGACGACGTGGAGGCGCTCCCCTCCCGCGAGCATCGCATCCACGAAGGGACTGGACAGATCGAGCCTGCGCCCGGAGTGGTGGAGCATGCGCTCGACGAGGGTGCGCACGTCCTCGTCCGTGAGGATGAGGCTGGTCAGCTCGGCGACACCCGAACGGGCCACGAACACGCGCGAGGCTGCATTGATCCAGATTTCCTCGACCGAGGGATCGTCCATGAGCGCCTGAAGCGGGCCCAGACCGCAGATGTCGTCCATGAGGTCCGCTTCGGCCTGCTCGCGGGCCGCGGGCAGCAGGTCGGGTGCGAAACGGTCGATGGCGCGATGAATGAGCAGACGCACGGATCGAGGGTCTCGGGCCGCGTCGACTCCGCTCGCGGCTAAGTCCTCACGCACCCGTGCGGCGAGTGCGCGCGTCGTGGCTTCCATCGCTGCGCCTCCTTGCTACAGACCAAGCCAATGTGTCGAAAGTAACAGAGTTTTTCAGCAAGGAGCAAACCCACATCCGTTCAATCCTCCTGACGCCCGCGCGGGGAGAAGCGCCCGGCCCCAGGCCGCGATACGTTAAGGCAATGACCTCCCGCAAGAGCCCCCTCGAACTGGCAGCCCTGGCCACCGCGGCCGTCCCCGGCATGCGCGTCACCGCCCTGCGACCGCCCACCTACAGCGACGAGCTCTCCACCGTGACCGGCATCGAAGACGCCGCCGGACACCGCTGGATCGTCACCTGCCCCCACGAGGAGGTCTCCGGACCCGCACTCGAGGCAACCTCCGGCATCCTGGACCGGCTCGGACAGGCACACGACCACGACTACATCCCCTTCGACGTGCCCCGCCTGGCGGGTCAGGTAAAGACCAGCGGCGGAGGCTCCGTCTACGTCCACCGTGACCCGGGCGGTACCGCCCCCACCGACGAGGATCTCGACACCGACCCCCTACTGCCTGCGTCCCTCGGACGCGCCCTCGCGGCCCTGCACAACCTCCCCGAGACCGTCTTCTCCTCGATCGGTCTGCCCACCTACACGGCCATCGAATGCCGCGACCGCAACCTCGCCCTCCTCGACGAGGCCGCCCGCGAAGTCGCCATCCCCGCCGCCCTGTGGAGCCGCTGGGAGGCAGCCCTCGAGGACGTGTCCCTGTGGCGCTTCCCCTCCGCGCCCATCCACGGTGACATCCAGGAGCGCTGCCTGTCCGTGAAGCGCGGCTCGCTCCTGGCCATCGGCGGGTGGACCAGCGCACACGTGGGAGATCCCGCCCTCGACATCGCATGGGTCCAGGCCACCGCCTCCGATGCATTCCTCGACCGTTTCCGTGAGACCTACGGCCACGAGCGCCGCGCCACCGACCTGCACATCTTCACGCGCGCCCAGCTCCTATCCGAGATCGCGCTCGTGCGCTGGCTCGTGCACGGCCTGCACGCCGAAGACTCCTCCATCGTCGAGGAGGCCCGCGCGATGCTCGACGACCTGGCCAAGGACCTGGACGGCGAACCCCTGCTGCCCTCGCACGCCTCCGCGATGGGGGCGCGCATCTCCCTGACCCCCGTCGAGTCCCCCTCGGCCTCGCCGATCGAGGTCTCGGAGCCGACTCCGAGCGCCGCAGACACCGACGACGACTCCAACGAGCCCACCGTCCCCGTGTCGCGCCCGGCCTCCGCACTTAAGCGCAAGCTCGCCGAGGGTGAGGTCGACCCCGCCGCCCCCACCGAGCGCCTCAGCCTCGGTCCCGACGGCACGCTGCTGCGCTAACCGCGCCGCTCCACCCGCGGACCGACCACCCAGGGGCGCTCCCATGTCGAGAACCGGGGCCCGTCAGGTTTCCACCTGACGGGCCCCGGCCTCGTTAATTGTCGTGAAAGCGCGCGCCTCAGCGAGACTGACCGTCCCCCTGACGGGAGGCCTCAAGAGCATCAACGCGGCGCTGCAGATCCTCCACCTGCAGGCGCAGGATCGCGGCCTCCTCGGTCAGGCGACGGCGATCCTCATCCGACCGCGACAGGTCCACCGAGAAACGCAGCGACAGGAGCAGCAGCACCACACCCGCGACGAAGAACCCGAGATTCAGCGGGACGACGACGCCCAGCTGCATCGCGCTCCACTTCAGGATCGGCGGGAAGATGGACAGCAGCGCCGTAAAGAAGGCGATGCAGTACCACCACAGGCCGTAGCGTTCCTTCAGGCCCGAGTTACGCATCTTGACGAACACCATCACCAGGATGATGATCGCGAACACCAGTCCAAGCACGTACGTGGGGCTCATGCGGTCTCCTCCGGTGCCGGGGCGACCTTCTCACCGGGGCGCGACAGGGAGACCGCGAGGGCCATCGTCGCACGCACCAGGAAGAGCGCCGATTTGATCGGGTTGTGGGAGGGCTCACCGCCCGCGCGCGGGTGCATCTGCACGCCGACCTCGCGCACGACCAGGTGCGAGCGCGCCGCAATGACGAGCGCACCGATCGTGTCACCCAGGTACTCGGCCGGGTAGTTGTGCGCGAACAGCGCGAGCGCACGGGGGCCGTAGAGCTTAAACCCGCTGGTCGTATCGCTCAGGTGGGTCTCACACACGCGCGAGAGGATGAACGAGAAGAGGTTCATCGCCCACTTGCGCGGGCCTCTCGCGTGGTAGTTGCCCTTACCCGCGAAACGCGAGCCGATGACGACGTCCGCGTGCTCGCTCGAGGCCGTCTCGATGAGCGTCTCAATTTCGCGCGGATCGTGCTGGCCGTCCGCGTCGAGCTGACACGCATACTCGTAGCCCACGCGCCGCGCGTACTGGAAGCCGGCGCGCATCGCGCCACCGACCCCCAGGTTGAGCGGCAGGTCGAGGACGGCCACGCCCGCGGCGCGCGCGATATCGGCGGTCGCGTCCGTCGACCCGTCGGAGACCACGAGGATGTCCGCGAAGGAAGGCTTCTCAGCCTTCACCATCTCGAGGACGTCACCAAGCACCTCCTCCTCATTCCACGCGGGAATGACGATGAGCAGGCGGGATTGAGCACTGGGACGGCTCACTCAGCGACCCTCTCGCTCAAGCAGCTCGAGCAGGTAAGCGCCGTAACCGGACTTCACCAGGGGCTCGGCGCGCTGGCGCAGACCCTCGTCGTCGATGAAGCCCATGCGCCACGCGACCTCTTCCGGGGCGCCGATCTTCATGCCCTGGCGGGCCTCGACCGTACGCACGAAGGCGGTGGCGTCAGCGAGGGAGTCGAACGTGCCGGTGTCGAGCCACGCGGTGCCGCGCGGGAGAACCTCGACCTTGAGCTTGCCAGCCTCGAGGTATGAGCGGTTCACGTCGGTGATCTCGTACTCGCCACGCGCGCTCGGCTTGAGGTTGCGGGCAATCTCGACCACATCGTTGTCGTAGAAGTACAGGCCGGGCACCGCGTAGTTCGACTTGGGGTGCTCAGGCTTCTCCTCGATGGACAGCGCGTTGAACTCCTCGTCGAATTCCACGACGCCGTACTCACGCGGGTTGGACACGTGGTAGGCGAAGACGGCACCACCGTCGGGGTCGACGTGGCGGCGCAGCTGCGCGCCCATGCCGGGGCCGTAGAAGATGTTGTCGCCCAGGACCAGGGCGGCGCTGTCGTTGCCCACGTGATCGGCGCCGAGCACGAAAGCCTGCGCGAGGCCGTTGGGCTCGTGCTGGACAGCGTAGGAGATGTTGACGCCGAGCTGGCTGCCATCGCCGAGCAGGCGGTGGAACGACGGAGCGTCGTGGGGGGTCGTGATGACGAGAACCTCAGAAATGCCCGCCAGCATAAGGGTCGACAGCGGGTAGTAGATCATCGGCTTGTCGTAGACGGGGACGAGCTGCTTCGATGTCCCCAGCGTAATCGGGTTCAGACGGGTGCCCGAGCCGCCCGCCAGGATGATGCCTTTCATGTTGCCTCCGCTTCCCGGCGCGTCCTCGTGTGGGTCGCGCGTCGTTGACAATTATCCCTATAGAACAGTATTTTTCCACAACTTTGCGCCCGCGCGCGCCCATGGGGCGGCGCACACCGCCGCAGGGGTGCAGATCGGATAGTATTTACATGGAATGTTGCGTCCGCACAAAAACCACGCACGTAAGGAAGAACCATGGCGCCCACCGCTAAGCCCCTGGGGATTACGACCACGCCGATCCCCGGCTTTTTGCGCATTGATCTGACTGTTCACGGCGATAACCGAGGCTGGTTCAAGGAGAATTGGCAGCGCGA
>JAHACW010000071.1 GCA_018375675.1 Actinomyces sp. | reverse complement strand
TCTTCTCGTGCGAGTGGACATCACGCAGATCGCTGGGCTCATCGCCGCCTCGAAGACCCTGGGCGACATCACCGAGGAATACGGCGAGCTCGGGCACTTTACCCCGTCCATGACGGCCCGTTTCGCGGTGGCCGAACAATCCCTCGCGGCCGTCGCGCGACGACAGGAGCTACTGCTCCTGTCCGCGGACAGCCGTGCTCTGGACACCGACACGCCCATTGACGATGTCATCCGCGATGTCAACGCCGCCGGACTGGCATACATTACCGAGGTCCAGGTGCACGCCCTGCACGTGGCGCTTGCCCTGCAGGAGTGCCCGGCGCTGGTCACCAAACGCACGCAGCAGCTGACGGAGTGCATCGATAAAACCAATGAGCGGTGGAGCACGCTGAAAAATCTGTCGGAGGGGGTGAAAGCTAAGATCACCGAGTACGAAGAGGAAGATCAAAAGAAGTCAATGTTCTCCCGCCAGACACACGATCTCTTGGCGTTGAAACAGCGCCGCGAGAAGATCCTCGAAAACGAAAAGACCCTCATCGATGAACACGGTTCGAAGCTGGAGGCCTTCAAGGACCTGTCACAGAGCCTGCGAGAGCAGCAGGAATCCCGCGCGACGCTCGTCTACTGGCGCGACGATGCGGGAGAGCATTCTTTCCTCACCGAGCAGCTGAGCATCGATCCCTCCCGTTAAGCATCCATTGACAGTTCACCTTTACACATGCCCACGCAGCACCGACGCGACACCGAGCGCCAATGCGCCACACCCACATGCGCTCTAAAGTGGTCCCATGGATGCCGAATACGCCCTCAATAAGTCCCTGCCCTATCTGACGAGCAGGCTCGAAGACGCCGGCTTCACGGTTCAAGTTGGTTTCAACCAAACCAAGGGCACGATATTCCTCCTCCTCAACGATTCCGTGAAGTGCAGCATTCATGAACTCATGAATAAGCTGATATATGCGGAGCCGGACGTGCACCGCATTCTGATAGAGCTGTGGGTCCCGCTCCTCATCAAGCAGGCACGCATCGGCGAGACGATCCTGAACAATCCTGACGAGCTACGTCGACGCATACGCACCGAGTTCGGCGCTTTCGATGTTGCCACAACCCCACTGCACTCTTACGCCCGCCAATACCCCAGTGGAATCGTGCTGGTACTCAGCCTCGACTACGAGAATTCCCCGTTCAGATTGGACGACGTACAGCTGGATCAGTGCTCACTGAGCGTCGATGAGCTCTTTTATTACGCACAAAAGAACACCGACGACCTCCCCATCGAGCGCATCCAGCAGTTCGGGCCGTTCACCTGCATTTCGGCGCAATCCACGTTCGTCACGGCGAAGGCCGCGAACATGCCCGAGCTCATGTCGCGTTTCCTCATCCATGCACCGCACGGCCTATTCTTTATGGTCCCGGCGAACCACATGTTGCACTACGTCCCCGCCGACCCCGCGAATATTTCGGAGCAACTCAGGGAGCTCGCGAAGATCAGCCGCCTCCCCGTCATCAGCGCGGGCAAGCAGGACCCGGACGCCGTTCTGAGCCGCGACATCTTCTATTATTCGCCGGAAGGAACGTACGAGACGATCACGCAGGGTGACAATCCGGCGCTCGAGGAGTTCTTCACGAATCCACACATCGACGCCGAGGCCGTCCGCACCTGCGTCGATCAGTACCTGTCGCCTTCCCCCGCTTTCCGGCAGCGATTCGCGTTGCCCTAGTCGCCCGACCGACACGAGGAACACATCAGACGTTCCTCAACACGACGCAGGGAGGGGCGGATGCCAATTGGCATCCGCCCCTCCCTCGCGTCCACGCTTTGCTCCGGGAACTTCGCTTCTCTTGTACCGGACTCCCGACACATCAACACCCGGACCGCGACTACAGTGGCCCCATGGATCCCGAATACGTATTCAATAAGGCCCTGCCCTATCTGACGAGCAAGCTCGAAGACGCCGGCCTCACGGTTCAGCTTGGCTTCAACAAAACCGAGCGCACAATGTTCCTCCTCCTCAACGATTCCGTGAAGTGCAGCATTCACGCACTCATGACCAACCTGATATCTACGGAACCGGATGCGCACCGCGATCTGATGGATCCGTGGGTTCCGTACCTTATCGAGCGGACACGTATCGACGAAACCATCCTGAACAAACCCGACGAGCTACGTCGACTCATACGCACCGAGTTCTGCACTGCCGACGCTGTCGCACACCCGCAGTTTTCTTACGCCCGCCAATACCCCGGCGGCCTCGCGCTGACGCTCAGCCTCGACTGCCCGACACCCCTGTTCAGGCTGAAAGACGAACAGCTGGCCCAATGCCCCCTGAGCATCGACGAGCTCTTCCATTGCGCACAAAAGAACACCGACGACCTCCCCATCGAGCGCATCCAGCAGTTCGGGCCCTTCACCTGCCTGTCGGCGCAATCCCCGTTCGTCACGGCGAAGACCGCGAACATACCCGCGCTCATGTCGCGTTTCCCCATCCAGGCACCGCACGGCCTGTTCTTTACGATCCCGGCGAACCACATGATGTACTACGCCCCCGCCGACCCCGCGAACATTTCGAAGCAGCTCTGGGATCTCGCGATCTTCGGCCGCGTCCCCGTCCTCACCACGGCCAAGCAGCGCCCGGAGGCTGTTGTGAGCCGCGACATCTTCTACTACTCGCCGGAAGGAACGTACGAGACGATCACGCAGGGCGATAACCCGGCCATCCAGGAGTTGTTCACGAATCAAGACATCGACGCCGAGACCGTGCGCACCTGCGTCGATCAGTACCTGTCCCCCTCCCCCGCTTTCCGGGCGCGATTCGACTTGCCCTAGTCGCGAGTCCGACGCGAGGGACGCATCGCAGGATCCTCGACATGACGCAGGGAGGGGCGGATGCCAGTTGGCATCCGCCCCTCCCTCACACGTGCGCCTCGTGCCGGGCGCCTCCCGCACGCTCACAAAATGCGAGAGCGACGCCCAGCGACGCTGTTACTCGCCGAGACCGCAGGCCCGGTAGATGTTGGTCAGCATGGCCAGACGCTGCTCGAGGGATGCGTCCTTGGGGACGCAAACCTTCGCGCCAAGGTACTTGGCTCCACCCTCGACGGCGGCCTGTGCGCAGCGGGCGATCTCGGCCTCGTCCATGAGCGAGGTCGGTTCGTCGGCCTGCGCGGGCAGGTGCCCGTCGATCCAGGAGTATCCGTACTGGGTTTCCTCCGGGCCTGCGCCCGAGAAGATGATGCCGTCCAGGACGCCGCGCTTGCCAGCCTCGAGCACATGCTCGTAGGCGGTGTCCGCGCTACGTCCCTCCACGGCGGAGCGGCCCCAGTTGAGGTGGATGCCGATGCCTGCCTCGGAGACGATGTCGATCTCGGATTCGAGGGAGAGGAAGCCCTTTTCGGGGTTCTGCTCGGGGATGTACTTGTCGCAGTGCTCGATGACGAGCGTGGCCCCGCACCAGTCCCATGTGGCCACCTCGGCGAGCGAACGCTTGAAAGCGTCCGCCTGCGCCAGGCGCGTGGGAGCCGAGTGCAGCTGCACGCGGGCGACCAGCTGGCGACCCGCCCGCTCGCACAGGGCGGCAAGGTCGTCACGCAGCGCGCGGGTGAAGTCGAGAGCGGCTCCGCGTCCGGCCTCGTCGGGCGAGGCCAGGCCGAAGTTCTCGTTCTTCCACACGTTCTGCATGGTGCCGGGGATCGCGGTGATCGTATTGAAGTCCCAGTGAGCCGCCAGGTGGCTGGCCAGGACCTCACCCTGGGTGGCGAGCTGCCCCGGGTAGGGGATCTCAACGCCGCTCACCCACGGCTGATCTGCGAGGAGTCGGTAGTAGTCAGCTTCCAGCTCCGGTGCCGGATGCGACGCGTACGCGCCGATAACGAACGGAAGTGTCATGGTGATCATCCTTCTTTGATGATTTCGTCGTTTCCATCTTCAGGACGAACATACTCCGGTCCCACCATCTTCTGCAGCAGACGCGGGATATTCGCACCGATGGAGACCATGACGATCGCGGCGAATCCGAAGGACAGAATCGCGAGGGCCATACCGAGGCCGAGCTGATCGGCGATGGCAGCACCCAAGACGGGGCCAACCGCGCCACCGAGGGCGCCGACGTTGTAGCAGAAGCCGAGGCCTGCAGCGCGCTTGTCGACCGGGAAGTACGAGGATACCCACTTGGGAAGCAGGCCCGAAACACCCTGGCCGAACATCTGCTGGAAGAAGAGCAGACCCGCAACGAGAGCAACGTACTTCCCATCCTGCGTGAACAGCGGGAAGACAATGATCTGCGACAGGAGCAGGGAGGTGGCATACCAGCGACGCATGCCGAACTTGTCGCCCGCGAATCCAGCGATGATGTAGCCAGCGGCGTTGCCGAGGCCGGCGAAGGACACAACATTCGCAACGACCTTCTGGTCCATACCGACACCGTGCAGGTAGGTCGGCAGAAGGCCCTGGATCGGCCAGGTGTACATGAAGGAAGCGAAGATCGTCAGCATGATCGCGATACCGATGATCCAGCGATTCGAGTCGAACTGGATGATCAGGTAGATGAAGACGATCGCGCACACGACACCGATCAGGCTGACCGCAACAACACCACCCACCTGCTGAGTGAAGATCAGCATCAGACCAACGAAGGCAATGACAACGACGACGTAGTTGAGGATCTTGCGCTGCCCGCCGAAGAGCACGGCGAGCATATCGTTCTTCTCGACGTCGCCCTTCTCCTTGGCCTCACTCCAGTCCGCGGCCTCGGGTAGGGTGCGCCGCATGTAGATGGCGACAACAATCGGGACGATGCCCGTGAGGAAGAGGGCTCGCCAGCCCCAACCGGGGTGAACCGAATCGACCCAGGTCACGAAATACTTGTCGACCTGGGCGGCGGCGATAACGCCGAAGGCGTAGCCGGAGAGCAGGAAACCCGAGGCCTTGTTGCGCATGTGCTTGGGCCACGACTCGATGACGTAGGCCGCAGATGCCGAGTACTCGCCTGCCATCGCGAAGCCGATGATGAGGCGCAGAATGAACAGAATCCAGAAGTTCGGTGCGAGAGCGCAGGCGATGGAGCCGAAGGCGAACATGAAGATCGACAGCACCATTGCGGGCTTACGGCCGTAGCGGTCACCGATAGCTCCGAGCACGAGGCCACCGATCCAGCGGCTGATGAAGGCGGCCGAGATCAGGGATGCGCTCTGGACCAGCGTCAGACTGAACGCTTCCTTGATCGCGGGGAGCGCGAAGGAGATCAGAACGAAGTCGTAGCCGTCCAGCAGCACGCCGATCCATGCGGCGAAGAAGGCCTTGCGATCTTCTTTGGTCAGGTATTGATACCAGGGCTTTTTCGGAAGCGCCTGTGCGGGGGACGTACTCATGATGAGTGCCTTCCTGAAATTTCATCGTCGAATAACGAGGGGCTTTGAGTCCAGATGTCTAACTAGCAAGTTGTCAGACAACTTGCGGTAATGTTAGCTCTCTCTCATTCTAGAGTCAAGACGAAATTTCGGCTCAATCTGCATATTGCCAACGAAAGGTCACAGTGCTAATCTGTCTGACAACTTCAGCATTGTGACTGATCACACGCTCAGCTTCGCAATGATGCGAGGCAAAATTAGCAACTAACAGAAAGGTGTCAAGCATGAGCATCGACGCAGGTCATCCGGGAATCTCCTGGACCTTACAGTTCCGAGCACGCATCGATGGAGCGCTGCTCGAGCTCCACAGCGCGGATGGCACAGGCTGGAGACTGTTCATCCGCTCCAGCGCCCTCTTCCTTGAGGGATCAACGAAGGCGATGTCCTTCGCCCTGGACATGGAAGACACCGCCTCCGTCACGGATGGAACCTGGCACTCTCTCGCGATCACGGCCACCAGCGCGGGCTCCAAGATCTTCCTCGACGGCTACCAGTGCTTCTCCACGACCGCAGACCTCTCCCCCACCGCTAGCGGCCCCGAGGCGGCCCTTGAGATCACGCCGGGAGCCGGCATCGACATTCGATCCTTCACAGAGCATGACGCCGTTCTCTCCCCCGCAGAGATCCTCGCGCTCTCCCCCGCCCCCACCCCGCTCATCGAGTTCGCTGCCGCGCACCTGTCGGATTACGACGTCGCCGAACTCTCTGAGCTGACCGCGGGCACGATCTTCGCCCGCTACCGCGTGCGCGGACCGGGCCAGCACGGGACTATCCTCGCGGCGGGCGGTGGCGGCACCGAGCAGCTCAACCTGTCCGTGACGGAAGAAGGCATCGAGTACAAGGTCCTCGGGCGACGGGGCGAATGGCGCACGTTTACCGCACACGGACACTGGGATCAGGGACACTGGCACGATGTCGTCGTTCGCGTCGGGCACGGAGCGGTGCAGATCTACGTCGACGGTTATCTCGAAGCACACCTACCCGGACAGGCGTTCTTCGCGGCCGTCGATTCCCTCAACGAGGTCGTCATCGGTCAGGACACCTCGGGCTCGCGTCTCTTTGGCGAGGTCCGCAACGCCGCACTCTTCTCCTCGGTCCTCAACGACTCGCAGATCAAGAAGCTCTCCTCGGTCGCTCCGGTCGACACGCAATGCCTGTTCGATGCCGGGTTTCACGACTCGATCAGCTACCGCATCCCCTCGCTGATCACCCTGGAATCCGGGGTTGTTGTCGCAGGTGCCGACCAGCGTGAGACCATCGCGAACGACTCGCCCAACTCGATCAACTTCACGGTCCGCCGCTCGTTTGACGGAGGACACACGTGGGGTGACCTCCAGACGGTCCTCACCTACCCCGGCCACGGGGCCAAGGGAGCGTCCGTCATCGACTCGTGTGTCGTACAGGACCGCCGCAACGGACGTCTCGTCATCCTCATCGACCACTTCCCGGGCGGCATCGGACAGCCGAACGCCGAGGCCGGCCTCGGCGTCGATGAGAAGGGGCGCTACATCCTGCACGACGCCAACGGCGCCACCTACACATGGAACGAGGATGGCAGCGTCACAGACGCCGACGGCAACGCCGCTCCGTTCAGGATCTCCGAGCGCGGCGACGTCACCGTCACCGAGGGCGGTCAGGAAACGCCCGGCGGTAACGTGTTCCTCGCCGATGGCGTGGATCCCCACCAGACTCTGTTGACTGCCCGCACCTGCTTCCTGCAGATGATCTACTCCGACGACGACGGCGAGACCTGGTCCGGCCCCTTCAACCTCAATCAGGACGTGAAGGAAGAATGGATGTCCTTCTGCGGCACCTCCCCGGGTACGGGCGTGCAGCTGCGCAGCGGACGCCTCGTCATCCCGATCTACTACAACGGGGACCACAAGCGTCACTTCTCTGCGTCCGTCGTGTACTCCGATGACGGCGGTGCGACGTGGAAGCGCGGCAAGTCTCCCAACGACGGGCGTATCTTCGAGGGCCGCGAGATCGACTCGCGCACGCTCGACACCGAAGCAGCCGCCACGCACGAGGCCACACTCATCGAGCGCGCCGACGGTTCACTCCTGATGCTCATGCGCAACCAGCACCCCAGCGGAAAGGTCGCGGCGACCGTCAGCACCGACGGAGGCGAGACCTGGAGCGACGTGTTCTTCGCCGAGGAGATCACCGAGATCTTCTGCCAGCCGAACGCGGTTCCCTGGCCGACGGAGGACTGCCCCGAGCGCGTGGTGTTCGCGAACGCCTCGCAGATGCGCCCCTACCGCGGCCGCGGCGTTCTGCGCCTGTCCGAGGACGGTGGCCGCACCTGGATCGCATCGCGCACGTTCAATCCCGCCCACTACGTCTACCAGTGCATGACGATCCTCCCCGATGGCACACTGGGCTTGCTGTGGGAGCGCGAGATGCAGGGCCTGTACTTCAGCCGCATCCCGCTGGAGTGGATCGAGGCAGCCAAGATCTGAGAGCCGATCAGACAACGATGTGAGGCCGCCTGCCGCACGCTCCACACAGGAGGGCGACAGGCGGCCTCGTCCGTTGACCACACATACGCGCGGGGCGGGCACCCACCGGTGCCCGCCCTCACGCGTACATCTCTCAGACGCTCACAGCGCCAGGTTCTTCTTGACGACGTCCGCCAGCGAAGCGGCGACCGAGTCGGCCTCTTCCTGCGTGGCGGCCTCGACCATAACGCGCACGAGCGGCTCCGTGCCCGAGGGACGCAGGAGCACACGGCCGGTATCGCCCAGACGAGCCTCAGCGGCAGCCACGGCCTCGGCGACAGCCTCGTTCGTCGACGCGGCCGCGCGGTCCACACCACCCACGTTGATGAGGGTCTGCGGCAGCCTCTGAATGAAGGACGTGAGGTCGGCCAGCGAACGGCCAGACTCCTTGACCATGCGCGAAATCAGCAGCGAGGACAGGATGCCGTCGCCGGTGGTCGCGTGGTCGCGGGCGATGATGTGGCCGGACTGCTCGCCGCCGAGCGAGTATCCCGAGGCCAGCATCTCCTCGAGGACGTAACGGTCGCCCACGCCGGTCTGCACGGTCTTGATGCCAGCCTCTCGCATGGCGATCAGCAGGCCCAGGTTGCTCATGACGGTCACGACGAGCGTGTCCTTGGCAAGCGCCCCGCGCTGCTGCGCGTTCACGGCCAGAGAACCCATGATCTTGTCACCATCGATGAGGTTGCCCTCGTGATCGACGGCGAGGCAGCGATCCGCGTCTCCGTCGTAGGCGACACCAAAGTCGCAGCCGGCGTCAACGACGGCAGCCTGCAGGGACTCGGGGTGCGTGGAACCCGCGTTCAGGTTGATGTTGCGGCCGTCGGGGGACGCGTTGATGACGGTAATGTCCGCGCCGAGCTCACGGAACACGGCAGGACCCAGCTCGGAAGCAGCACCGTTCGCACAGTCGATCGCGATCTTCATGCCGCGCAGATCGGTGCCGATCGCCTCAACGAGGTGCGCGATGTAGGAGTCCTTCGCCCACGCGTGGTCGGCATTGATCTCACCGACGGCGTCGCCGGTGGGACGATCCCAGTCGGTGTTCACGAGAGCCTCGATCTGGTCCTCCACCGAGTCGGCCAGCTTGTAGCCGCCGTGCGCAAAGAACTTGATGCCGTTGTCGGGCATCGGGTTGTGCGACGCGGAGATCATGACGCCCAGATCCACGGTGTCTTCCGTGGCCGTCAGGTGCGCGACCGTGGGCGTCGTAACAACGCCGATGCGAGTCACGTCCATGCCGGCGCTCGCCAGACCCGCCGCGAGGGCATGGTCGAGGAACTCGCCGGAGATACGGGTGTCGCGGCCGATGATCGCGCGGGGCTTCGAGCCGTCCGCACGCAGAGAGCCGCCGAACTGACGGGCAGCGGCCTCGCCGAGCTGCAGCGCGAGGTCCGCAGTGATGTCAACGTTCGCCAATCCTCGCACGCCATCCGTGCCGAACATCCTGGGCATGGTTTCTCCGTTCAGTGGGTCATTCGACTGCACTAAGCGTACCGCGCCCACGCCTTCTCCTTGGCACGAGGCCGGGGCGCGGACAGCGGAGACGCTCACACCGCCGGTCATAGGACTCTACGTGTTGCTGGTAGCGTGACTTTTCGGTGCCGGCTGCGCAGCCACCGCACGCAACGAGAGGCGGGCCCCTTCGGGGTCCCGCCTCCGTCATCTCCAAGGAGCCATGGGGGCGTCGGGACGCCTGCGAGCCGTCAGGCCCACTTCTGTTTCTGTGAAGGCATCCTGCGCGTGTGGGCCCTCTCATCCGCACGTTGGCCTGATGACCCGCACGCGGGCCCGATGACATGCACCTGGGCACCGCCGCCCAGGCGCATGTCTAGGGGTTTGCGTGCGTATCAAAGGGTTAACGCGCATGTTCAGGGGTTCGCGTGCGAGCAGCGCGCCGAGATTGACACCGAATCCGCCAAAGTGCAGACCCATTGCCTCAAATTAACCGATTTCCGGCTGTTTTCACCCAATGGGTCTGCAGTTTGGCGAGCACACCGATTCACGTCACAACCTCATCGCCACCAAACGGGGGGAATTGCACTACATGAGGCTCCGACAGGTCAAGTCCTGTGGAGTGGTGTAATCGTTTTGTGTCCTTCGGGGTGGGTTATGCGCTGAGTTGGAGTGGGGTGTCCTCCTGTTGGGTGGGTTGTGGT
>JAHACW010000070.1 GCA_018375675.1 Actinomyces sp. | reverse complement strand
TTCAACGTCGCCACGTCACAGCTGCCTGTGCGCGAAAAAGTTCGCCCTGCTCGGTCTGATGGTGGGTGTGAGCGCGAAATAGTTCTCCCTGCGTACGAAAAATGACCCAAAATTGGCGTTTTGTGGCGTGCTGGGCGAGTTTTTTCGCGAAAAGACCACTGGAGGGGGCGTGCCGGGCGAAGTTTTTCGCGGGTGAGCCCGTGAAGGCCCCGCGCCGGGCGAACTTTTTCGCGGAACAGCCGCGGAACGGACTGTGCTGGGCGAACTTTTTCGCGGAAACGCTGCTGGAATCCCCGTGCCAGGCGAATCGTGTCGCAGGCAAGCAGCCGTGGGATCCCGACGCCGGCCACCTACCAGCCGCGCACCAGCTCAGCGAGAGCCGGGGAAGCCAGCCACTGCCTCGTGCCGAAGGAAGACACAGACACCGCGGCGACGGACGATGCAAAACGGATGAGGCGCTCCGGATCCGCGTCACCGCCGCGCTCGATTGCCCACGTGAAAGCCCCATGGAAAGCGTCGCCAGCCCCCAGCGTGGATGCGTCTGGGATGGCTTCGACGGGAACCTCGCCACTGGTGCCGTCCCACCAGTACTGCACGGAGCGATCCCCGCGCGTGCGCACAGTGCGCGTGATGCCGAAGCCTCGCAGGAACTCGGCGATCTGCGCCCCATCCGGGCACGCCATCAGCGGCGGCGCGAAATCCTCCGAAACGACAGCGATGTCCACGAAGCCGAGCAGGGGAGTGAGCCAGTCCTTCCACGATCCGCCGTCCAGGATGCGCGGGTGGGGTGGGCGCGCCTCGAGCTGGGCGAACGGGTCCTCCCCGTCGACCTCGGGCACGCCCAGGGTGAGGGCCGCATGCGCGAGCGCCGGGTTGTGCCCGTCGATGAGGACCGCGCCGACGCGCTCGGGCAGCTCGGCCGAAACACGCTCCGCGTCCGCGTCGAGCCGAGCGTTCGTGGAAGCCACCATGCGACCGCTCGGATGCTCGATGATCGAGGACACGGCGGGCTCGCGCGATGCGGGGGACGAGGCCGGGGCGCTCTCGCGCTCGCCCGCGTCGGTGGGGTGCTCGCCCGCCTCGGGAGCGGGGGATGCGGCAGGTGCCGTCGCGTCCAGGACGCGCACGCCCACGGCCGCCAGGTCGGCCGCTAGGAAGGCTGATACCGGGCCCTCGCCGAGGGCTGTCAACAGAGTCGGTGCTTCCTCAGAGTAAGCGCGAGTGCCCGAGGCGGCCCCGGCCTCGTCCTCAGGACCAGAAAGAACGCGCGAGGCCGTGCACAGGGCCGCGTACGTGACGGCCGCGTTCGTCGCGGGACCGCCTGCGGCCATCGTGAAGTCCGTCGACGTGACCTTCAGGGAGGGGTCCGGCACGTGGTCGAGTCGGTGCAGGACGTCCAGGGTCGTGAGCCCGGCGAAAAGAGCAGTCATGGGGATATTGTCGCACCCTGTGGCCGCGTGAGACAGGACGGTCGCGGCTCTGGCTGACGGGCCGACAAACCCTGTAGCATATGAACAACGACACTCATCGACTCCTCCGGATCGCCATGCACCTGCTCGACGCGCTGAACAACTCCCTGCCCGAGGTCTTCCGAGCCATCGACCTCATGGGCGTTCTCCTCAACGGCATCCTCGGCGGCAAAGTTGCCCGAGAACGCAACTTCGATGCCGTTGGCTTCTGCATTCTCGCGATCATGACGGCGCTTGCGGGCGGCATGATCCGTGACCTGCTCCTGACGACCCGCACCGGAGCGCCCGTCGCCATCACGGACCCCTACTACCTGGGGTTCGCGATCATCGGCGCTCTCATCGCGATGGCCTTCCGCATGGATTCGCGCGCGTGGTCGGTGCTCCTCGTGATCGCCGATGGCATGGTGCTGGGCTGTTGGAGTGCGACCGGCGCGATCAAGACCCTCGACGCGGGGTTCGCGATCATGCCGGCGATCCTCATGGGCATCATGACGGCGATCGGCGGCGGCATGGTCCGCGACATCTCCGCAGGCCTGGTCCCGCGCGTCTTCGGCGGCAACAACCTCTACGCGACCCCCGCGTTCGCATGCTCGCTGGTCACCGTCATTTTCTGGCACATGGGCCAGCCGGTCCTGGGCATGGGCGCGTCCATCATCGTGGGCCTCGTGTTCACGGGAATGGCGCATTGGCGCCGTTGGAAGCTGCCCCAGACCCGCGAGTGGACCATCACTCTCACATATTCGCAGCTAAAAGCTCTGCGTGGGGGCAAGCGTTAGTATGGCGGTGTGACTCCCAAATCAACACCCGCATCTTCGTCCCCCGCAGCGACGCCCGTCTCGGGGGGCAAGCGTTTTAAGACGTGGCACCTGTCCATGATGGCCCTGGGCCTCGCCATCGGCGCTGGCTTCTTCCTGGGTACGGGTTCCGCGATCCATCAGGCCGGACCGGCCGTCATCGTGTCCTACGCCCTGGCGGCCACCATCGTCGTGTCGGTCATGCTGGCCCTCGCGGAACTGGCTTCGTCGTTGCCGTCGACGGGTTCTTTCTCGTCCTACGCCGAGGCCGGGATCGGACGGTGGGCAGGGTTCACGATCGGGTGGCTGTATTGGGTCATGCTCATCATGGTGTCGGGCCTGGAGGTGACGGGCGCGGCGACGTTCTTCGTCGGCTGGTTCCCCGCGGTTCCGCAGTGGGTGGTTGCCCTCGTTATTGTCGTTGTTATTGGCGGTATTAACCTGCTAGCGGCCGGGCAGTACGGCGAAATTGAGGCCTGGCTGTCGATGGTGAAGATCGTCGCGATCATCGCCTTCCTGGGCGTGGGCGCCTACCTGGTTGCGCGCACGGCGATCGTTGGCCCCCTGCCGGGTCACGAGGGCGTGCTGCAGAACGTGCTGGGGCACAACGGCTTTATGCCGAACGGCCTGTCCGGCGTTGCGGTGGCTCTCCTGGCCGTCATCACGTCCTTCGGTGGCCTGGAGATCGTCACGATCGCCGCCGCCGAGGCCGAGGATCCCCGCGCCGCCATGACCAGTGCGATCCGCTCGGTCGTGACCCGCATCCTCGTGTTCTACGTTGGTTCCGTCATCCTGCTGATCGCGCTGCTGCCGTGGGACAGCGAGGCGATGAATACGAACGCCTTCGCTGCGATCCTCGAGATGGCGGGCGTCCCCGCGGTCGGTACGCTCATGAACGTCATCATCTTCATGGCGCTGATCTCCGCGTTCTCCGCGAATATTTACGCCTCCTCCCGCATGGCCTACTCGCTGTCCGCGCGCGACATGGGTCCGCGCTGGCTGCTGGGCGCTTCGGCCTCCCATAAGGCGCGCGCACGCTCCGTCGTTGAGGCTGCCCTCGAGGACGACGAGGCCCTCCTAGCCGCCGAGCTCCAGGGAGACATCGCGGCCGGACGGACCCCGAAGCGCGCGGTCGGCCTCGTCGTCGTGCTGGCGCTGCTGGCCGTCCTGGGCAACTGGTACCTGCCCGGTTCGATCCTGACGATGCTCATCAATGCGATCGGCATGGTTCTGCTGATCGTGTGGACGTTCATCATCATCTCGCTGATGCGCCTGCACCCCTCGCTGGAGCGCGCGGGCTCTCTTGTGATTCGTATGCCCGGGTGGCCGTGGCTGCCGTGGCTGGTTCTCGTTGGCCTGGGTGGGATCGGTGTCCTCATGCTCATGAGCGACGAGGGCCGGGCTCAGTTGGTCTCCATGGGCGCGCTCACGCTTCTCATCGTGGCGATTTACTTCGTGCGCCAGCTGGTGGGTTCTCGCAAGAGGGCCTAATTATCCACAGGCACCCACCCGCCTGGACGCAGATGCCGGTGGGTGGGTGCATCATGAGGGCACCCCGGACGGTCGGGGTGCCCTCGTTGCGTGGGCTGTCTGAAAGGAGGAGAGAGACATGGCGCGCAAGCGACGCAGGAGCATCGGGGACACGGTCATCCTGCTGGTGATTCTTGCGGCCCTCGTCTGGGCGTTTGCACCCGGCGTGGGCTGGGACTTGCTGGGACTGCGCTCGCGCCTGGGGTGGCCGCCGCTGCGCAGCGGGCAGGCGCTGTCCTCCCTGCCGGATAGTGAGGCGGCCCAGCAGCTGCGCGAGCTCACGGTCCGAGAGTCGGTCGACGATCCGGCCGCGCCGGCGTATGATCGCGAGGCTTTTGGGCAGCGCTGGGCGGACACCGACCATAACGGCTGCGACACCCGCAACGATATCCTTGCCCGTGACCTGGCGCGCCCCACGTTCAAGCCGGGCACGCGCGACTGTGTGGTCCTGTCGGGCACACTCGCCGAGCCCTATACGGGTGCCACGATCGAGTTCCAGAGGGGGGACAAGACCTCGTCCCTGGTGCAGATCGACCACGTTGTCGCCCTCGCGGACGCGTGGCGTTCGGGAGCCTGGCAGTGGGACGCGCAGCGCCGCCAGGAATTCGCCAACGACCCGGAGAACCTACTTGCGGTGGATGGGCAGGCCAACGAGGACAAATCGGCCTCGTCCGCGGACCAGTGGCTGCCGCCCAATACCGCGTTCCGCTGCGACTACGTGAAGCGTCAGATCGCCGTGAAGAATGCGTATGGGCTGAGCGTGACCCGTGCTGAGCAGGACGCGCTCGCCGAGCAGCTGTCAACCTGTTCCGGGTGAGTGGGCGTGGGTTTTCCCTGTGTGCTAAATCGCTACCGCGCGCAATTCTGACCAGTAATTTCCAGCGGATTCCCAGCCGTTTTCTCACGATGTGTCCATCTCTTGTGGAACTGAGCGCACGTCCGCAACATTGCCCGATAACGCCGGTAATGTTCCCCTCAAGGAGAGGGGTGACATGTATACGGCTATCAACTGGGCGCTTGATCTGGTGCTTTATGCCGCCGTCTGCGCGTTCACCTGCGCGGTGTGGTGGATGCTCGGGCGCCGCGGGGGCGCCAGTGGCACCCCGGGGAGCGCCGAGACCTCGACCGATACGGCCCAGTCTTCGGGGCGAGTGAGCCGGGCACACCTGACCGTCGTTCAAGCATTGCCGCTCATCTATCGTCGCTCGAAGCAGACGGGTGCGCTCCTGCCTCGCGAGGAGAACCCGGACACCCCGACGACGGCAGAGATTCCCGTGGTCGCGGCTCCCGCCTCGTCGATGTGGAGGCTCCCGCGCGCCCTGCCTCTTGTCTGGATCCTGTACCTGGCCGGTCTGCTGATTTTTACGCTGCTGCCGCTGCCCTCTGACCCGGTGGCCGCGTGCGCCGCGATCATCCACTGGGACAACTACACGCCGTTTGGTTCCTTCGTGGCTGTCGCTGACCAGTTCCGCGACGGCGAGAGCCTGCGCGGCACCCTGTACGCGCTGTCGATCCTGCTCAACATCGCACTGTTTGTGCCGCTGGGTGCCCTCGCGGAGACCACCTGGCGCATGCGCCGCGCCCCCGAGGGTGCGCCCGCCGACGGGTCTCGCCTGGCTCGATCGATCCCGCACCGCCGCGTCCTGGCGTGGGTGGCGATCGGCTGCGCCGTCTCCTGCCTCATCGAGCTGACCCAGTACACGGGCCTGTTTGGCGTCGTTCCCTGCACCTACCGTGTCGTCGACATCGACGACGTCATCATGAACACGCTGGGCGCCTACGCGGGCGTGCGCCTGCTGCCCTTCATGGCGCGCAATTCGCGCTTCATGGGCGCGTAGCTGGCTACAGCCAGCCGGCCGCGCGGGCCAGGGATGCGGCCTCGGCGCGCGTGCGCGCGTCCATCTTCAGCATCGACGAGGACACGTGGTTGCGCACCGTCCCCTGGCTGAGTCCCAGCGAGTGAGCGATATCCGCGATGGTGCCGCCGCCCTCGACCTCACGCAAAACGTCGGCCTCCCGATCCGTCAGGGGCGAGGAGCCAGTCGACAAGGCCTCTAAGGCCAGGGATTGGTCAATGGCGCGGCCCCCCGAGGCCACCGTACGCACTCCGTCGGCCAGGGCTTCGACCGGCGCATCCTTGACCATGAAGCCCATAGCACCCGCGTCGAGGGCGCGCTGCAGGTATCCCGGGCGTCCAAATGTCGTCACGATCAGCACGCGCACGCCCGGGAAGCGGGAGCAAATCGCCTGCGTGGCCGTGATGCCGTCCATGCGGGGCATCTCGACGTCGATGATGGCGACGTTGACGGGGGCGCTTACGCGGGCCGGGGCGTCCGCTGATGCCAGGCGCGCCAGCTCCTCGAGGGCCTGCGCGCCGTCGGCTGCCTGCGCGACGACCTCAATGTCGCTCTCCAGGTCCAGCAGCCCCGCCAGGGCGCCGCGAATCATCGCCTGGTCGTCGGCCACGAGTACCCGAATCGTCACGTCACCCTCCTGTCTGCCTGCGCTTGGGGTACCAGGCTAGCGCAGGTGAGAGGATCGTTCCTTGTGTTCGCCGCCCTTCAGGACGAGTGGGTGTCGGGTGTGGCCTCGAAGGCCAGTGCGAGCGTCCACGTGGAGCCCGACGCGCCCCAGGTGAGCGTGCCCTCCTCGCCGACCAGATCGGACAGGCCCGCCAGGCCCGACCCCGATCCCGCGCTCGACGCGGCGTAGGCGGCCGAGTAGCCGTCGTTCGTGACGGTTACGCCGCCCGGAGAGAGACGGACGCGAACCCACGAGGGGCGCGCGTGCAGGATCGCGTTCGTGACGCCCTCTCGGATCACGTGAGCGGCAGCGGCCGAGCGAGGCCCCGACGGCGGCTCGCCCTCGTTCGTGATGTCCGCGTCGATGCGCGCGACCTCCAGGAGGGCGCGGGCCTCCTCAAGCTCCTCGACGGGGGACAGGGCCCGCGTGGCCGCCACGATGCGACGGACGTCAGCCAAGGCCTCGTTCGACTGTGCGGTGACCGCGCGCAGCTGCTCGCGCGCCTCCTCCACACGCCCCGACTCCAGGAGGCGACCCGCCAGCTCGGATACCATCGTGATCCCCGTCAGCGAGTGCCCCAGGATGTCGTGCAGATCCGTGCTCAGGCGCGCCCGTTCGGCGGCCTTCGCGCGCTGAATCGCGTCCTGGCGGCGCAGGCGTTCACGCGCCGAGCGCTCCATTCCCCAGCGGGCCATACCGACGAAGCCGATGAGGAGGGCCAGGTACCAGATGATCCACAGCGGCTCTCCCTCGGCATAGGCGGCTACGCTGGCGACGGCGACGATCGGTACGACGCCCGCGACAATGTATCTGCTTGGCGCCTGGAAGATCCACGCGACCAACAGATACGACGTCAGCATGAACGCGTAGGGAAAGCCGACGGAGGTCGCGTAGACGAGGTAGATGACCGTCACCGCGGCCAGCGCCGCGTGGGAGAGAATGAACGGCCTCGTGAAGGAGTTGCGCGCGGGCAGAGGATTGGCCAACCATGCCGCCGAGTTAGCGGCCGTGAGGAGGGCGCACAGCCCGATGATGCCCACGCGCTGGGCCGTGTCCGTCAACTCCAGGGCGTAGGCCAGGGGGAAGCCCATGAACAGCATCCACGGGGCCGCCCACGCCAGGGAGATCAAGCGCTCCTTCATGGCAACAGCCTATCGACCCGTGTCGTGGGATGCGCCCCACCAGGCGATGCCGGCCGTGATGACCGCCCACCCGGCAATGTTGAGCCACGCGGCGGTCGGCATCGTCACGGTTCCGGCGACTGCGTAGATGGCTTGAACGGCACCGTACAGGGGCGTGAAGGGCGCGATCTGCGCGACAAAGGGCGGCAGCTGGTCCAGCGGGATGAACATGCCGGACACGAATGCGCCCATCAGCATGACGAACGCGGAGGCGCTGTAGGCGTTCTCGCCCTTGATCGTGTATCCGCAGGCCAGGCCGATGAGTGCGCCCAGGGCCGAGAGGGCGACGACGACCGCAGCGCTGGCCACCCACGCGCCCGGGGTCATCTGCGCGCCCGTTGCCAGGCCAAAGCTGAAGGTGATGAGCGTGATAAACGCGCTCAGAGCCACGAGGGCCGTGAGACGCACGAGGAGGATCACCCACGGCTGGATGGGGGTCAGCGCGTACATGCGCGAGATGCCGGTCGTGCGCTCGACGGACAGCGTCGCACCGAGCGAGCCTCCGACCAGGATGACGCCGTACGTGGTCATCATCGCGATCATCGCTGCTGCCAGGTTCCCGCGCCCGGTCTGGGTCGCGCGCGCAACATCGGTCATGCCGAACATTGCGTACATGAACATGGGGAGCAGCAGGGCAAACGCCATGTTCCACGGGTTGAGGATGTGGGACAGGAACGTCGCGCGCCACAGCTTGCCGGCGCCGGTGAAGGGGGAGGGGATCGGTCGGTCGGTGGCTCGTGCGGGTGCCTGGGTGGTCATGATGCCTTCTTCGTGTGTCGTGTCTGCGTTCGTGGGGCGGGGACCTCGGGACGAGGCCGGGGCCGGCTCATCGGGGCGGGTATTCGTCGCGCTCACTCGGCGTCGGCGTGGGAGGTGATGCGCTCGAAAACGTCTTCGAGGTCCTCGTTGTCGGCGACGACCTGCTCGGTGGGAGCGTCCAGGAGGACCTTCCCGGCGTCGATGATGACGATGCGGTCGGCGTCCTTGCGGGCCTCGGTCAGGTAGTGCGTGGCGAAGAGGAGCGTGCGGCCCTCCGCGGCCTCGGCGCGCATCGTCTCCCAGAACGCGCGGCGGGCTAGCGCGTCCATGCCGGCAGTCGGCTCGTCGAGGATCAGGAAATCGGGGTTGCCAGCCAGTGCGAGGGCGAGGCGCACGCGCTGGCGCTCACCGCCGGAGAGCTTGTCGAGCGGGCGCTTCGCGAGCTTCGTGAGGTTCGTGCGCTCCAGGAGCTCGTCTGTGGGGATCGGGTTGGCGTGCATGGCGGCGACCAGGTCGATCGTGTTGCGGACCTTGCCGTCGCGCGGCATCGATCCGGTCTGGAGCATCGCGCTCACGAGGGAGCGGCGCACGGCCTCGCGCGGGCTCATGCCGTAGACGCTGATGTCGCCCTGCGTGGGGGTGGCCAGGCCGAGGACGATGTCCAGGAAGGTACTCTTTCCCGCGCCGTTGACGCCGAGGAGAGCCACGATCTCGCCGGGCATGAGGGTGAGGTTCACGCCGCGCAGCGCGTCGACGTGGCCGAAAGACTGGTGGATGTTCGTCGCCTGGAGGGCGGGCGTTGCTTCTGCGTTCATGGCTCCCAGTTTGCGCTCGTATTAATGGGGCCGGACGTGCCCTTTGATGCAGGTAGTGCCATGACAAATGTCAGGGGTGGTGCGTGGGGTGGTCTGTTGTCCGGGTAGGCTCGCTCGCGCAAGCAATTCCGCCGTCAGCCGGTGAATGAGTCGTGCGGGAGTGGTCTCCTGACCTAAAAGTCGCATGCAATTCCCCCAAACGAGTTTTCTGAGCTACCCGGAAACGTTGGAATTGCAACGATGCTATTTCAATGTGTGAAAGGTTGATTGGGAAATTGCATGCGACATTGCTTCGGTTAGTCACTGTCGTCGCCCGCGTGCCGGTCACTGCGCGCGTTGGACTGATGACCTGCACCTGGGCCCTCTCAACCGCACGTTAATCCGCTAGGTGGTGGCCTGGGTGGCCTGCCCACCATGCCACCAATAGGGTTTAGCTGCGTATCAGCGTGGCGCCAGTAGAAGGGTTCGGCCGCCAGTCCCACGGCGCGACAAAGTTCGCCCAGCACACCCCCTCCAGCCGCGTTTCCGCGAAAAAACTCGCCCAGCACGCCACAAAACGCCAGTTTTGGGGCATTTCTCGTGCGCTGGGCGAACTTTTTCGCGCACGAGGCGCGACAACATAGCGACGCTGAAACCACCAACACCACTGCTCGCCCCCAACAAGGAAGCCTTGAAACCGGCATCACCTCTGCACCCGAAAAATGCACCAAACACACCCATTTCTCACCCGCAAAGGCGATAGCGGTTTCAATCCCAGACTGATACAAGCGAGCAAAGGCGATCGCGGTTTCAGACAGCCGGACCACCTGACCGACAGGGCCTGGCCGGGCTTCGAGCTGACGCGCTAGCCACACATCAGCACAACGGCTCACTGGTGTGGAGGGCGCCGGAGGGTCCGGAGGGCACGGGCGGGCTTCGAGGCGCGGCGCCGAGCGAAGTGAGGTCGCCTAGCCTCGCGGGCGGCCGGGGCCTCCGGCGCCCGGAACACCCGTGGGGCCACAAGCCACACCATGCCGCGCGGACGGCTCGCGGGCGGCCGGGGCCTCCGGCG
>JAHACW010000069.1 GCA_018375675.1 Actinomyces sp. | reverse complement strand
GACGTCGGTGGGACAGCGTGCGATCACCGAGGTGGATATTACGCAGGCGATCGCGATTATTCGTAATCGTATTGACGCTTCCGGCGTGTCCGAGTCTGAGATCTCCTCGATGGGTAGCTCCAACATCATGGTGTCGATTCCCGGCACCCCGTCCCAGGAGCAGCTGGATCTGATCCGTTCGTCCTCGCAGATGAACTTCCGCCCCGTGCTGCGCATTGGGCCCGCGCAGGGCATTCTCCAGAATCAGCAGCAGCCGCAGGCGGATAACCCTCAGTCGGGTGAGCAGTCCGGTGCCCAGTCGGGTGAGCAGTCCGGCGCCCAGTCGGGTGAGCAGAGTGGCGCTGGCGCGGCTGATACGGCTCAGTCCGGCGTTCAGTCCACCGCCCTGGATGAGGCAACCGCTCGTGGCGCTGCAGACGCGGACGGCGACGGCGTTCTGTCCGACACCCCCGCAACGACTCCCGAGAATGCGTCGGATCTCGCCTGGGTGACCGAGCAGGTCATGTACGACTTCCTGACGCTCGATTGCTCGGCATCTGCCGATGTGAAGCGCGTCGAGGGTGCCGCTGACAAGCCCTACGCAGCGTGCGACGAGTCCGGCCAGGTCAAGTACATCCTGGGCCCCGTGGCTGTTCCCGGATCGGATCTGACGACTGCTACTGCGGCCATTGCTCGCAACAATAACGGTCAGTCGACCGGCCAGTGGATCGTCTCTCTGCAGTTCAACCATGACGGCACCGAGAAGTTCAAGGACACCTCTACGATCCTGTACGGCTACCACGATTCGGACCCCCAGGGGTCGTCCTACCGTGGCAGCCCGGACCGTAACTCGTTTGCGGTTGTTCTCGATGGCACCGTCATCACCGCTCCGTCGATGCAGGCCATCATCCCCAACGGTGAGGCACAGATCAGCGGTAACTTCACCGCGCAGTCCGCGACCGCGCTGGCAAACCAGCTGCAGTTCGGCTCGCTGCCCCTGAACTTTGAGGTCGAGTCCGAGCAGCAGATTTCCGCGACGATCGGTACGGATCACCTGACCGTTGGCCTGTGGGCGGCCCTCATTGGCTTCCTGCTCGTGATCGTCTACCTGATCTGGCAGTACCGCGGCCTCGCGATCATTTCCGCCGGTTCGCTGGTTGTTGCCTCGATCATTACCTACCTGGTGATCACGCTGCTGTCGTGGGCGATGGGCTATCGCCTCTCGCTGGCAGGCGTCGCCGGCCTCATCATGGCAATTGGTGTGACCACTGACTCGTTCATCGTCTACTTCGAACGTGTCCGAGACGAGGTCCGAGACGGACGACCGCTGCGTGCCGCCGTCGAAGAGGGCTGGGATCGCGCCAAGCGCACCATCCTGGTCTCCGACGCCGTCAACCTGGTTGCGGCCGTGGTCCTCTACCTGCTCGCCGTCGGTGGCGTTCAGGGCTTCGCCTTCACCCTCGGTATCACGACAGTTATTGACATCGCGGTGATCTTCCTGTTCACCCACCCGATGATGGAGCTGCTGATCCGGACTCGCTTCTTCGGCGAGGGACACAAGCTGTCGGGTCTGGACCCAGAGCACCTGGGTGCGAAGAATGCTCTCGTGTACGCAGGTCGCGGACGCGTGGTCGTGCGCGGTGAATCCGCGACGACGAAGGACAAGGACGACGAGGCCGGGGACGGTCTGTCGATTGCCGAGCGTCGCCGCGCCGCGCGCCTCGCTGCCGCGAAGGCCGAGGAAGAGACCGTCGACGACGCTTCTGCCGAAACGACGGACGGCGCTGCAGGCGTGACCGAGGAAGAGGAGAACTGACATGATGAGTTTTGCTCAGTGGGGTAACGCCCTGTACTCGGGCGACAAGTCCTATGCTGTCGTTCCTAAGCGCAAGGTCTTCGTCGGCCTCGCCGCCGCGGTGCTCGTCCTCGGTATCGCGCTCGTCGCGATCCTGGGCCTGAACCGCTCGATTGAGTTCACTGGAGGCTCTCAGTTCGATGTCGCTCACGTGAGCGACCAGAGCGAATCCTTCGCCTCGCGCGCAGTGAACGCCACCGGTCTCGTCGAGGGCGCCCCGAAGGTGACCCGCGTGGGCTCGGACTCGGTCCGAATCCAGACGTCGTCACTGGATTCCGCGCAGACCGCTCAGATGCGTGACGCGCTGGCCAGCGCCTACGGTGTGGATGCGACCGAGGTGCAGTCCTCCTCGATCGGCCCCTCCTGGGGTTCCTCAGTCACCACTAAGGCCGCCCAGTCGCTCGTCATCTTCATGGCGCTCGTCGCCCTGCTGATGACGGTGTACTTCCGCTCGTGGCGCATGGCAGCGTCTGCGCTGCTTGCGCTGGTGCACGACATTGCCGTCACCGTCGGTGTGTTTGCGATCCTGCAGGTCGAGGTCTCGCCTGCGACCGTGATCGGCTTCCTGACGATTCTGGGCTACTCGCTCTATGACACTGTCGTCGTCTTCGACAAGGTGCGCGAGCTGACCTCGGACGTCTACGAGCAGAAGCACTACACCTTCGCCGAGTACGTGAACCTCGCGGTCAACCAGACGATGGTTCGTTCGATCAACACCTCGGTTGTGGCGCTTCTCCCTGTCGGCGCGATTCTCATCATCGGTTCCGTGGCCCTTGGCCCGGGTACTCTGGTGGATATCTCGCTGGCCCTGTTCGTCGGTATGATCGCCGGTACCTACTCGTCGATCTTTATCGCGTCGCCGCTTCTGGTGACCTTCCAGGAGCTGTCGGCCAAGACCCGCGAGCACAACGCGGCCGTCGACCGGGCACGTCAGGGCCGCCACGCCACTGACACGCCGGGCGCCTCCGCGTCCGTGAAGGTGGCTCCTATCAAGCCCGGCAAGCGCCTGGGCAACGAGAATCAGCCCCACAGGAAGAAGAATCATCGATGATCGGTGAGCTTGGCGAGCGCATCGCCACTCTGGTGCGAAGCAACATGCTGGAGATCCCGGATTTTCCGGAACCCGGCGTCCTGTTCCGCGATATCACCGAGCTGTTTGCGAACGGCCCGGCATTCAAGGAACTGGTTGAGCTGATCGGCGCTCGCTACGCGGGTCGCATCGACGCAGTCGCGGGTCTTGAGTCGCGTGGCTTCATCCTCGGCGCCCCCGTGGCCGCCGAGCTTGGCCTCGGAATGCTGACGATCCGCAAGGCCGGCAAGCTGCCCGGCCACGTGATCGGCGTCGACTACGAACTCGAGTACGGCACGGCGCGCATGGAAATCCACCCCGAGTCGGTCCACGAGGGCCAGCGCGTCCTCATCATCGACGACGTGCTCGCAACGGGCGGCACCGCGAACGCGGCGGTGAAGCTGCTGCGTCAGTGCGGCGCGTCCGTCGAGGCCGTGGCCGTTCTCCTGGAGCTCGATGCGCTGGGCGGTCGCTCGGTGCTGACGGATGTGACGGTGGAGAGCGCGCTGCACCTCTAAGCATCGTTTCTTGACAGCGAGCGGGTCCGGGGATCGCCACGATCCCCGGACCCGCTCGTTCGTCGCTATCATGGGGCCATGAGCAGCGACGACATGACTTCAGGATCCGCACTTCCCGCGGCCGGTTCCCGAGTGCGCTCTGGCCTCGTTTGGTTTGGCTCACGCGGACGCGCCACAATCCCCGAGATTGAACCGCTCGTGCGCGCCCTGCGGGCAAACCATCCGAAGGCGGATATCAGCGTCGTCGAGCGGGCCTACCGCACTGCCGAGGAACACCACCGTGGGCAAACGCGCAAGTCCGGTGAACCGTATATCACCCATCCGGTTGCGGTTGCGACCATCCTGGCGGAGATGGGCATGACGACCCCGACGCTTGTCGCAGCGTTGCTGCATGACACGGTCGAGGACACGGACTACACGCTCGAGCAGCTCGCTGCCGAGTATGGCGAGGCGATCGCCAATCTCGTTGACGGCGTCACCAAGCTCGATAAGGTGCACTACGGTGCGGCTGCCCAGTCCGAGACGCTGCGCAAGATGCTCGTCGCGATGAGTCGCGATATTCGTGTGCTG
Organism: Actinomyces sp.; assembly: GCA_018375675.1. Classification (GTDB taxonomy): domain Bacteria; phylum Actinomycetota; class Actinomycetes; order Actinomycetales; family Actinomycetaceae; genus Pauljensenia. The sequence goes on along the minus strand of JAHACW010000069.1, from coordinate 6,455 downwards.
CTCATCAAGCTCGGCGACCGCCTGCACAATGCTCGCACGTGGCGTTTCGTGCCCGCCAAGTCGGCGGCAAAGAAGGCGAAGGAGACGCTCGAGATCTACGCGCCCCTCGCCCATCGCCTCGGCATGAACATGGTGAAGTGGGAGCTCGAGGAGCTGTCGTTTAAGACGCTGTACCCGGAGATCTACGAGGAGATCGACCGCCTCGTTACGGAGAGGGCGCCCCAGCGCGAAGAATACCTGCGCGATGTTATCGACCAGATCGAAGAGGATTTGCGTCGTTCGGGCACGAAGGGGACGGTGAGTGGCCGTCCGAAGAGCCACTACTCGATCTATCAGAAGATGATCGTGCGCGGAAAGGCCTTCGATGAGGTCTTCGATCTGGTGGCTGTACGCGTCCTGGTGGAGTCGATCAAGGATTGCTACGGCGTGCTCGGGGCACTGCATGGGCGCTGGAACCCGATTCCCGGCCGTTTCAAAGACTACATCGCGATGCCGAAGTTTAATCTCTACCAGTCGCTGCATACGACGGTCATCGGACCCGGTGGCAAGCCGGTGGAGATCCAGATCCGTACCTTCGACATGCATGAGCGCGCTGAGCACGGCGTCGCTGCGCACTGGAAGTACAAGCAGAACCCCAACGCTTCGAGTGGCGATGCGGACCGCATGAGCTCTGACGAGCAGGCAAACTGGCTGCGCGCTTTGGTTGAGATGGAGCGCGAGACGGGGGATCCTGAGGAGTTCCTCGATTCGCTGCGCTACGAGATCGCCGGTGACGAGGTCTACGTGTTCACGCCGAAGGGCCAGGTCATCGTGCTGCCGGCGCGTTCGACGCCCGTCGACTTTGCGTATGCGGTGCACACGGAGGTCGGCCACCGCACGGTGGGTGCGAAGGTGAACGGCCGCCTCGTCTCCCTGGATACGCGCCTCGAGTCGGGCGAGACGGTCGAGGTCGTGACCTCCAAGTCGGATAAGTCTGGGCCTTCGCGCGACTGGCTGGCTTTTGTTGCCTCGCCACGTGCGCGTTCCAAGATCAAGGCGTGGTTCTCGAAGGAGCGCCGTGAGGAGGCCGTGGAGGCCGGCAAGGAGGCGCTCGCCCGCGCGATGCGCAAGCAGAACCTGCCGCTCCAGCGCCTTATGAACCACGAGTCGATTCTGTCGGTCGCGACGTCTTTCGGCTATCCGGACGTGTCCGGCCTGTACGCAGCTGTGGGCGAGGGGCATATTTCCGCACAAAACGTCGTCTCCAAGCTGGTCGACAACCTGGGTGGGGGAGATGGCACGGAGGAGACGCTGTCCGAGGCCGTGACTCCGGGTTCTCAGAAGCCGCGCTCCGAAGCCTCGGGCGATGCGGCGATCACCGTCGCCGGTCTGAGTCCGAACGAGATCTGGGTCAAGCTCGCCAAGTGCTGTACGCCGGTGCCCGGAGATGACATCGTCGGCTTCATTACTCGAGGCCAGGGAGTCTCGGTGCATCGCAGTACGTGCGCGAACGCTGTGCGCTTGGGACAGCTGCAGCCCGAGCGCTTCGTCGACGTGTCCTGGAACGAGAAGGGACTCGGCGCTCCGTTCCGCGTGCAGATTGAGGTGCGCGCCCTTGATCGTGGCGGACTGCTCTCGGATCTGACGCGCGTGCTGTCCGACTATCGCGTCAATATTCTCGCCGCCGCGCTCAAGACCGACGGAGACCAGGTCGCCTCCGGAAACTTCTCATTCGAACTGGCCGACCTCGGGCACCTGAACGCAGTCCTGTCCGCCCTTCGTCGAGTCGACGGAGTCTTTGAGGCGGTGCGCATCGGCGCCGATTCATAGACGAGGCGCGGGTGGCCTGCGTCGATTCGGGCGAAAAGGGTGTTACATCCGTCCCCTTTTGGGGGATGAGCTTTCCCCTGCTCGTTAGATGTGACACACTAGCTGTGTGTGTCACATCGGCACGCACCCGCGCCGGGCGTAAGCCCTCGTCTCAGAAGGAATATCGTGACCACGACGCCGATTCCGAATAACGAAACCGCTCCCGAAGCTGCCCCGTCGACGATTGAGGAGGCCGCGGTCTCGACGACGATCGCTGCTTCTGAGGTGCCCGAGCACCCCTTCGCCCGTATTGGCGAGGACGGCACTGTCTATGTCAAGGATGGAGACGAGGAGCGCGTCATCGGCGGCTTCCCCGAGGGCATTCCTGCTTCTCCCTACGCTCTGTACGAGCGTCGCTACGCAGACCTCGAAGCCACCATCAAGCTTTTTGAGGATCGCCTGGGCACACTGAGCCCGCGCGACATCGACCAGACTCTCGCAACGCTGCGCGAGCAGGTCGCCTCCCCGAACGTCATCGGCGACATCCCGGCGCTGCGTGAGCGCGTTGCGGCGGTCGAGAAGGCCGCCGAGGAACGCAAGGAAATTGCCCGCGAGGAGCGCAAGGCCGCCAAGGCTGCCGCTCTCGCTGAGCGTACCTCCGTCGTTGAGCGCGCAGAGGCTATCGTCGCCCAGGATCCCGCCAAGACCCATTGGAAGCAGTCGGGTCAGACCCTGCGCGACCTTCTCGATGAGTGGAAGAACCTGCAGCGCCGCGGTCCGCGCCTGGAGAAGGCCGTTGAGGACGAGCTGTGGAAGCGTTTCTCCTCCGCTCGCACCCAGTTCGACCGTCACCGTCGCCAGTTCTTTTCGCAGCTCGATCAGGCCCAGTCCGAGGCTAAGCGAGTGAAGGAAGCCCTGATCGCTGAGGCCGAGGCTCTGTCCTCGTCCGTGGACTGGTCGCGTACCTCCGGTGCCTACCGTGAGCTGATGAACCGCTGGAAGGCCGCCCCGCGCGCTTCGCGTAAGGAAGACGACGCGCTGTGGGCTCGCTTCCGCGCCGCCCAGCAGGTGTTCTTCGACGCTCGTCGCGCCAAGGACGAGGCCACAGACGCGGAATACCGCGACAACCTCGTCGCGAAGGAAGCAATCCTCGTTGACGCTGAGGCAATCCTGCCGGTGACCGACATCGATCGTGCGAAGGCTCAGCTGCGTCAGATCCAGGACCGCTGGGAAGAGGTGGGCCGCGTGCCTTCCGCCGACCTGCACCGCATTGAGGGGCGTCTGCGCGCCGTCGAGGCCGCCGTCCGCGAGGCCGAAGAGAAGGAATGGCGTCGCACCAACCCGGAGACGCGCGCCCGCGCGGCCGGCATGGTCGGTCAGCTTGAGGAGCAGATCGCTCAGCTCGAGCGTTCTCTGTCCGAGGCCGAGGCAAAGGGCGACGACAAGGCCGCCAGGAGCGTGCGCGAGGCTCTTGAGACCAAGCGCGCCTGGCTCGCGCAGATCTCCTCCTCCATTGAGTGACATGCGTCTTCACGTCATTCCGTCGCCTTTCTACGCGGCGAATGGGCTTGTGCTCGTCCCTTCCGGGGCGGGCACTGCCCTTGTCGTCGATCCTTCTGCGGGAATCCAACACCTGATCCGCGAGGTCCTCGAGCTCGAGGGCGTCAGCGTGGGCGCGGTGCTTCTGACGCACGGACACCCCGACCACGTCTGGGACGCGGCCGCGGTATCCACCTGGGGAGCGGACGGGGGCACCGTTCCCGTGTACGTGCCGGGACCCGACATGTACCGCATGGATGACCCGGCCTCGTTCCTGCCGATGCCACTGCCCGACTTCGTGGGGGAGTGGGTCAAGCCCGCCGATCTGCATGAGGTGCCCTCCGATTCGTTCGAGGTGTGCCCCGGCGTGTGGCTGCGCATGGTTCCCGCACCCGGCCATACCGAGGGATCGGCTGTCTTCCTGGGGGAGAGCCCGCTCGACATTCGGGTGAACAACCAGTCCTTCTACTCTTCCGACGAAGCGGTTCCGTGGGCGATGAGCGCAGACGTGCTGTTTAAGGACAGCGTCGGGCGCACCGACCTGCCCGGGGGCGACGAAACTCAAATGCGGCATTCTTTGCGCACGATTTCCAACGCTCTCGATCCTCGCACTGTCCTCGTTCCCGGCCACGGCCCGGCGACGACGCTCGCGGATGAGATACGCTCAAACCAGTATCTGATCCGCGCTCGTCGCATCGGCTAACCACCTTCCTCATAGAAAGAACGCTCAATGGCTCGCACGTCCCTGTCAGGTTTCCCCGAATGGCTCCCGGAGGGCCGCATCATTGAGATGCATGTCCTCGACGAGCTGCGGCGCGTGTTCGAGTTGCACGGCTTCGCGGGCATCGAAACCCGTGCGGTCGAGACCCTCGAGCAGTTGGAAGCAAAGGGCGAGACCTCCAAGGAGATCTACGTGCTCGACCGCCTGCAGGCCCTGAAGGCCGCGGCGGCGGGCGCACGCGCTCCCAAGGACAAGGGCATGGGTCTGCACTTCGACCTGACCGTTCCCTTCGCCCGCTACGTGGTCGAGAACGCGAACGAGCTGGATTTCCCGTTCAAGCGCTACCAGATCCAGAAGGTGTGGCGCGGCGAGCGCCCCCAGGATGGTCGCTTCCGCGAGTTCACGCAGGCGGATATCGATGTCGTGGGTAACGGTGAGCTGCCGTTCCACTTCGAGGTGGACCTGCCCCTCGTCATGGCCGAAGCGCTCAACAACCTGCCGATCCCACGCGTGCGCGTGCTCGTGAACAACCGCAAGGTTGTTCAGGGCGTGTGTGAGTCCCTCGGGATCACGGATGTTGAGGCTGCCCTGCGCGGCCTCGACAAGATCGACAAGATCGGCCCGGAGGGTGTGGCCGCCGAGCTGGCTCAGTCCGGTATTGATGGCGACCAGGCATCCGTTCTGCTCCAGATGGCGCAGATCCGCACGTCCGACTCTTCCGAGGTGCGCGCGCGTCTGGCCGAGCTCGGTGTGGGCGGCGAACTGCTGGACGAGGGCCTGAAGGAGCTGACCGAGCTCCTCGATACCGCGAACAAGCGGATGCCGGGTGCGGTCGTCGCGGATCTCAAGATCGCCCGCGGCCTCGACTACTACACGGGCAGCGTGTACGAGTCGGAGATCGAAGGTCACGAGGACCTCGGCTCGATCTGCTCGGGTGGACGCTATGACTCCCTGGCGAAGGACGGTAAGCGCACCTACCCGGGCGTCGGCCTGTCGATCGGCGTCTCGCGCCTCGTGTCTCGCATGATTTCCGCGCCGATGGTGAAAGCCTCTCGAAAGGTGCCCACGGCTGTCGTTGTCGCGGTCATCGCGGAGGAACAGCGTGAGCGCTCCGAGCAGATCGCGGCGCTCCTGCGTTCGCGCGGCATCTCCACGGACGTCGCTCCCAGCGCCGCTAAGTTTGGCAAGCAGATCAAGTTCGCTGATAAGCGCGGAATCCCCTTCGTCTGGTTCCCGGGCGAGGAGGGCAGCGCTGACACGGTGAAGGACATTCGCAGCGGTGAGCAGGTGGACGCCGACCCGCACACGTGGGTTCTGCCCGAGGCCGACGCGGTGCCCACTATCGAGAAGGTGACGGACTGAGTGTCCCTCACGACGGTTGAAGCAGCTCGCTCGCTGGCACAAGCCCTCGAGGAAACGCTCCATGCCATTCCGGACGGGAGTCGTGGCGACGCGGAGCGCGCGCTGCGACGCCTGCAGGACGTCGTGTTGCCGCGCCTTGAGGACGCGGATGCACCCGTGCTGGTGGTCGTCGGTGGCTCGACGGGGTCGGGTAAGTCGACGCTCGTTAATTCGCTGCTTGGCCGAAACGTGAGCCGGGCGGGCGCGGTGCGTCCGACGACTCGACGCCCCGTGTTGGTGTGCTCGTCCAAGGCGCGCGAGTGGTTCATGTCGGACCGCGTGCTGCCGCGCTTGGCGAAGAGCGAGGGTACGGGCGGGGACAGCCTTGACGCGATCACGATCGCGGTCGAGGAGACGCTGTGGCCCGCCGTGGGGATTGTGGACGCCCCGGACATCGATTCCGTCGAGGATGGAAACCGTCGCCTGGCTGCGGAGCTGCTCGACGGTGCAGACCTGTGGGTGTTCGTCACGACTGCGGCCCGCTACGCGGATGCGGTGGCGTGGAAGCACCTGGAGGAAGCCGCGAGCCGCGGATTGCGTGTCGCTATTGTGCTCAACCGTGTCCCCGCTGGGGCGACGCAGGAAATTCGTGAGGATCTGGCCGCGTTGGCTCGTCGGCGAGGCCTGGGTGAGGTCGCGATTCATACGGTCGAGGAGCAGCCGCTCAGCGACGGTCGCCTGCCCACCGAGGCTATCGCGCCGATCGGGTCCTACCTGGAGGAAATCGGACGCGATTCCGAGGAACGCGCCGCTATCGTGCGTCGATCGCTGTCCGGGGCAGTCGCCTCGTCGTTGGAGGAGACGACGCGCGCACTGGAGGCTGCGAGGCAACGCAACCACGAGTTCGAGGCCGCCGCCGGTGATATTGAGCAGCTCGTTGCGTCTTATGCCCGGGAAGTGTCCTCCTCGTCGAGTGATGACGTACTGCGCGGCGAAGTAAGCGCACGCATCGCCGAGGTGCTGGGCTCGTGGGATATGTCCAAGACCGTCTCGCGTATGTTTTCTG
>JAHACW010000068.1 GCA_018375675.1 Actinomyces sp. | reverse complement strand
TTCCTCCACGGTGACGGGTGTGCTGCGCGAGGATGCCGACGCGCTCGATGCGCTGGTCGCGACGTTCCCCGCGGGCACCCTGTCGGGCGCGCCCAAGCCTCGTGCGATCCAGCTGATCGATGATTTCGAGCCTGCGGCGCGCGGCGTGTACGGCGGCGTCGTCGGGTACTTCGACCTGTCGGGCGATGCGGATCTAGCGATCGCTATTCGCACGGCTTCCTTGAAGGACGGAGTAGCCTCGGTGCAGGCGGGTGCTGGTCTCGTTGCGGATTCGGTTCCTGCCCTGGAGTACGAGGAGTCGCGCAATAAGGCCGCCGCGGCGGTTGAGTCCGTCGTGCGGGCGTCGACTCTCGTTCCCCTGTCCTAACCCGTAGTGCGGGATGGCTGACCCGTTGGCGGCCATTTTTCGCTAGCCTAGGTGAGGATTGATCATTTCTGCCTGAAAGGGGAGCGTCGTGAGCGTTCTCGATGACATTATCGCTGGGGTCCGGCAGGACCTGAAAGAGCGTGAAGACCGCGTCCCTCTGGCTCGAATCAAGGAGATGGAGACCCAGGTCCCGGAAGCGAAGGATGCGCTCGGTGCCCTGCGTAACCGCGACGGTGCCGTCAAGATTATCTCCGAGGTGAAGCGATCGTCGCCATCCAAGGGGGCGCTCGCAGCGATCCCGGATCCTGCTGCGCTCGCTTCGACGTACGAGGCCGGGGGAGCGTCGGTCATTTCGGTGCTCACCGAACAGCGTCGCTTCAACGGCTCACTCGCGGACCTTGACGCCGTGCGTGCGGCCGTCGACATTCCGATTCTGCGCAAGGACTTTATCGTCACGCCGTATCAGATCCACGAGGCGCGTGCTCACGGCGCTGACCTTGTGCTCCTGATCGTTGCGGCGCTGGAGCAGAATGTGCTCGTGTCGCTGCTGGAACGGACCCGGTCGCTCGGCATGGAGGCGCTGGTGGAGACGCACTCGCGACTCGAAGCCCTGCGCGCGATGGAGGCCGGTGCCTCGATCATTGGCGTCAACGCCCGCAATCTGAAGACCCTGGAAGTGGACCGCTCGACCGTCGAGCAGGTCATCGACGTGATCCCTCAGGACGTCGTTGCGGTCGCCGAGTCCGGCGTAGCGAATGCGCACGACGTTTTTGAATACGCCAAGTGGGGTGCGGATGCCGTGCTCGTCGGCGAAGCACTCGTGACCTCGGGTGATCCCCGCGCGAGCATCCAGGACATGGTGAGTGCCGGACAGCATCCCGCTCTGCGAACGGATCGGAAGGCTCGCGTCGCTGCGGCGCGTCAGGAAGGACAGTGATGGTTGCTGAGAACTTTGCGCAAGGACCGTACTTTGGTGATTTCGGTGGACGCTTCGTCGCCGAGTCCCTCATGGGTCCCCTCGAAGAGGTTGAGGCCGCGTGGAAGCGCCTGTGGCGTGATAAGTCGTTCCAGCGCCGCCTGCGCGACCTGTTCCTGAACTACGCCGGACGTCCCTCACTGCTGACCGAGGCCCCGCGTTTTGCGGCCGACCTGGGTGGCGTGCGTGTCTTCCTCAAGCGCGAGGACCTGAACCACACGGGTTCGCACAAGATCAACAACGTGCTTGGCCAGGCGTTGCTGACCAAGGAGCTGGGCAAGACGCGTGTCATCGCGGAGACTGGGGCCGGCCAGCACGGTGTGGCTACCGCGACCGCAGCTGCTCTCCTTGGCCTCGATTGCACGATCTACATGGGACGTGAGGACACCGAGCGCCAGGCGCTGAACGTCGCGCGCATGCAGATGCTCGGCGCCGAGGTTATCGCTGTGACCGCGGGTTCGGCGACGCTCAAGGACGCGATCAACGAGGCCTTCCGAGACTGGGTGACCAACGTCGAGACAACCAACTACATCTTCGGTACGGCCGCCGGCCCGCACCCCTTCCCGGAGCTGGTGCGTGACCTTCAGCGTGTCATCGGTGATGAGGCGCGCGCACAGCTGCTTGCCTCCGAGGGACGCTTGCCTGATGTTGTCGTGGCTTGCGTGGGCGGCGGCTCCAACGCCATTGGCTCATTCACCGCGTTCATCGATGATCCCAGCGTCGAGCTGCTCGGTTGTGAGGCGGCCGGCGACGGCTTTGAGACGGGGCGACACGCCGCGTCGATCACTGCTGACGAGGTGGGCGTTCTCCACGGCGCCCGCACGTTCGTCCTGCAGGAACGCGACGGCCAGACGAAGGCCTCCCACTCAATTTCCGCCGGTCTGGATTACCCGGGTGTGGGCCCGCAGCACGCGTGGTTGGCGCGCTCCGGTCGTGCCTCGTACATGCCCATTTCCGACGCTGAGGCCATGGATGCTTTCCTGCACCTGTCGCGCACGGAGGGCATTATTCCCGCGATCGAATCCTCTCACGCCCTCGCCGGGGTGCGCGCCTGGGCCCGTGCGAAGGCCGAGGCCGAGGGCCCGTTTGCGCCGGGTGAGGAGCCCATCGTGATCGTGACTGTGTCGGGTCGCGGCGACAAGGATGTGGATACGGCATCGCGGTGGTTCGGCTACGGACACGCGAAGCTTCAGGTCATCGACCCCAGCGCCGGCCCGTCGGGCGTTGCCGTCCTGGACGAGAACGAGGAGAAGTGACATGACGCGTGCACCCCATTCAGCCGTCGCGATTGACGCCGCCCTCCAGCGCGGCGACGCTGCGCTCATCGCCTACCTGCCCGTGGGCTTTCCGTCGGTCGAGGACTCGATCCGTGCGGGTAAGGTCCTGGCGGACTGCGGAGTTGACGTCATCGAACTCGGCTTCCCGTACTCGGATCCGGGTATGGACGGCCCGACCATCCAGCGCGCGACCGTTGCCGCTCTCGAGCACGGCACCCACCTTGAGGATCTCTTCCACGCGGTGGATGAGCTGACCTCGTACGGTATTTCGACCTGTTCGATGACCTACTGGAACCCGGTCGAGTGGTGGGGCGTCGAGCGCTTCGCCAAGGACTTCGCCGCCGTGGGCGGCTCCGGCCTCATCACGCCTGACCTGCCGCCCGAAGAGGGCGCGCAGTGGGAGGCAGCATCGGACAAGTACGACCTTGAACGCATCTATCTGAGTGCTCCCTCGTCCCCCGAGCATCGCCTCAAGCTCATCGCCGAGCACTCGCGCGGCTGGGTCTACGCGGCCTCGTCGATGGGTGTGACGGGTGCGCGTGCAGCGGTCGGTGCTCACGTCGCCGACGTCGTGGAGCGCACCCGTGCCGCCGGTGCTCAGCGCGTGTGCGTGGGCCTCGGTGTCTCAAACGGTGCTCAGGCCCGTGAAATCGGTGCCTATGCGGATGGCGTCATTGTCGGATCAGCGCTTGTGAAGACTCTGTTCGATGAGAACATCGACCGTGGGCTGAAGGCCCTGGGTGAGCTCGCCACTGAGTTGAACTCCGGCGTGAGCGGAGCACGCGCATGAGGGCCCTCGTCGCGGCCGGTATCCCGTCGCCCTCGCAGGGTGTCTGGTACCTTGGGCCGATTCCGCTGCGGGCCTACGGCATTATCATCGCCGCAGGCATGATTATCGGTGTCTGGTGGACAGCACGCCGTTACCGCGACCGCGGTGGAAACCCGGACACGCTGTACGACGCCGCGCTCTGGGCGATTCCGCTCGGCGTCGTCGGCGCGCGCATCTACCACGTCATCACGTCCCCGGACGCTTACTTCGGTCCGGGCGGTGACCCGATGCTCGCTTTCCAGATTTGGCGTGGAGGCCTGGGTATTTGGGGCGGCGTCGCCTTCGGAGCGCTCGGCGTGTATATCGCCGTCAAACGTGCGGGTGTCCGCCTCGGCCCAATCGCCGACTCCCTGGCTCCGGCTCTGCTGATCGCCCAAGCGATCGGCCGTTGGGGAAACTGGTTTAACCAGGAGCTCTTTGGCGCGCCTACGACAATGCCGTGGGGTCTCCAGATCGACGCTGCGCACATCCCCGCCGGATACCCCGCGGGGACGCTGTTCCATCCGACGTTCCTCTACGAGTGCCTGTGGAACCTTGCCGCCGCAGCGCTCATCGTGTGGCTCGACCGGCGTCACCGCTTCGCCGGGGGACAGGTGTTCGGTCTCTACCTGATGGCTTACACGGCCGGCCGGTGCTGGATCGAGATGCTGCGCATCGACGACGCGCACAGAGTCTTGGGCCTGCGCCTCAATGTATGGACGTCCCTGCTCGTGTTCGCACTGGGAGTACTCGTGTTCGTCGTCGCCGGCCGGCTTGGGCGTCCGACACGCGTTGTCGCTGACCGCTCAAGTGACGAGGCCGCGCCTTCCGCCGGTGAAGACGACTCTCAGGCGAGTGCCGAGAAGGGTGACACAGACACGTCGAGCACCGGAGTCGCGGAGGGATCGTCCGACGACAGTGAGCCTGATCGGTCCTAACCGGGCCATCGTGGCCCCTTCTGTGTGCCAGAGGTCCCACCACAGGTGGATTCATGGGAATGATCACGTCGCCCCGCTGCTGATCTTCCTCGTCAGAACAGGGGTTGGAAGGTAAACTTTTACTTATGCGTCGAGCTAAGATTGTCTGCACTATTGGACCTGCCACTGAATCCCCTGAGCAGCTCCAGGCACTGGTGGACGCCGGCATGGATGTCGCGCGTATCAACCGGTCGCATGGAAAGGCTGAGGAGCACGAGGCCGTCATTTCGCGCGTGAGGAAGGCGTCTGCGACGTCCGGCCGCGCGATCGCGGTTCTCGTCGACCTCCAGGGGCCCAAGATTCGCCTGGAGACGTTCCAGGATGGCCCTCAGGAACTCAAGATTGGTGACACCTTCACCATTACCACCCGCGACGTTCCCGGCACCAAGGAACTCGTCGGTACGACTTTCAAGGGCCTGCCCGGTGACTGCGCCCCCGGTGACCGCCTGCTGATCGACGACGGTAACGTCGCGGTCCGCGTCGTCGAGGTCACCGAGACCGACGTCGTTACCCGTGTCGAGGTTCCCGGCATGGTTTCGGACCACAAGGGTCTGAACCTGCCTGGCGTCGCCGTCTCTGTTCCCGCCCTGTCTGAAAAAGACAAGGAGGACCTGCGCTGGGGTATCGAGCAGGATGCCGACTTCATCGCGCTGTCCTTTGTGCGTTCTGCCGAGGACATCAAGGACGTCCACGAGATCATGGACGAGATGGGCAAGCGCATCCCTGTCATCGCCAAGATCGAGAAGCCGCAGGCTGTCGAGGCGCTGGAAGACATCATCGAGGTCTTCGACGGCATCATGGTTGCCCGCGGTGACCTCGGTGTCGAGATGCCCCTCGAGGCGGTCCCGCTGGTGCAGAAGCGCGCGATCGAACTCGCTCGTATCGCCGCCAAGCCCGTCATCGTTGCGACGCAGGTCATGGATTCCATGATCAAGAACCCGCGTCCGACGCGCGCCGAGGCCTCCGACTGTGCCAACGCGATCCTGGACGGTGCTGACGCGGTCATGCTCTCGGGCGAGACCTCGGTGGGTGCCTTCCCGATCGAAACTGTTCGTACGATGGCCGCGATCATCGAGTCGACGGAGGAGAACGGTGGAGAGCGCATCGCGTCGATCCCTGGCTTCTACGCCGACCGTGCGGGCGTGATCTGTGATGCCGCGGCGCGTATCGCCGAGCACATGGACGCTCGTTACCTGGTGACCTTCAGCCAGTCGGGCACCTCGGCTCGCCTGCTGTCGCGTATGCGTCGCCCGATCCCGATGCTTGCATTCACGCCGCTCGAGTCGACGCGTCGCCGCCTGGCCCTCTCGTGGGGTATCCAGACGTACCGCGTTCCCGAGGTGCAGCACACCGACGACATGGTGTGGCAGCTCGATCAGGTGGTCCAGTCTGCGCACCTGGCGGACATCGGTGATCAGCTGGTCATCGTTGCTGGTATGCCCCCGGGCATCGCCGGCTCCTCGAACATGCTGCGTATCCATGAAGTCGGAGATGAGGCCGACTACGCGATTGGCGGAACCCGCCACGCGTGAGATGCGTGAGCAGCGGGGGTGCCGGCGGCGAGCCGGCGCCCCCGCTCTTTTTGTTTGTTCACGTGGACAAAATGAAATCCGTGGAATAAAGTACTCGGATACACGTTGAGACACGTGGACGCCGCACCAACGACGGCGCGGCAATGCAGCAGATCGCTGCTCGGCGTGATCAGGAATGCCTGTGCGAACAAAGCACGTTTTCTGGTGCGCCCGAATTGAAGAGGAGAAAGAGAAATGAATACGAAGATCCGGACCGTGTCGGTCCACGACACTCTGTTTGGCCGTGTGGCCAACAACCTGGAGGTCGGCCAGCTCTCACGCGCCGTCGAGCCGTGGTTTGCTGACTTCCACGACTCGAGGGTCAAGCAGGCAATCGCCGACCTTGATGAGCCTGCCCGACGGGGCGCGGCTGCCGAGTACCTCGGTCTCGAACTGAGCGTCGTGGCCTGAGCCGTGACAAAGGGGCCGACAAGCTATGCTTGTCGGCCCCTTGTTCGTCTGCGATTTTGCTGTATCAATTTGCGCGACGCACGTCGCACACGTGCTGAATTGCCGGTACCATTAGGAGCACGTACTCCACTGGCGGTACCCCGAGTGGGATTCGAACCCACAACAAGCCGGGTTTGAGCCGACCGCCTCTGCCAGTTGGGCTATCGGGGCTTCGCGTGTGCGTGTCCCACAATAGAGCAGCTGAGCAAACCGATCAAACTGAGGAAAATGACAATGAGTGAAGAGCAGGCTGAACCGCGTCGCGTCCTCGTCGCAGAAGACGAGGGGTTGATTCGTCTCGATATCGTTGAGACGCTGACCCAGGCGGGGTTCGAGGTCGTTGGCGAGGCTGCCGACGGTGAGGAAGCTGTCGAGCTGGCACTCGAGCTCGAACCCGATCTGTGCGTGATGGATGTCAAGATGCCGAAGATGGACGGCATCACCGCTGCGGAGAAGATCCTGCAGGAGCTTTCCTGCGCTGTCGTCATGCTGACGGCTTTCTCGCAGACGGAGCTCGTTGAGCGTGCGCGCGACGCCGGCGCGATGGCATACGTCGTGAAGCCCTTCAGTCCTGCTGACCTGATCCCTGCCGTTGAGATCGCTCTGTCGCGTCACGCAGAGATCGAGTCGCTCGAGGATCAGATCGCCGATCTGTCGGATCGCTTCGAGACCCGCAAGCGCGTGGACCGCGCGAAGGGTCTGCTCATGAAGAACATGGGGATGAGCGAGCCCGAGGCCTTCCGCTGGATTCAGAAGACATCGATGGATCGTCGTCTGTCCATGCGCGAGGTTGCCGACGCGGTGATCAACCAGGTCGACGACTGAGTCATAGACGAGCGAATGGGGAGGGTCACTCGACCCTCCCCATTGCTGTGCCCCGGCAACTCAGTCGTGGCTCGAACGCACCAGGATGCGGTTCGCCACGCGTGCAATGGAGATCAGTCGGTCGGCCTCGTCGCGAATCTCCACGGTGTGGACGGTCGAGCTGCGGCCGAGGTGAACGGCGGTCGCAGTCGCAGTGATAATTCCCTCGCGTCCTGCACTGATATGGGAGGCGTTGAGTTCAGTCCCGACGGCGTAGGCCTGCTTGCCCGGGTTCGCTTCACGCGCATGGATTTGTGCGGCAAATGACGCTGCGGTCTCCGCGAGGGCGGCGGATGCGCCACCGTGGAGGATTCCGGCGCTCTGGCGGTTTCCGTCGATGGGCATGGAGATCACGGTGCGTGACGCGCTGTGCTCCAGCACTTCCATGCCGGTGGCTTCCATCAGGGTGCCGGGCCAGTGGGCGCCGACCCAGCCGCCGCGTGCGAGCGGATCGGGTGAGGAAGAAGGCGTGTGTTTCGTCTGGTGATCGTGTGTCATGGCATCTAGGGTGGCATGTGTGAGTGACACTGTGCTGATTATTGACGGCCATTCGATGGCTTTTCGTGCGTTTTATGCCCTGCCGCCGGATAACTTCGTGACGGCTACCGGCCAGCACACGAATGCGGTTTACGGCTTTGTTTCAATGCTGACGAGGCTGTTGGAAACCGAGCAGCCGACACACGTTGCTGTCGCTTTCGATGTGTCCAGGCACTCATTCCGTACCGAGGAGTACCCGGAGTACAAGGGGACTCGCGACGCCACGCCCGAGGAGTTCAAGGGCCAGGTGGAGCTGATTCGCGAGGTGCTCGATGCGATGGGGATCGTGTCGCTTTCGCGCGAGGGCTTCGAAGCGGACGACATTCTCGCGACGCTCGCGTACCGCGCCGGCAACGATGGCGCGACGGTCCTTGTCGTTTCCGGCGACCGCGACTCTTTCCAGACGGTGACTGACAACGTCACGGTGCTGTACCCGGGCACGGGTCCCGGTGATCTCCGCCGCATGACTCCGCAGGCGGTGGAGGAGAAGTACGGCGTACCGCCGCACCGTTATCCCGAGATTGCCGCAATCGTGGGTGAGACCTCGGATAACCTGCCCGGCGTTCCGGGCGTCGGCCCCAAGACCGCCGCACAGTGGATCAATAAGTACGACGGCCTGGACAACCTTTTGGCGCGGGCCGACGAGATCGGTGGAAAGCGCGGAGCGGCCCTGCGTGAACACATGGATGACGTTGTGCGCAACCGCCGCCTTAATCGCTTGCTTACCGACATGGACCTTGAGGTGTCGCCCAGTGATCTGGCCCGCCGCCCCACGGATGTCGCCGCCATCGATCGTCTCTTTGATTCTCTCGAGTTCGGCCGTCTGCGTCAGAAGGTGCGCGAGGTCGCTGGCATCGGCATGGGGGAGGGGCCCGTCGACGAGGTGCCCGAGGCTGTAGTCGAGGTCGAGATCTCAGTGTCCCTCGTGGATGCTTCCTGCGACATTGCCCAGTGGGCTCGCGCCCACTCGCCGCTCGCCGTCCTCGTTGAGGGTGACATGCGGCCGACTCGTGGCGAGGTCACCCGCCTTGTTCTTGCCTCTGACAACGAGGCGCTCGTGATCGACCCCGTCGAACTGAGTCCCACACAGGAGGAAGCGCTCGCCGAGGTCCTCGCCACGGCCTCGTCCCTGATCGTGCACGACGCGAAGGGCGCGCGTCATGCGCTCGCGTCGCGCGGCTGGACGCTTGGCGGCGTCGAGTTCGACACGATGCTGGCGGCGTACCTCGCGCATCCCGATCAGCGCTCCCACAAGCTGGAGGATGTGCTCTCGCGTGTGCTTGGCGTCGTGATCGAGGAAGAGGAAGGCGACTCTGAGGCTCTCTTCGATCTCGGTGACATGGGAGCTGGCCCGAGCGCGGCCCAGGTGCGCGCCGGGAAGTTGGCCGCCCACCTGCACCCGCTCGCGCACACGCTAAGGTCTCGCCTCGAAGAAAGCTCCGAGGCCGCGCTGCTCACCGATATGGAAATGCCCCTGTCGATCCTGCTCGGCCAGATGGAAGATATCGGCATCGCGGCGGACACGGCCGTGCTCGATGGACTCTCCGACGAGCTCGGCAAGGCCGTCGATGCCGCGCGTGAGGGAGCGTGGGCCGCGGCGGGACGCGAGGTCAACCTGTCGAGTCCCAAGCAGCTCCAGGAGCTGCTCTTCGATCACTTCGGCTTGCCTAAGACGAAGAAGACGAAAACTGGGTACACGACGAATGCCGAGGCCCTGGCGGACCTACACGCGAAGACCTCCGACGAGGGGGGAGCGGGGCACGACTTCCTCGGTTTCCTGCTTACCCATCGTGACCGCATCAAGCTCAAGCAGATGGTCGACTCCCTGTCTGCGACCGTCGCCTCCGACGGACGCATCCACACGACCTTCTCCCAGGTTGCTGCGGCCACGGGTCGCCTCGCGTCTTCCGATCCGAACCTGCAGAACATCCCCGCGCGCAGTGCCGACGGTATGCGAATTCGCGGCGCCTTCGTCGCTGGTGAGGGATTCGAGTCGCTCATGAGCGCCGATTATTCGCAGATCGAGATGCGCCTCATGGCGCACCTGTCCGGCGATGAGGTGCTCATCGAGGCCTTCAATTCCGGGGAGGACCTGCACCGCACGATGGCGTCCATGGTCTTCGGAACCCCGGTTGCCGAGGTGAGCGCCGAGGAGCGGTCGCGCATCAAGGCGACCTCCTACGGCCTCGCGTACGGCCTGTCGTCGTATGGCCTCGCCGCTCAGCTTGGTATTCCCGTGCCCGAGGCCGCGGCCCTGCGCGACCGCTACTTCGAGCGCTTCGGAAAGGTCCGCGACTACCTCGAGGGCCTCGTCGCCCAGGCGCGTGCCGACGGCTACACCCAGACGATGTTCGGGCGACGCCGCTACCTGCCCGACCTGCGTTCCTCGAACCGCCAGCGCCGCGAGATGGCCGAGCGCGCCGCCCTCAATGCCCCGATCCAGGGCAGCGCCGCAGACATTGTCAAGATCGCCATGATGAACGTCGTCGATGCTCTGTCCGAGGCCGGCCTGAAGTCGCGCCTCCTCGTGCAGATCCACGACGAACTGCTTCTCGAGGTCGCCCCGGGAGAGGCCACGGCGCTC
Organism: Actinomyces sp.; assembly: GCA_018375675.1. Taxonomy (GTDB): domain Bacteria; phylum Actinomycetota; class Actinomycetes; order Actinomycetales; family Actinomycetaceae; genus Pauljensenia. The sequence goes on along the minus strand of JAHACW010000068.1, from coordinate 75 downwards.
GAAGCGATTGTCCGAGACAAGATGGCGACGCCCGTGGCGCTCTCCGTCCCCCTCGATGTTGCTGTTGGTATCGGT
>JAHACW010000067.1 GCA_018375675.1 Actinomyces sp. | reverse complement strand
GCCGCTATTAAGGCGGAGCTGAAGGAGCGTGTTGATCGTCTGCGCGAGGCCGGGGTCGTCCCGGGCCTCGGCACGATCCTCGTCGGCGAGGACCCCGGGTCCGTCGCCTACGTTGCTGGCAAGCACCGCGATTGCGCGCAGATCGGCGCCGAGTCGATCCGCGTGGACCTGCCCGCCGACGCGACGCAGGAGCAGGTGGAGGCCGCGATCGATCAGCTCAACGCGGACCCTGCCTGCACGGGCTACATCGTGCAGCTGCCCTTGCCGCGCGGAATCGATACGAACGCCGTCCTGGAGCGTATCGACCCCGCGAAGGATGCGGACGGCCTGCATCCGATGAACCTCGGGCGTCTCGTGCTGCGAGGCTCGGGTCCCATCGATTCGCCTCTGCCGTGCACGCCGCGTGCGGTCATCGAGCTCATGGAACGCCATGGGATCGACCTGGCCGGCAAGAACGTGTGCGTCATCGGTCGAGGTGTGACCGTGGGTCGTTCGATTGGCCTGCTGCTCATGCGCAAGGAGGTCAACGCGACGGTCGACGTGTGCCACACGGGCACGACTGACCTGGCTGATCACGTGCGCCGTGCCGACGTCATCGTGGCGGCGGCGGGATCCGCGGGGATCATCACTCGCGACATGGTGGCCCCCGGCGCTATCGTCCTCGACGTCGGCGTGAGCCGCGTGCAGGGTGAGGATGGCAAGGCTCGCCTGATGGGTGACGTTGCAGACGGCGTGGATGAGGTGGCCAGCTGGCTCAGCCCCAACCCCGGCGGTGTTGGCCCGATGACCCGGGCGCTCCTCGTAACGAACGTCGTCGAGGCTGCCGAACGCCAGGCGGGAATCAGCGCGAACTGACAGGCGCGTGTGGCCTTGGCAAACGTGGAGGTCGCGCGCGAACGCAGCGGAGGCGCGGTGAGGATGTCCATTCCTCGCCGCGCCTTCTTGTTCCTCTAGACTGAAGAAAACTCTTGTTAAGGAGAAACGATGACTCTGACGGTGACCACCGTGAACCTGAACGGCATCCGCGCCGCCCACAAGCGCGGCTTCCTCGACTGGCTGGAGGGGTCCGATACGGACGTGCTGCTCATGCAGGAGGTGCGTGCGCCCGAGGAGATCTCCCGCGAGATCATGGGCGAGGCCTGGGAGAGCGTGTGGGTTCCCTGCCGTATCAAGGGTCGTGCGGGCGTGGGCGTAGCCGTGCGACGCGGGCGTGCGGTCCTGGAGGGTGAGCCCCGGCTGATCCTCGACGATGCTGAGACGGACGTGGATTCGGGCCGTTGGCTCGAGGCCGTCGTGCGTCCCGAGGGTGGTGACACCCCCGTGCGCGTCGTCTCTGCGTACTTCCATTCGGGCGAGAAGGATACCCCCAAGCAGGAGGCCAAGATGGCGCACCTGCCCCGCATCGGTGCGCGGATGGCAGAGCTGATTGCCGAAGAGGCCGCCGGCGGCATCTCCTCCCTCGTGTGCGGCGACTTCAACGTTGTGCGCTCGGAGGCCGACATCAAGAACTGGAAGCCGAACCACAACAAGCGCGCCGGTGTCCTCGACGAGGAGATCGCCTTCCTCAATCAGTGGGTGGAGGAAGGCTGGCGCGACACGGTGCGCGACCTGGCCGGCGACGTGCAGGGACCCTACTCGTGGTGGTCGTGGCGCGGGCAAGCCTTCGTCAACAATGCAGGCTGGCGCATCGACTACCAGTACGCGACGCCCGCCCTGGGCGAGCGCGCGCGTTCCTTCGAGATCGGCCGTGCCGACGAGTACGCGGAGCGCTTCTCGGATCATGCGCCGGTCTCGGTAACCTACGAGATCTGACGTTGTAACGACGAGGCCGCGGCCTGGGAGTCCTTCCCGGGCCGCGGCCTTTCGTGTATGCGGTGTGTTCGTCGTCTGTGGCGCAGCCGTCGTCTGTGGCGCACCCGTAGTCATCATCGTCGCCCGCCCCAAACTTTCGCATGCAATTCAATTGTGTGAAGGTTCAACAAAGTCTGAAAACGTTGCAATTCCAACGATCTGAATTCATAATTTGAAATAGTCGTGGGGGAATTGCATGCGAAATTGGTGGGGCGGTCCCGGGGTCAATACACATCCGGATAGGTAACGAACATCCGGATAGGTAACGAACATCCGGATAGGTAACGAACATCTGGATAGGTAATGAACATCCGGATAGCTTAATAACCTATCCGGATGTGCATAACCTATCCGCGTGCGCGCAACCTATCCGGATAATGCCCCGAAGATGGGGCTGTGGGTCCTGGCGGTGCTTGCAGATTGTGGTGTGGCTTGGGCTGGCTACTCGCAGTAAGGAGAGCGCCGGTGTGGAGGGCGCCGGAGGGACCGGAAGGCCTGGCTGCGGTGCCCGTGGGCGGTGGCGGGGCCTGGCCGGGCTTCGAGACGACGCACAAGCACGCGTCAGCACACCAGGTCCCACTGGTGTGGAGGGCGCCGGAGGGCCCGGAGGGCACGGGCGGGCTTCGAGATCGACCACTCCGAGCGAAGCTCGCGTGTGGCGATCTCGTGGGCGGCCGGGCCCGCCGGCGCCCGGAACACCAGCGGAGCCACAAGCAACACCATCAATGAGGCGGGCCGCCGCCCACGGCGCAGCCCGGCCCCACGGCCGGGCCATTCGGTGCCCGGAACGGCAGCGCGCGATAAGCGGGCAGACAGGGATCCTGCCGCGCGGAAAGCGGGCGGTGAAAAGAGCGGGCGACAGCCTGGCAGGAAGTCAGTGCCCGGAGGCGTCGAAGTCGAACAGTGCCATCGAGGAGTAGATGCCCGAGGGGTCGATGCGGTCCAGGCGGAATCCAGGAACGATCCAGGAGGCCTCGACGGTTGCGCCGATATCGAGCGCAAGATCGAGGGCGATGTCGTCCACGTCCTGTGCCAGAGTCACGTGAGGGTGATACGGAAAGCGCGTCTCGTGGTCGAGGGGGCCGGAGCGGATCTCCTCGGCGAGGTCCGTGCAGTCGGAGGCGCCTTCGGCCAGCGTCATGAAGGCGACGTTGGAGACGGGGCGGAAGGAATCGGTGCCCGACAGGGTGACGCGGAAGGGGGAGTGTCTCGAGGCGATGGAGCGCAGGTGATCGATGACTTCGGCGCGAGCCTCGCGTGCGACGGGGGTCGGCGGCATGAGCGTGATGTGCGCGGGGATGCGCGATCCCGCAAGGTCTCCCAGGCGAAGGCGCAGGTTGGTGAGCTGTGTGACCCACGGTTCGGGAATTGCGACGACGACGCCGAGCCAGTCCTGGCCGGGGAGTCGTTGGGGGAGGAACATGGGGCCTGCCTGTGTCGCGGTTGTGGTGGCTCCACTGTACCGGGTGTCGGCGTGCCAGCGATGAGGCCGTAGCGCTTGAAGGGTGTGAGGGCGTTCACGTAGCCTTGAGGAAGTGAGACCAAGGAGGAACTTGTGACTGATCTCGTGTGGGCCGACGCGGCTACTCCCGATGAAGGGGCCGCGCAGGCCGCAGACCTGTTCCGTGACGCGTTTGGCTACGAGCCTCGGGGCGTGTGGAGCGCGCCCGGGCGCGTCAATATCATTGGCGAGCACGTGGACTACAACGGCGGTCCGTGCGTTCCGATCGCTCTGCCGCACCGCGCCTACGTGGCGCTGTCGCCGCGCGAGGATCGGACGATTCGCCTGATTTCGCCGCAGACCCGCGAGGCGATCGACGTCCTCGATCTCGACGTGATTGGCCCGAAGGGGACCCCCGGCGAGGTGACGAACCATTGGACCGCGTATCTCGCGGGCGTCGCGTGGGCTCTCGAGCAGGCTGGATTTGGGCCGCTGCCCGGTTTTGACGCGGCCCTGTGGTCGTGCGTGCCCTTGGGAGGTGGCCTCTCGTCGAGCGCCGCGCTCGAGTGTGCTACCGCGGTCGCCCTCGACGAGGTATGCGCCCTCGGCCTGGCGGGCACGATCGAGGCCCCCAACGACGAGGGGCGCAAGGTGCTCGTGGATGCCGCGCGCGCCGCGGAAAACCAGGTGGCGGGCGCGAACACGGGTGGCCTGGATCAGACCGCTTCCCTGCGCTGCCGCGAGGGCCATGCGCTGGCCCTCGACTGCCGCGACATGTCGACGCGCCAGGTTCCCTTCGACCTGAGCGCGGTCGGCCTCGAGCTTCTCGTCATCGATACGCGTGCCAAGCATTCGCTGGCGGACGGCCAGTACGGGTCGCGCCGTGCGGACTGCGAGGAGTCGGCGCGCATCCTGGGAGTGGGCCAGCTCGTGGACGTTGAGGATCTGGACGAGGCCACGGCTGCGCTGGGCAACGAGCGCCTGGCCGCCCGCACGCGCCACGTCGTCTCCGAAATCGCGCGCACGCGCGCCTTCATTGAGCTTCTCGACGAGGGGCCGCTGGAGGGCGTGCGCCTGGCGGTCGCGGGCGCTCTCTTGAACGATTCGCACGACTCGCTGCGCGACGACTACGAGGTCTCCTGTGAGGAGCTGGATGTGGCCGTGGAGGCTGCCCGCGCTGCGGGCGCGCATGGCGCGCGCATGACGGGCGGTGGCTTCGGCGGAAGCGCGATCGCACTCGTCGACGCGCACGCCGTGGAGGGGGTTGCGCGAGCCGTCGCGGCCGCCTACGCGGAGCGCGGCTGGGAGCCTCCCCACTTCATCCGATCCCTCCCGGGCGCTCCCGCCGGACGCCTGGACTGAGCGATCTGAGACAATCCGAGGGGCCGGTGCTTCAGCATTTGAAGCACCGGCCCCGGCCTCGTTACACTGAGCATCAGTAGATACGAGGGAAGGACATTCCGATGGGGATCAGCAAACGAGCATGGCAGGTAGCGGGCGCGGCAGCCGGCGGCGCGAGCCTCTTCGGCGGCGGCTTGGCCATTGGACGCCTCCTGCGGCTGGATTCCCAGCGCGGTGACTACCGCAAGGCGTGGGAGAACCACAATCTGGCGACCCTGGACCGCCTGCGCGAGCTCGACGAGCATCCCGAAGGTGAGCGTCCCTACCTGATCGTCTCCCTCGGCGACTCCTCCGTGCAGGGCGTGGGCGCATCGCGCGTCACCGAGTCCTACCCGGCACGCCTCGCCTCGGCCATCAACGCCCAGCTGGACCGCGAGGTTCTCCTGCTCAACCTCTCCCTGTCGGGCGCGACCATCGAGTCTGTCGAACTCACCCAGATCCCGCAGATGCGCGGCCTGGGCCTGCTGGACGGCCCCTACAGCCCCGACCTGGTGACGCTCACCATCGGCGGCAACGACGTCATGACCGAGGACATGGCCCCCGGTCAGTTCGAAGAGCGCCTGCGTCGAGTCCTCGCCGCCCTGCCCGCGAACGCCCTCGTCTCCACGATCCCGTCCTTCGGCATCATGCCTCAGGAAAGCCGTGCGCAAGACATGTCCGACCGCATCGCGGCCGCCGTCTCCGAGAGCGACGCGAACGTCGTCGATCTGCGCTCCCTCACCCAGGAATACTCCCTGCCGACCTACACGTTCGCGTACCACGCGGCGGACTTCTTCCACCCGAATTCGGCGGCCTACACCAAGTGGGCACAGCTCTTCGCAGACGCGTGGGCCACATCTCGACGTGAGGCAGCCCCCGTCGTCGAGGACGCCCCCCAGTGGGACATGCTCTCGGCGCGGGTGGCACAATCGGAGTATGACGACTGACGGACCGTGGCTCGTCGTCGGGTTAGGTAACCCCGGCGCGCAGTATGCCTCCACCCGACACAACGTCGGGTACTTGACCCTCGACGTGCTCGCCTCGCGCGGCGGCGCGACCCTCACCTCGCACCGCTCGCGCACGCACACGGCCGACGTTCGCTTAGGGATCGGCCCCGGCGGCGTGCCCGGACCCCGCGTGATTCTCGCGCGCTCCGACAGCTACATGAACACCTCCGGCGGTCCGATCAGCGCGCTCGCCGCCTTCCACAAGATTGAGCCCTCGCGCATCCTCGTCATCCACGACGACATGGACCTGCCCGCGCACACGCTGCGCCTCAAGATCGGCGGGGGAGAGGGCGGCCATAACGGCCTGAAGTCCCTCAGCCAGCACTTGGGCACGCGCGATTACGCTCGCCTGCGCATCGGCGTGGGCCGCCCGCCGGGGCGCATGGACCCCGCCGACTACGTGCTCGCCACCCTGCCCGCTAAGGAACGCCCCGACTGGGACGTCACCTTCGAGCAGGCCGCCGACGTCGTCGAAGATATCGTGACCAAGGGATTCGCCCCCACCCAGATGGCCCTGCACACCGGGTCCTGATCGAGGCGGCGCCCCTGGGCGTCGCCGCGCACCCTCACCGCGAAAGGCAGCGCGTGCTACTCACCGGACTCCTCCCGGACATCACCACCGATCCCGCGATCGAGACGGCCATCGACTCCGTCGAAGCCGGCCGTTCCGGCACGATCGTCGCGCCCGTCGGCATCCGGCCGCCACTCCTTGCGGCCGTCGCCTCGCGCGCGGCCACGCCCCTCGTCGTCCTGACGGCCACCGGGCGTGACGCCGAATCGCTGACCAACGCCCTGGCCTCGTGGATCCCGGGCGTGGCCATGCTGCCCGCGTGGGAGACCCTGCCCCACGAGCGACTCTCGCCCCAGGTCGACACGATGGCGCGTCGCATCGCCGTCCTGCGCCGCCTCGTCCACCCGATCAAGGGAGACGACAGCGCCGGTCCGATGTCGGTCCTCGTCGTCCCCATCCGCGCCTTCCTCCAGCCGATCATCTCCGGCCTGGCGGACCTCGAACCCGTGCGCGTGCGCACCGGCGACATCCTGGACCTGACCGAGACCACGAATCGCCTGGCCGAGCTCGGCTACGAGCGCGTCGACATGGTCGAAGGCCGCGGCCAGATGAGTGTGCGCGGTGGCATCCTCGACGTCTTCCCGCCCCAGGAACCCCACCCCCTGCGCGTGGAGCTGTGGGGGGACGAGGTCGACGACATCCGCGCCTTCTCCGTCTCCGACCAGCGAACCCTCGGCGAGGCCGCCGACGGCCTGTGGGCCGTCCCCTGCCGTGAGCTTCTCCTCACCCAGGCCGTACGTGCCCGAGCCCGCGAGGCCGCCGACCGCCTTCCCGGCGCCGCCGAGATGCTCAGCCTCGCCGCCGAAGGAATCGCCGCACCCGGCATCGAATCCCTCGCACCCATCCTCGTGGGCGGCATGGAATCACTCCTCGACCTGCTGCCCGCGGGCTCGCCGATCCTCGCCTCCGACCCCGAACGCATCCGCGCCCGCGCCGCCGACCTCGTCGCCACGACCGAGGAGTTCCTCGCCGCCGCGTGGAGCGCCGCCGCCGGGGGAGCAGACACCCCGCTCGAGGCCTCCAAGGCCTCGTTCCTCGACCTGTCCGACCTGTGGGGGAGTGGGACGCGCCCCTGGTGGGAGCTCACCGACCTGCCGCCCGCCGACCTAGCCTCCGCGATCGACGAGGCCGACTCACCCTCAGCGGACGGCCCCACGCCCGTCGTCGTCTCACCCACCCTCATGCGCGTGGGTGCCCGCGACGTGCACCCCTACCGCGGAGACTTCGCCCGAGCCGCCGCCGACCTCACCGACCTGGCCCGCGACGGCTGGCGCATCGTCGTCACCACCGAAGGCCCCGGCCCGGGCCGACGTATCCGCTCCATCCTCACCGACGCCTCGTGCCCGGCCGCGCTCGCGGACAACGTGGAAGCGCGCCCCGACCCCGGCCTCGTGACCATTACGACCGCGCAGGCCGGCGTCGGTTTCGTCGCGCCCCACCTCAAGGTCGCGATCCTCACCGAAGGCGACCTCACCGGGCGAGCGGGCGCATCCACGCGCGACATGCGGCGCATGCCCTCGCGCAGGCGCAAGGGCGTCGACCCGCTGACCCTGCACCCCGGGGACTATATCGTCCACGACCAGCACGGCATCGGACGCTTCATCGAGCTGGTCTCCCGGTCGATCGGCCGCGGAGACGCCGCCTCGACGCGCGACTACCTGGTCATCGAATACGCGCCCTCCAAGCGTGGCCAGCCCGCCGACCGCCTCTTCGTGCCTACCGACGCGCTGGACCAGATCTCGAAGTACACCGGATCCGACGAGCCCTCGCTGACGAAGATGGGTGGCGCCGACTGGGCCAAGACCAAAGCCCGCGCCAAGAAAGCCGTCAACGAGGTCGCCAAGGAACTCATCCGCCTGTACGCCGTGCGCCAGCAGACCAAGGGCCACGCCTTCGGCCCCGACACCCCCTGGCAGCGCGAACTCGAGGACGCCTTCCCCTACGTCGAGACCCCCGACCAGCTCGTCACCATCGACGAGGTCAAGGCCGACATGGAAAAGCCCGTGCCCATGGATCGCCTGCTCACGGGCGACGTCGGCTACGGCAAGACCGAAATCGCCGTGCGCGCTGCCTTCAAGGCCATCCAGGACGGCTACCAGGCCGCCGTCCTTGTGCCCACGACCCTGCTGGTCACCCAGCATGCAGAGACCTTCGCCGAGCGCTACGCCGGCTTCCCCGTGCGCATCGGTACGCTCTCGCGCTTCTCGACCCCGAAGGAAACCGAGGAGGTCAAGGCGGGGCTGGCCTCGGGCGAGGTTGACCTGGTCATCGGCACCCACTCGCTGCTGACCGGCACGGTTTCGTTCAAGAAGCTCGGCCTCGTCATCATCGACGAGGAGCAGCGCTTCGGCGTCGAGCACAAGGAGACGCTCAAGGCCCTGCGCACCGACGTGGACGTCCTGTCGATGTCCGCCACACCGATCCCGCGTACCCTCGAGATGGCGATCTCCGGCATTCGCGAGATGTCGATCCTCCAGACCCCGCCCGAGGAACGCCAGCCGGTCCTCACCTTCGTCGGCGCCTACACGGACGCCCAGGTTAGCGCCGCGATCCGACGCGAGCTCCTGCGCGACGGCCAGGTCTTCTACGTGCACAACCGCGTCGACTCGATCTCTTCGGTCGCCGCCCACATCACCGAGCTGGTGCCCGAGGCGCGCGTGCGAACCGCGCACGGCAAGATGAACGAGCATCAGCTCGAGGCCGTCATTCAGGATTTTTGGAACCACGAGTTCGACGTGCTCGTGTGCACGACTATCGTCGAAACCGGCCTGGATATCTCCAACGCGAATACGCTCATTGTGGACCGTGCCGACATCTTCGGCCTGTCTCAGCTCCACCAGCTGCGTGGGCGCGTCGGGCGAGGCCGCGAACGCGCCTACGCGTACTTCTTCTACCCGGGCGACAAGGCGCTCACCGAGACCGCCCACGAGCGCCTCAAGACGATCGCCGCCAACACCGAGCTGGGAGCCGGCCTGGCCGTCGCTCAGCGCGACCTCGAGATCCGAGGCGCCGGTAACCTCCTGGGAGGGGCCCAGTCCGGCCATGTCGAGGGAGTTGGCTTCGACCTGTACGTGCGCATGGTCTCCGACGCTGTCGCCGCCTACCGAGGCGACGCCCCCACCGAAAAGACGGACGTGCGCATGGACCTGCAGGTCGATGCGCACATTCCCGACGGCTACGTGCGCGGCGAGCGCCTGCGCCTGGAGGTCTACGCCAAGATCGCGGCCATCTCCACGCCTGAGCAGGAGGCCGATGTGCGCGAGGAACTCGTCGACCGATACGGTCCGATCCCGCCCCAGGTCGACCTGCTCTTCGCCGTCGCACGGCTGCGCGAAGTTGTGCGCCGCGCCGGGATCGCCGAGATTGTCACGCAGGGCAAGTACCTGCGTGTCTCGCCCGTCGAGCTGCGCGATTCCCAGGTCATGCGCCTCAAGCGCCTGCATCCTGGAACCGTCATCAAGGCCGCGGTTCGCCAGGTCCTCGTGCCCCTGCCGCTCACCTCGCGAGTCGGCGGTTCCCCGCTCACCGACGGTCCGCTCCTGGAGTGGGTGGAGACTTTGGTGACCAAGATTCTTGTGCCTTTTGGCGAGTAGTGCCTGTGGTGGAATACACTGGTCCTATTGCGTCGCAACACATCTGAGGAAGGAACGCTCGTGCGCTACACACGCCAGCTCGCCACCGCCGCCCTGATTGTGGCCGCAGGACTGGGAATGGGGGCGTGTTCCGCCCATCCCGGCGCTGCCGTCAGCACCAACAACGGCAACTACAGCATCGCGGAAGTTAACGAGGCGGTGAGCCAGATCGCCGCAGTGACGGCTGGAAAGTCCACCATTGATGCGTATGAGGTGCGCGTTCGCCTGATCAACGAGCCTCAGCTCGCGGCCGTGGCCGATTCAGTAGGTCTCGGTGTGACCGACGAGCAGATCGACCAGGCTCTTGAGCAGGCTGCGACGCAGACCGGCGCTCAGGTACCCGTGATCGGGCGCGGCACGCGCGCGACCGTGCGTTCCCTGCTCCTGAATCAGCAGCTCAGCCAGTTCGCTCAGGCTAACCCGGCGGCCGTGTCAGCCATGAACGCGACCCTCGAGCAGGCCCGCGGTGCAGCGAACGCGCAGATTAATCCGCGTTTCGCTCAGCCCTCCCTGGGTGGAGGCCAGGCGCCGACTATGCCCCTCTTCGGTGACGCCGTGTCCGGAGCCAAGGACGATCCCGCGGCCGCGCTCCTGGGTGGCGGCGGCCACTGAGGGTTGTGAGTATTCGCTCACAGCGCCTCTGGCAGGGACTAATGTCGCTTGTCCGGGCGCACAACCGGGGCTGATAGCCCCAAAAACCACAACGTCCCCCTCGCCGGGGGTGACCACATATGGCGGTCCGTATTACCGTTGTACTGACCGCTTCCACGCAACAACATCGATTGGAGAATGACGTGGCAGTTATTGAAGGCATTGGTGCACGCGAGATCCT
>JAHACW010000066.1 GCA_018375675.1 Actinomyces sp. | reverse complement strand
TCGGCGCACCCTCGGCGCGCTGCTCGGAGGCCTGCAGGATCGAGGCGACGGCGTCATCCTTGCTGGAGTTGTGCCCCTGACCGTAGTTCGTGAAGGACACGTAGCCCGTGTACCCCATGACGAAGACCTGGTAGATGAGCAGGAAGACCATGCCGGGAACGAGGTACTTCGCGGGAATAGTCCGCTTGGAGAAGTAGACCCAGTTGACCGCGAGAAGCAGGACGGCGAGGACGGCGAGAACCGTCCAGGACTTCACCAGGTAGGCGGTGAACATGCCGTAGATTCCCAGGGCATCGATGAGCATCATCAGGACAAGTTTGACGAAGAAACCGGGCCTGGTCACTTCGCTAGCGTGAGAGGCAGTGCGCGCCTCTTTTTTCTTTTCTGCAGCCTTCGCTGGCTCAGACATCGTGTCCTCCACACGTGCGCAGTTTGCGCGTCATTGCGACGATACCCGCCTGGTGGCGGGTCGGAAAGCACCCGGGGGTGCGAGTGCGCCGCACTGCGGCGCGAGCGTTTTGTGGGCCTCGCACCCGCCCGCCGCGTGGGACGCGGGCGGGTGCGAGGCTGGGTGCTCGCCTCAGGCGAGCGGGGTGCCAGTCGCTATGCAACCGGCGGGTTCGATCACTTGGAGGCGATCGCGTTGTTGATGTTGGTGACCATGGTCGCCCAGCCTTCGGCCGGGGTCTCGGTGCCACTCACGATGTTGGCCTCGGTCTGGCCCCAGAAGTTCCAGACGGAGCCCATCGCGGGGATCGCCGGGGCGAGAGCGCCGGACTCAGCAACCTTCGCGAAGTCCTTGATGTCCTGGTCATCCGACTTGGCAGCGACCGAAGGCATCGCGGAGGCGCGACCGCCGAGCTTCTGCATCTCTTCCTGAGCCTCGGGGGTGGCCAGGTAGTTGAAGAACTGCTTGGCAGCGACCGGGTTGGCGGACTTGGCGCTCTGGTAGAACATCTGGACGCCAACGAAGGGCTGCGCAGCCTGGGAGCCAGCGGAGGGGATCGACAGGACGGAGACGTCCATGCCGGCCTCGCGGAAGGCGGCGACGTTCCAGGGGCCGGTCACCGTGTAGGCAGCCTTGCCGTCGAGGAAGGCCTGCTTGGCGATGTCGCCCGTGATGGACGGGGAGAACACCTTCGCGTCAGCCTGAGCCTTCAGCCAGTTTGCGAAGTCGGTGCCGCCGGAGCCACCCATGGCCAGCTCGGAGGTGTACTCGCCGTCAGCGTTGGTGTTGAAGACGGGGGCACCGAAGGAGGTCTGGAAGCCGTAGAAGTGGTACGGGTCGCCCTTGTCGCCCATCTGGATGATGAAGGGATACTCGACGCCGGTGGTCTTACCGGAGGCGATCATATCGTCGTACGTCTTGGGCTCGTCCTTGGTGAGGGCGTTGTTGCGCACCAGGGCGACGGACTCAACGGCGTAGGGGACGCCGTAGGTCTGGCCGTTGTAGGTGACGGCCTTGACGGCGACGTCTGCGAAGTTGGACTTGGCCTCGCCCAGGTCCACGGGGGCGACGACGCCGTTAGCGACGAGTGCACCCAGCTTGTCGTGGGCCATGACGATCAGGTCGGGGCCGTTGCCGGTGGGCACCTGGGTAGTGAACTCGGTGTCCATGTCGGCTTCAGACTTCTGCACGACGTTGACCTTCACGCCGGTGTTGGTGGTGAAGTCCTCGGCGAGGTGCTCAACCTGGGAGAAGCGGGTGTCATCCGCCCAGATCGTCAGGGTCGCCACAGCGTCGGTGCTCGCGCTGTCCGAGGAGGTCGAGGAAGAGGTCGTGCCGTTGTTGCAGGCGGCCAGGGCGGTAGCCGCCGCGAGGACGCCGAGCGCTGCGATGCCACGTCGCATTATTACTCCTGTGTTGGTCAGGCGGGTCGCCTCCATCAGCGACCTGCTACAGAGTCACTGTAATACGCCCGATTTTGTTTCTGCAACAATTTTCGCAATTGTGTGCAAGCTGTTACATTTGTAGGGAAACAGCTGCACTCGGACACCCAAAGGAGAGTTGAGCCGATGACCAAAAATCGTACAAGCATGGCCGATATTGCGGCCCATGCGGGCGTATCGACCGCAACTGTTTCACGCGTTTTCAACGGCGTCGGCCAGGTCTCCGAAGACACGCGCCGCAGGGTCCTGACGGCGATTGATGAGCTGGGCTACGACCGTCCACCCAGTGAACACACGCCGAGCACTCCGACGATCGGCGTTATCGTGCCGGAGCTGACGAACCCGATCTTTGCCTCCTTTGCCCATCACCTTCAAGAGGAGATCTCCCGCGCAGGCGGCATCGCCCTCATCCGCACGCAGACGCCGGGCGCGACGTCCGAGTTCGACCACCTCTCTTCGCTTATTGATCACCGCGTCAGCGGGCTCATCTTCGTCTCCGGCAGGCACGCGGACCTCCTATCCGACCTCTCCCCCTATCACGACGCCGCCGCACGCGGCATCCCCTTCGTCACGATCAACGGCGCACGCCCCGAGGTCCCGGCCCCCGACTTTTCCACCGGAGATTCCCTCGGTATTCGCGCCGCGGTCACCCACCTGCACGAGCTGGGTCACACGCGCATCGCGCTTCTCACCGGCCGCACGCACATCGTCCCGGCACTGCGCAAGGCCGAGGCGTTCACGCAGGTGATGGGCGAGCTGATCGGAGACCACTCCCCCATCATCGAGGAGACTTTCTACACGTACGAGGCCGCAGCCGCCTACACGCACGCCCTCCTGGAGCGCGGCGTGACGGCGATCATCACGGGTTCTGACCTTCAGGCCCTCGGCGCCATCCGCACGATCTCCTCGCTTGGCCTGTCGGTCCCGGGCGACATCTCGGTCATCGGTTTCGATGACACGTTCCTCATGAGCCACCTGGATCCGGCACTGACGACAATTCATCAGCCCGTGCAGTCGATCGTCGCATCCGCCGTGCGCGCCCTCTTCGAGGCGTTGAACACAGCCGACTACGCTCCTACGCACGCCGACTACGTCTTTTCACCCGATTTGATCGTACGCAGCTCAACGGGACGCGTCAGATAATTCCCCAGATCAGGACCGTCCGCGCACCAAGATTGACTTGACAAAGATTCTCAATTTTAAAGAGAATGATTTTCATGTCGAAGAGAATCCTTGCTGCCGCGTGCGCGGCTGCCACAGCGCTCACCCTGTCCGCCTGCATTTCCCCGAACGCGTCCGGAGGCAGCTCCTCCAAGGACGGCAAGCTGACCGTCATGGCCTCGTTCTACCCGCTGCAGTACCTGGCTGAGAAGATCGGCGGCGAGCACGTCTCCGTTTCCTCCCTGACCCCGGACGGTGCCGAGCCGCACGACCTCGAGCTCTCCCCCAAGATGGTCGACTCTCTGTCCTCCGCGGACGCGGTCGTCTACCTCGCGGGCTTCCAGAGCGCCGTTGACGAGGCCATCGAGCAGCAGGCTCCCAAGACCGTCATCGACGTCTCCCCCGCAGCCGATCTGATTGAGGCCGGCACCGACGCGAACCACCCGGCCGAGGACGAGGAAGAGGCCACTGACGAGGCCCAGTCCGGTGAGACCGAAGCCCACGACCATGATCATGAGGGCCACGAGCACGAAGGCCACGAGAACCACCACGACATGAGCGCGGACCCGCACTTCTGGCTGGATCCCACCCGCATGGCGAAGGCCGCCACCCTGGTGGGCGACAAGCTCGCCGAGGCTGACTCCGCCCACGCCGACGTCTACAAGGCGAACGCGAAGGCCCTGGCCGACGAGCTCAACACCCTGAGCGACACCCTGGTCACCAAGACCTCAAGCTGCAAGGTCAAGACCTTCGTCACCGCCCACACCGCCTTCGGTTACCTGGCGGACCGCACGGGCCTGACCCAGGTCGGTATCTCCGGCCTCGACCCCGAGTCCTCCCCCTCCCCCGCGCACCTGGCTGAAATCGCCCAGATCGCCAAGGAGCAGGGCGTGACGACGATCTTCACCGAGGCCCTCATCGATCCGAAGGTCGCTCAGACCCTGGCCGACGACCTCGGCATCACGACGGCCGTCCTGGACCCGATCGAGTCCCAGACCGACGCATCCAAGGACTACGCCGCGACGATGAACTCCAACATTGACGCCCTGACGAAAGCCCTCGACTGCCAGTGACAACGACTGACAACCCCACGACGGCGGGAGCCTCCTTTGCGGAGGCGACCGCCGTCGTGCGTCTCGACAACCTGCACGTGGCCTGGGATACGGACCTGATCCTCCACGGGATCTCGCTCGACATCCCCGCCGGCCAGACCGTGGCGATCACGGGCTCGAACGGATCGGGCAAGTCCACGACCCTGAAGGCCCTGCTGGGCACCGCGCCCATCACAAGCGGCGACGCCCAGCTCTTCGGTCGCTCGATTTCCACGCGCCGACGCGTGCCATGGAACAAGATCGGCTACGTACCCCAGCGCATCTCCTCGGGCGGCGCGATTAGCGCCAGCGCGATCGAGGTCGTGCGATCCGGCCTGCTCGGGCCTCGTCGCCTGTGGGCGCTGCCGGGCGACACGGCGAAGGCCATGGCCGCCCTCGAACGCGTCGGCATGGCCCACCGCGCCCACTCCCCGCTCAACATCCTCTCGGGCGGGCAGGCACAGCGCGTCCTCATCGCGCGCGCCCTCGTGCGACGCCCCGAGCTGCTCATCATGGACGAGCCGATGGCCGGAATCGACGCGACATCGCGAGCGCGCCTCGCACAGATCGTCGCCGACGCCAAGGCGGAGGGGACGACGATACTCATCGTCCTGCACGAGCTGGGCGAACTCGGCCCGCTCCTGGACCGCGAGCTGCACATCAACGCGGGTCACGTCTCCTACGACGGCCCTCCCCACATCGAGGACGACCACGAACAGCATCACGGCGGCGGCGATCACTGCCACCCCACGACCGAGCCCGGCCCAACAGTGGGCGACCACGGCCTCGTGAGCGGAATCTAGACGGGAGTGACACATGATTGACGCACTGACGACCCTCCTGTCCTCGCCGATGATGCAGCGTTCGCTGCTCGCTGCCCTGATTGTGGGCCTCACCGCCCCGATCATCGGCACCTACCTGGTCCACCGGCGCCTGGCGATGCTCGGCGACGGCATCGGCCACATCTCTCTAACCGGCGTCGCGCTGGGCTGGCTGGCGGGTACGTTTGCGAACGTGAGCCCCGCCGACTCGTGGGCGATCCCGGGAGCGGTCATCATCTCCCTGCTGGGCGCCATCACAATCGAGCTGGTGCGCCAGAGCGGTCGCACGTCCGGCGATACGGCCCTGGCCATGCTCTTCTACGGGGGCATCGCCGGCGGCGTCCTCCTGATCGGCCTGGCGGGCGGCACCTCCGCTCAGCTGAACTCCTACCTCTTCGGTTCGATCTCGACCGTGCGATGGAGCGATATTACGCTCATCACGCTCCTCGGGATCGCGATCGTGGCACTCGGCATGGGTCTGGCTCCCGCGCTCTTCTCGGTGACCAACGATGAGGACTTTGCGCGCTCGACGGGGCTGCCCGTGCGCACGCTATCCCTGCTGATCGCGATCCTGTCGGCACTGACCGTGGCCGTTGCAATGCGAGTCGTCGGCTCGCTCCTGGTCAGCGCGCTCATGGTCATCCCCGTGGCCATCGCACAGCTCAGAGCACGCTCGTTCCGCTCCACGATGGGAATCGCGATGGCTCTCGGCGTCATTATCTGCACGTGCGGGCTGTCCCTGACGTACTTCGTCGATCTGTCGCCCGGTGCGACCATCGTTATCGGCGCGATCGTCCTGTACGCGATCGGATTTACGATCCGGGCTATTGTGGACCGTATCCGCAGGGTGCGCAGGCTTCGCGCAGCCCGCAGCCACAACCAGCATCCGGAGCGCGAACTCCCCGCTCACGCAGACGCATCATGACGAAGGGAACACCATGCAGCGCATGACGAAGCAGCGTCAGGCGGTCCTCGATGAGCTGACCCGCGTCAGCGACTTCCGCAGCGCTCAGCAGATCTTCGAGGACCTGCACGTCCAGGGGCAGCGCGTGGGCCTGGCGACCGTGTACCGCTCGCTCCAGAGCCTCGCAGATGACGGCCGCGTCGACACGCTACGCTCCTCCGACGGCGAGGCCCTATATCGCTCGTGCACGACGCACCACCACCATCATCACCTAGTGTGCCGCGAGTGCGGCTTCACCGAGGAGATCGAGCAGTCGCAGATCGAGTCGTGGGTGGATTCGGTCGCAGCGGCGCACGGATTTGGAGACGTCTCGCATTCCCTGGAGCTCTTCGGGGTATGCAGCTCGTGCCAGTCGAAGAAGTGACCTACTGAGGCTATATCAGTCACGACGAGGCCTGGGAGGCGGACGACGCTTTCCCAGGCCTCTTGCGTAGGTTAGGATAGGCTTTGTTTAATTAGCCTCACTCTGGGAGTGTCATGTTCGCCGCCGGAATCGATTCCATGGTCCCTGCCTTTGCACGCGAGGGTATCTGGCTCTTCGTTTTCCTCTTCTTCGTCGTACTCTTCCGTGCGCAGGCGACCTACTGGCTGGCCCGCGGCGCAGCCTCGGGTGCCGTCCTGGCGACGGGACGGCAGGGTTTCCTGGGCGCCATGGCCCGCTGGTTCGACGGCCCGGTTCCCCGCAAGGGTGCGGCCATGCTGGACAAGTGGGGCATCATCGTCATTCCCCTGTGCTTCCTGACGGTGGGCATCCAGACGGCGGTCAACGCGGGCGCAGGCCTGGTGCGCATGCGCTGGAGCACCTACACGATCGCAATGATCCCGGGGTGCGTCCTGTGGGCGCTGCTGTACGGCCTCGGCACGCTCGCTGTCTTCGCCGCGGCGATCCGAGCCGTCGCCGGTTCCCCCTGGGGCTGGGCGGGTCTCGCACTCATTATCGCGCTGATCGTCGCGAAGATCGCGTGGGGCCGCCGCAAGCGCCGCACGGTCGACGCGGCACTGGCAGCTGACAACGCCTAAGACTGAGCGACGCGGTCGATCGCACCGCCGAAGCGACGGTCGCGCCCGGCGAACTCCTCGAGGCATCCCCACAGCTCCTCGCGGTCGAACGCGGGCCAGGGGGTGTCGACGAACATCATTTCCGCATACGCCATCTGCCACAGCAGGTAGTTGGACAAGCGCTGCTCCCCCGACGTGCGGATCATGAGGTCGACGTCGGGCACGTCGGGCAGGTAGAGGTGGCGTGACAGCGTCTTTTCGGTGACGCCGCGCGGGCTCAGGCGCCCAGCCGCGACGTCCTCGGCGATGGATCGGGCAGCATCAGCCAGCTCGGCCCGACCTCCGTAGTTGACACACATGACCAGATCGAGGGTTGTGCAGTGTGAGGTCGCCCGATCGGCCTTCTCCAGCGCATTGATAACGCTCTTCCACAGCTTGGGACGGCGCCCGCTCCACCGCACGTGCACACCCCACTGGGCGAGCTGGTCGGTTCGCCGCGCGAGCACGTCGGAGGCATAGTTCATGATGAAGGAGACCTCGGCGGGCGAGCGCTTCCAGTTTTCGGTTGAGAACGTGTAGACGCTCAGGTAGCGCACGCCCGCGTCGATGGCGCCGGCGATCGTGTCCATGAGGGCGTACTCCCCCGCCCGATGCCCCTCGGTGCGCGCCAGGCCTCGGCTATTGGCCCAGCGCCCGTTTCCGTCCATGATGAGGGCGATGTGCGCGGGCACCTCGCCCTTTCGAAAGACGGGCGCCTCACAGTGCCACTGGCCGGGCCCGAGCAGCGGCGCGGTGGGGTCGTGAGGGGCGCGGTCCATGGGGGTGGGTCGCAGGTCCGTCATGGGTGACTCCTATCGATGACGCTTAGCGAGCGCAGGCGACGTTCCAGATGCCATTGAGTGTACGAGGAGATGAGGCCCGAGGCCTCGGTGCGCGCGTAGGGTTCGCACCGGTCGGCCCGCTCCCAGTCGCCGCTGAGCAGCTGGCCGAGGAGGGCGACGGTGTCGGGCGCAGGCGAGGAGGCGCCGGGCGGGCGGCAGGTATCGCAGACGGTGCCGCCGTCGGGGATGGAGAACGAGGAGTGGGGCCCCTGGGCGCCGCACACGGCGCAGTCGAAGCAGGAGGGCGCCCAACCGGCCAGGGCGAGGGCGCGCAGCGTGTAGGACGTGCGAATGAGGGTCGGGTCGTGTCGGCCTCGCGCCAGGGCATTGAGGGCGCCGAGAAGGAGCAGATATTGGGAGTGGGTGCCGTCGTGCGCGTCCGCGGTGAGGCGCTCGGCGGTTTCGACGACGACGGTGGCCGCGAGGTAGAGGTCGTAGTTGGCGGCGATCGCATCACCGTATTGGGCGATCGAGGCAACCTGGGTGAGTGTGTCGAGCGTGCGGCCGCGGTGCAGCTGGGCGTCGATGACGGAGAAGGGTTCGACGCGCGCACCGAACTTTGAGGTCGTCTTGCGCACTCCCTTGGCCACGGCGCGCACCTGCCCATGTTCGGCGGTCAGCAGCGTGATGATGCGATCCGCTTCGCCCAGCTTGTGGGTGCGCAGGACGATCGCCTCGTCTCGATAGGACTTCATCACACGAACATTGTGTCACGACCGCGCGACTTGGGAGAGGAGGCCCGCCCCGCATCGCACGGCGCGAAATCTGTTGTGAAGTGCGCTGTCACATTGATCGACAAGCGTCCCCGCGTGCACTGTCAACAATATATGAGAAACTGACAGCGTGGTCGGTTACACAGCCGGCAAGTGGTTTTCGAGTAGATAGTTTCTTCGTAACTGGATATGGTTTACCCATAACCGTCGAAGGAAGGAAACAAATGGCTCCGCCGATTGATGCCCGCGAAAAGCTTGGCACCGCACTGCGCCAGGCCCTGACGCAGACCCCGCTGTCAAAGATCTCTGTCAGCGCACTGACACGCTCCGCCGGGGTCACCCGTCAAGCGTTCTACTACCACTTCAACTCCCTCAACGACCTCAATGCTTGGGTTTTCCGCGAGGAAGTCACAGCGCACCTGACCACCAGTTCGGGAGAATGGCTCGACGCCATCGAAGCGACCATGACGTGGATGCACGCCCATCGCGACGAGACCGCCGCCGCCATGAAGACCATCGAGGCGAACGACCTGTGGGCATTCCTCGCCTCCCACATTCAGGAGCTCATCGAGTCCCGCCTCCCCGGCTCCGCCTCGGCCACGGCGCGCGACGTCGTCGCCCAGCACTTCGCACTGGCAACCACCGCCCACATGGCGCAGTGGATGCTCTCCGGCCTGGAGGTCAACCCCTCGCTCGCGATTGCGCGCATGCGAGTGCTCATGACCGACCAGACCACCCCGGCTCTCGGCCGTCTCGCCAAGTAATGCGGTAATTCCCACCAACCGCACGAGGGCAGACGCAGCTCACACCAGGCCCCGGCCTCGTTCCGACGAGACCGGGGCCTGGGGCATATCCGCAACATAATCGTGACAACCAATCCCTAGACGCGTGACCAGGGCCTCGCTGTACGATTGGTCAGTTCTGTCTAGACAGGCAGTAGGCAGCTCCGCGAATTTACATGTATAGTTCGCACGTAACCTCATTGTTTCTTGTCGCCGAGGATCACTGATGCCCCACCCCGATGCGAAAGAGCGGCTCGCACGCGCCCTGCGCGACGCCCTCACGACCGTCCCACTGTCGAAGGTGACGGTTTCCGGAATCACGCGCACTGCCGGCGTGACACGCCAGGCCTTCTACTACCACTTCTCCGACATCCGCGACCTCACCGTGTGGGTCTTCAAGCGCGAGGTCGCCGACCAGATCATCGCTCACACCACCTACGAGGACTGGTCCGATGGCCTGCTCGCTATGTTTGTATGGATGCAAAACCACCCCGAAGAGACCCGTTCCGTCCTCTCTTCCATCGGCATGGAGGATCTGCAGATTTTCCTCCACAAGCAGCTGCGCGCCGTCATGGAACCCATCGTCGATCAGCACAGTGCCGACCTGCCCGTCACCGAAGACGACCGAGTGTTCGTCACCGACCACTTCACCCTTGCCATCCTCGGCCACATCTCTCAGTGGCTCGCAATCGGCATGAGCACCGATCCCTACATCCTCACCGAGCGTATCGCCCGCGTCCTCGACGGCCAGGTGCGTCGATCCCTTGAGGCCCTGGCGGCCAACCCGATCCCGGCCGCACAGCGCGCCTGAAGACACGACGAACCCCGGCCTCGTATCTCCATCAACGAGGCCGGGGTTCACCGTATCTGTCTGCGAGCGCTTAGCGCAGGGCTCGGTTGACCGCCGAGATGACGGCCTTGTAGGACGCGCGCGTGATCGAGGAGTCGATGCCGACGCCCCATACGATCTGACCGTCGACCGCAGCCTCCACGTAGGCGGCGGCGCGGGCATCGCGGCCCTGACTCATCGCATGCTCGGAGTAGTCGAGGATGCGCACATCAAGATCGAACTCGTGCAGCGCCGAGACGAAGGCGTCGATCGGGCCCGTACCCATGGCCTGCACCTTGACGGTCTCGCCGCCGTCCGTGAGCGTCGCGTTGAGCTCGACGTGCTCGTCGTCGATCGACGAGACCTGCGAGGCGCGCATCTCGAAGCGGCCCCACGGCTCCAGATCTGGAGCGGCACTCGTGGGCAGGTACTCGTCCGCGAAGATCTGCCACAGCGTGGCCGCGTTGATCTCGCCGCCGTAGGTGTCGGTGTGGCGCTGGACGATGCGGGAGAACTCCACCTGCAGACGGCGAGGCAGCTCCAGGGCATGCGCCGTCGACATGAGGTAGGCGACGCCGCCCTTGCCGGACTGCGAGTTCACGCGCACCACGGCCTCGTACGAGCGGCCCACGTCGTGCGGGTCGATCGGCAGGTAGGGCAGCTCCCACACGACCGCTTCCTCGTCGCCGCCGGCCGCTTCAACCTTAGCCTTGCGGGCGGTGAAGCCCTTCTTGATCGCGTCCTGGTGGGACCCGGAGAAGCTCGTGTAC
>JAHACW010000065.1 GCA_018375675.1 Actinomyces sp. | reverse complement strand
TCCGGGGTCGGATCGGGCGTCGGCGCGGGGTCCGGAGTCGGATCAGGCGTGGGTGCGGGGTCCGGGGTCGGATCGGGCGTCGGCGCGGGGTCCGGAGTCGGATCAGGCGTGGGTGCGGGGTCCGGGGTCGGATCGGGGCTCGGCTCGGGCTCAGGTGCCGGTTCCTCAGCCAGGGCGAGGGTCACGAGGCCCGATTCAGCGAACCCGGCCTCGTTCATGGCCATGACGCGGATAACCGAGCCGTTGTTCTCTCCGTCGATCGTGAGGGTCAGCTCGGGGCCGTTCTCCTCTTCGACGATGGCCCACGAATCGGAGCCCTCGCGCTTAATCTGCCAGAACAGGGTCGGGGCGGGCTTGCCGCTCGCTTCGGCCTTGATCGTGACCTGCGTGCCTTCCTTCGCCGTCACGGTGCGGAAGGCGCCATCGCCGGAGATCTGCGCGTCTTCGGCGGGGTTGGCGGTCACGGTCAGCGGCTTGATGACCGGGGGCTCCTGATCATCGGGGTCCGGGGTCGGGGCAGCAGCCGCGAAGGCCTCGACTTCCGCGAGCGCGAACTCGCCGAACTCGGTGGGCTGGATGACGCGGATGAAGCGCGCGTCGAAGCCTTCGAAGTCGACCGCGCTCGGGCGGCCGCCGACTCCGTCGACCTTGATCATGTGGACGCCGTCGACCGCTCCGGCCGTGGCCGGATTGAAGTTACCGGACAGGCGCGTCGTGGAGGCAACGACCCAGAAATCGTGCAGACGCTGGTCGCAGGAGATTCCTTGGCAGTTGTCGGAGGAGGATCGGTTCCAGACGTTCACGACACCAAGGGGGTGGGTCTCGCCGAGGTCGACCTCCCACCAGGGGTTCGCCTGCTTGCCCGTGTGGGCAACCGAGCCGTTATCCCACACGCCGTCCGTGTTGCCGTCAACGGCGCGCGAGGCGGTGCCTCCCCAACCGACGGAGGACATGGAGGCCGTCTTGTTGAGGGCCAGGTTGTCGCTGCCCTTGGTGACGGTCAGGGTCGCGCGCTGAGAGGTTGTCGATCCGTTGGCGTTTGTGGCGACGGCATAGAACTGCGCGCCGTCGTCCTCGAGCGTCGTCGTCAGGGTGTACATGGCGCTCGTGGCGTCCGGAATCGCCGTCCCTTCGGTCGATCCCTTGGGGACGCGGTACCACTGGATGGTGGCGGCCGGTCGGCCCGAGGCGACGACGGTGAAGGTGGCGCTCTCCCCCGCCTTCACGGAGACCGACGCGGGATCCGTGGCGATGACGGGCGGCTGGGTGGCCGCGTTCTCGCCGTAGACGTGCAGGGTCGCGCTCACGGAGCGCAGGCCGATCGGGTTGGCGTAGTAGGAGGGGTGTGCCAGTTCGAGGCGCAGGGGCGTCACCTTACCGGGCTCGAGGCTGAGTCCCTCGCCGACTTCTCCGGCCTCGATCTGGGCGCCGGTCACCTCGATGGAGGTGGTGCCGAGGGTGATCTTGTAGGTCGTGGAGGCGTCGAAGTTGCCGGAGAACTTCAGGGTCAGGTCGGTGATGGCCTTGTCCGTCTTGTTCACGAGGTAGGCGTCGTAGGCCTGTGCGCCGGAGTAGCGCAGTGCGGAGGCACGTCCGAAGAACTGCTCCGAGGAGATGGTCGCACCGTCGACCGCGGTGACCGTCTGCGTGGGCACGTAGGTGGGTGCGGCATCGAAGGTGACCTTGACGACGGGGCGCAGGTTCGGCTCGGGGTTCTCACCCGACATCGTCACCGTGAGGGTGGTGCCGTCCTGGGTGAAGTCGAGGGAGCGGTCGGTGCCATCAACGGTCACACCGGTGACGTGGCCGCCGACGCTGGGAAGCGTCAGGGTCTTGCCGGGGCTCCACAGCTCGGGGAAGAAGTACAGGTCGTTGCCCTTGGTCATCACCTTGCCCCAGGCGGGGGCGGGGTACCAGGTCGGGCGGGCTCCCGTGATGGCGTCGGGGTGACGCTGCATCCACTGGCCGACCTCGGTGACGACGCCGGTGTCGAAGGCGTCGATCGTGCCGTCACCCTTGGGGCCAATGTTGTAGGCGAACTGGCCACCCGAGGCGACCGTGCCGATGAGGTTGTTGACCAGCTCGCGTTCCTTGTAGCTCTTCGCGCTATTGTCGCGGTTCGCCCACGAGCAGTATCCCCAGCAGGACGGGTAGATCGAGCGAATCGACTCCCAGGGCCCCATGTGGAAGTCCGTGGTCACCGAGTTGTCGCCGCCGACCTCGAAGTCGCCGGCCTTGTTCCAGACGCGCGAATTGACCATCGTTTCGGGCTGGAGCTCGTGAACCCACTGGGCCATGCGCTGAGACTGCTCGGCGGTGGGGCCGCCCATGTCGAACCACAGCTCGGCGATCGGGCCGTAGTTGGTGAGGAGCTCGGTCAGCTGGGGCTTGATGACGGTCGTCATCAGGTCCTCATCGATGGGGTTGACGTTGCCGTAGGGCTCGGGCGTCTGCTTGGTCCAGTCGATGATCGAGAAGTAGAAGGCGAGCTTCACGCCGAGCTTGTTGCACTCGGTCGACAGCTCCTTCATCGGGTCCTTGCCGTAGTTGGACTGCTTGACGATGTTGTAGTCGGTCGTCTTCGTGTCCCACATGGCGAATCCGTCGTGGTGCTTCGACGTGATCATCAGGTACTTCATACCCGAGTCGTGGACCGTCTTGCAGATAGCAGAGGCATCGAAGTTCGCGGCCAGGTCCTTGGCCTTGAGCAGGTAGTCGTCGGTGGGGATGTGTTCCCAGGCCTTGATCTGCTCTGGGTAGCCCATGCTCTGGCGGTGGCCGTTGTAGTAGCCGCCGTAGACGGAGTAGACGCCGAAGTGCATGAACATGCCGTACTGGAGTTCTTGCCACTTGGCGATCTTGGGGGTGGAGCTCAGTGGGACCGCTGCGGGGACGCCGGTGGGCGCTGGTGCTGCGTCGGCAAAACTCGGGGCGCTCATGGGTGCGAGCACCAGTGCCGTAGCGACCGCACAACCGGCAAGCATTCGCTTGAGGTTCACGGGGTGTCCTTTCAAGGGGTAATGGTGGACGACAGTGTCCGTCCTCAACGGTGAGGATGAGGCGAACGTTACCCCACAGGGCTTTTCCATAAACCAGTTTGATAGTAGCTTTCTCACAAATCAGGGATACCCCCGATTAGCACACAACTAGACGCGCGGGAAATAAGACGAACGGCGCACACAAAAGCCGAGCGGGCCGGATAATTCCGACCCGCTCGCATCCGCTTCGGTCCCATCCGGGACGAGGCAGTGACTCAGTTACGCCAGGACGCCGCCCTCTGCCCGGCCACCCACGCGGCCACCTGCGTGCGGCGCTGCAGGCCCATCTTCGACAGGAGAGAGGTGATGTGGTTCTTCACGGTCTTTTCCGCGACACCCAGCTTCTCGCCGATCTCGCGGTTCGACAGGCCATCGCCGATCAGGTCCAGGACCTTGCGCTCCGACGGCGTGAGGTCAGCGGTCGGATCCTCGTGATCGACGCGGCGACGCGTCAGGGTGCGCTCGTCGAGCAGCACGCGACCGTCGGCGACCGCCTTGATCACGTCGGTGATTTCCGCGCCGCGCACGGTTTTGAGGATGTACGCACGAGCACCCGCTTCGAGGGACTCAGCCAGGGCCTCATCGTCGTCGAAGGAGGTGAGCACGACGGGGAGGATCTGCGGGTGGGAGGAACGCAGTCGATTCATGATGTCGATGCCGGTGCCGTCGGGCAGCTGCAGGTCCACCAGGATCACGTCGGGACGCACCAGGTCAGCGCGGCGCACGGCATCAGCAACGGAGCCGGCCTCGGCAACAACCTCGAGGGCGTCGTCGCGGTCGACGATCTCGGCAATGCCACGTCGAACGATCTCGTGGTCGTCAATGATCATGACGCGCGTACGCGCGGACGTATTTTCACTCACGTGTTGATTCTAACCGTCGGGAGGGCAAACGCCCTCGTGTACTTACTACTTCTCGGGAGACAGGCGGCTCATCGCATCTTGCGCGGCCGCGTTCTCCGCATGCTTCTTCGACGAGGCCTGTCCCGCGCCGATCGGATCGGGGCGCTCGGAGACGAAAGCGTGGGCCGTGAACACGCGCTGGTGGTCCGGCCCCTCCCCCTCGACCTCATAGGAGACCTCGCCCAGGCCCTGCGCCTGCGCGTGCTCGATGAGGATCGTCTTCCAGTCCTGGTGCTGGCCGCGCGAGGGGGCATCCACGAGAAGAAAGCTCAGGCGCTCGAGAATGACCCGGCGCGCCTCTTCCAGGCCGCTGGTCAGATAGGTCGCGCCGATGAGAGCCTCGAAGGTGTCGGACAGGATCGAATCCTTGTCGCGCCCCCCGTGCATCGACTCGCCCTTGCCCAGGAACACGAAGTCCCCCAGGCCGATCCGGCGGGCGGCGGCAGCCAGGGGCTGCTGGGAGACGGTCGCCGCACGCATGCGCGACAGGTCCGACTCGGCGACATCCGGGTACTGCTCGTAGAGCTTCTGCGCGATCACGATCGACAGGACCGAGTCACCCAGGAACTCGAGGCGCTCGTTGTTCGCGATGCCCCCGGCCTCGTTCGCGTAGGACCGGTGTACGAGCGCCAGCTGCAGGAGCGGGGCGTCGATGCGGGTCCCCCACGCCTCCACCAGCGCCTCCGTGTCGGTGCGCGGAGGAACGGGCAGGTGCTTGGAACGACTCATCAGGATCGCCCCGGCTCGGCGTCGTCGCCCAGCAGGGAGGCCAGGGAGGCCAAGCGCGGGTCGACGACAAAGTGCTCGTGGTCGGAGGGCAGATCCGCCCACTTCTCGCCGCAGACGTCGCACAGGCCCGCGCAGTCCTCGCTGCACAGCGGGCGCGGATCCACGAGGGGAACGATCGCATCGCGCAGCTGCGTCTCAATGTCGACCGTGTCGCGCTCGCCGATGACGAACAGATCATCGACCTCCTCGTCATCCTCGGAGGGGGTCAGGGCGGGCGCGTCGGCCTCGAAGTAGACCTCCGCGCTGGAGACGTCGTGATGGTCGCACACCTCATCGAGGCAGCGCACACACTCCCCGATGAGATCCACGGAGGTGGTCAGCTGCACGAGCACGCCGTCCTCGACACTGGTGAAGTCCACCGACACGTCCAGGGGGACGCCGGGGACGGCCGACATGGACGGGGTGCCCAGGTCGTCGGGGGTGACCCACACGAGGTCCTGGTGCAGCGTCGATCCCAGAGCGCGCGGCAGCCGCGCCAGGGACAGGGTCAGGGAATTGTCACTCATTGGTCAGATCCACATCGGTGACGTCGACGCCACGACGTTCCGCGATCGTGCGACGTCCAGCGTCGGTGCGACGCGCGAGGTCGGAGATGAGGTGGGCAAGCTCGTCCAGCGAGGAGGCCACGTAGTCGTCGGCGCCTTCACGCAGGGAGGTTGCCGAGCGCTTGGCCTCGGAGACGATCTCGCGGGCACGATCCTCGGCCATGCGCACGATGTTCTCGGTGGAGACGATGCGGGCGGCCTGGGCGTTCGCGTCGGCGATCGTGGCCTCGGCATCCGAGCGGGCCTGCGAGACGAGCGCGGTGGCCTCGTCGTTTGCGCGCGAGCGCGTGCGCTCGGCTTCTTCCTCTGCATCGGCGAGGATCTGCGCGGCGCGCTCGTTGGCCTGATCGAGGGTGGAAGAGGCGCGCGAGTTCGCCTCGGCGATGCGGGTCTCGGCGGCAGAATCGGCGCGTCCCAGCACGGCATCCGCGTCGGCGACGACGGCGTCGGCGGCCACAAGGTCATCCGGCAGAGCCTCACGGGCCTGGTCGAGCAGGTCGAGGATTTCGGCCTTGTTGACCATGATCGAGGCCGACAGGGGCACCGCACGCGAGGACTCAACGAGGTCCTCGATCTGGTCGAGGGCGGCGATCACGGTGGAGGGACCGTAGACGGTTTCCTCGTTCCACTCGTCCTGAGTCTGGTTGTCGGTCGTGTCAGCCATGGCTGCCTCCTGCGTTCCACCGGGCATTATTCAGCTTCTATTGTCGGTCAAAAATCGCTCAATCGCTGGAGGGACATACCGAGAAATATCCTTTTTCAGAACCACGAGTTCGCGCACGGCGCTCGAGGAGATATGTGCGAGGGTCGGACGGGTCGGAATCCACCAGGTGTCGACGCCCCCGATCTCACGGTTAAAGACCGCCTGGGGAGCCTCGTAGTCCACGTCGATCGACGAGCGCACGCCCTTAACGATGAGCGTGGCTCCCAGGCGCGAGGCCTCGTCCATGGTCGCGCCCTGCAGGAGGACAACGTCGACGCCGCCGAGGTGGCCGGTGGCCTCCCGGATGAGCCTGACGCGCTCTTCGGGAGCGATCAGACCGCGCTTGGCGGGGTTCGCTCCGACACCGATGATGAGTCGGTCGGCGATGGCACAGACGCGCTCGGCGACGTCGAGGTGCCCGTTGGTGAAGGGGTCAAAAGAACCGGGGAACAGCGCGATCATCGGTCTTCCTCCTCCGCGTACGACGAGGCCTGGGTGTCCTCGACGGACTGCGGGCTGTCGGCGGATTCGTCCTTGGGCAGGGGTGGACCGGCGAAGTAGGCGACGGTTTCACCCCAGGTGCGCCGGTCCTCGAGAACGAGGAAATCCGGCCACGTGGGGGCGGGCGCGCGCGTAGAGCGTTCGACGACGACGAGGGCATCGGGGCCGATCCACGGACCGAGGGAGGCCAGCACCGTCGTCATGTCGTCCTCAGCGATGTCGTAAGGAGGATCAATGAATACCAGGTCGATGTCTCCCGCGAGCGCTTCCCCGCTGCGCGCCCCCAGGTAGGAGCGGGCATCGGCGGTGACGACTCGGGCGGGCAGCCCCGTGGAGCGAACGTTCGCGGAGGCGACGCGGGCGGCAGCCGAAGCCTTTTCGACGAGGGTGGCGTGGGTGCCTCCGCGCGACAGGGCTTCCAGGCCGAGGGCGCCCGTTCCGGCGTAGAGGTCGAGGACGGTCGCACCGTCCAGCACGTTCATGTGGTCCAGGCGCGAAAAGAGAGCCTCGCGAACCCGCTCGGAGGTGGGCCGGGTGCCGGACTTGGGCACGGCGAGGGTACGCCCCTTGGCGCTGCCTGCGACGATTCTGGTCATACCCCTACCCTACCGGGCGCACCTCAGGAGCGTTGCATCCACTCGATCTGTCCATCCGATGCGGCGCGCAGCGCCCGGGCGAGGTCCGGGTAGCGCTCCAGCATCGGGTCCTGTTCCAGGAGGGTTTCGGCTTCGCCTTTCGCACGGCGGATGAGCGCCTCGTCGCGGCGCACCGAGAGGAAGCGCAGGTGGGTGGCCGTGCCCGACTGGCCGGCTCCAAGCACGTCGCCTTCCTTGCGCAGGCGCAGGTCGGCCTCGGCGAGCTCGAAACCGTCGGTCGTATCCGCGAAAGCCTGCAGGCGCGCCCTGCCCGAGTCCGTGAGTTCGTGGCGATGCATGGCGATGCACAGCGACGGCAGGGAGGAGCGTCCGACGCGCCCGCGCAGCTGATGGAGCTGGGCGAGGCCGAATTGTTGGGCGTCGAGGATGACCATGAGGGTCGCCTCGGACACGTCGACGCCAACCTCGATGACGGTTGTCGCGACGAGGAGGGGTGCACGTCCGGCTGAGAAATCCTCCATGATCTGCGCCTTCACCGACGAGGGAGTACGTCCCGTCAGCTCATGGATGGCGATGCCGGACAGAGCCGGGTGGGAGCGCAGGTACGCAGCGACCTCCTCAACGGAGGCGAGGGGGCGCGCACCTTCCTCCTCGGCGTCGGCGACGTCGTCGGAGGCGTCGATGCGCGGGCACACGACGTAGACGCGACGCCCCTGGGCGATCTCCTCTGCGGCCCGTGCCCACGTGCGCTCCACCCACGCGGCGTTGGCGCTGTCGGCGAGGTAGGTGGCCACGGGGGTGCGCCCCGAGGGCATGCCGCTCATGCGCGTGTCGTCGAGATCTCCGAAGACGGTCATGGCGATCGTTCGCGGAATCGGTGTCGCGGTCATGACGAGCTCGTGAACCGCGCGCCCGTCTTCGCGTGCCCCGCGCAGCGCGGCTCGCTGCTCGACGCCGAAGCGATGCTGCTCGTCGACGACGACGAGAGCCAGGTCCGCGAAACGCACGCTCTCCTGGAAGAGAGCGTGGGTTCCCACAACGATGAGCGGCTCTGCCGCGTTCATCGCGCTGTGAATCTCGCGGCGGGCGGCTGGCGTCGTCGAGCCCGTCAGCAGGCGAACGTCCGGGGCGTCCATCCCCAGGGGCGCCAGGAGCGCCCGCAGGGAGGCGGCGTGCTGCTCCGCCAGGACCTCGGTCGGCGCAACGAACGCACCCTGGTGACCGGCAGCGACCACCTGGAGCAGCGCGCTGAGGGCGACGACTGTCTTGCCCGATCCCACGTCTCCTTGCAGGAGCCGCTGCATCGGCACCTCGCCGGCCAGGTCGGCCCCGATCTGGGCGACGGCCTCGCGCTGGGAGTCCGTGAGCTCAAAAGGCAGCGACTGCCGGAAACGCTCGCACAGTGGCGCGTCGATCGGCGAGGCCAGTGCCGCCACGGCCCGCACGCCCCGACGCTGCGCGGCCAGCCCCACCTGGAGGACGAAGGCCTCGGCGAAGGCCAGGGCCTTGCGGGCCTGCTGATAGTCCTCGTCCGTCTCGGGCTGGTGCAGGGCGCGCAGGCACTCGGTGTGGGAAGCAAAGCCAGCGCGCTCGCGGACATCGGCGGAAACCGGGTCGGGCACATCGGCATCGTCCAGGTGGTCCAGCACCATGCCGACTGCACGGGCGATCGCCCACGAGGCCAGCGATCCGGTCGCCGGGTAGATCGGGATGGGGCGCGAGGCGATGCGCTCAATGTCCTCCCCGTCCACACCCTCGAAGGAGGGATGGGTGAGTTGCAGCTTGCCGCGGTAGGCCCCGACCTTGCCGGCGAAGAGGAAAGACTGCCCCGGCGTCAGCAGACGCTCGATGGGGGCGAGCTTGTACTGGTTCTTCGCGAAGAAGGTCGCCGACAGGAACTGAACGCCGTCGGTGAGGGTGACTTCCAAGCGCACGCCCGAGCCGGATCGGTTGGCAACCAGGTGTGCTCCGGCAACCTCGGCAAGGATCGTCACGTCCTCACCTTCGCGCAGGGAGGACAGCGGCGTGAGGCGGCCCCAGTGGTAGTAGCGGCGCGGCGCAACCAGCAGCAGGTCACCAACCGTCGCCACACCCGCCCCCTCGAGGGCCTTCGCCGTCTTTTTCGGCAGGCGCAGGGACAGAGGAACGTCGAGTGCGCTCACGAGGCGCACCCCGCGACCAGGCTCGGCCCGCTCTGCCCGCCGTCCCAGGTCTCCAGATCAATCGTCGAGGAGGCGTCGCGCGTGGAAAGCAGCTGGCGAACGGTGGCCACGGTGTAGGGACCGTCGTCGTCGCGCGAGATAAGGAGGCGCCAGGCATTGCTACCGCCACGCGACGCCTCTGCCAGGGCCTCAGCAATACCCTCCGGGTCGCCGCCCGGGGGCAGCGGCGCGCTCGCGCACGAGGAGAGGGCGTCGTGTGCGCCGTCGCGCAGCATGCGCGCCAGCGTCGGAGCGGCCTCCACACCGCCCGGCTGGGGCACGAACAGCGGGGCACAGGCACGAGCGACAGCGAGGACGTCCAGGTCGTCGCGGCTACCCGCACGCAAAATCGCTGGAACACCCGGGACGGGCGAGGGCAGCACCGAGGCCACGGTACCGACCAGGGAGGCACTGGCCTCGTCGCACGTGGCCACGAGGGTCACTCCCGTGCGCGAGGCCGCCGCTGACACTATGCCTGCAGCGTCCCCAGAGCTCAGCTCCAAGAAGACGACCGCTCCTGCGCGCGCAAGGTCTTCGACGAGGCCGGGGGCCCTGGTGCAGGCGATGACGCGGGCACGCTCGACGCGGCGCATCGGGCGGCGCTGCAGCAGGCGCACGCCGCGGTGACTCAAGCCCTCGTCAGCAAGCTCATCAATGCCGATCTGCGCGTCCGGGCGAGCATCGCAGACCTGGAAGCGAATGACCTGTCCCGACGTGGGGTGCGCGGCCAGCGGCGCGGAGGTGTCCACGTGCAGTCTCCACTCCCCCATGCCAAAGAGATCAACCCTGCCCACGTAGGACAGCCGCGCCCCCAGGCCACCAAGGCGCGCGAGCAGGGCGTCCAGGTCCTCCTGCGTACCCTCCAGGATGATGTCGACCGTGAAGTCGCGGCCGGGCGGCGGGGAGGCGGCCTCGGGCGCACGCGAATGGCGCTCCGCGAGGTCGGCCAGCATGGCAGTAAACGACTGAAGGATTCCGGCGTCGCCTCGCATCGAAGCGTCGATGCACGCCAGGACCAGGGCAATGAAAGCACCACCGGGGTCGATACGCCCCGTCGCCTCGTTCGTCGCCTCGACGAGGCCAATCTGCGCCTGGGAAGAGAAACGAGAGAAAACGTCGTCGACCTCCGGGAGCGTCGCCCCCAGGTCTTCAAGTTCGCGCACCGCGCCGCCGAGCATTTCCACGAGGGCATCGGACCACTCGATGGAGGAGGCCACGGGAGTCAGGGAGGCGGCGAGCATGCGGCGCAGGACGAGAGGCGTGACATGGTGTTCGTCCCCGAGAGCGCTGGCCCACGCCTCAAAAAGAGCTCCGAGGGCCATGCCGCTGTGTCCGAGGCCGCGGCGGATAATCGTCTCCACGGCCGCTTCGAGCGCGTCGCGCAGGTGAGCACGCGGGTCCAGGGAATCCATCGCGGCCTCGAGTGCAGCCATCGTCGCTGCACCATTCGAGCCCGTGTCGCAGTCCGCCCCGTCCCATCCGTCCAGGTCGTCAAGGAAAGGCGCGAGCCTGGCGGCCTCCTCAGCCCCGGCGCGACACGCGTCGATGATGACAGATGCATTCAGTTCCATGACTCCCCTTTCAGCCCCCTTCCATTGTCCCTGCACGGCTCGGTGTGTGCGACCTGACACGACCCAGATCGGCTGCGACTTGTTGAAAGCGTGGTTCGTCCGCTATTCTGTCATGGTTGCCTTCGGTTCAAGCACCGAAGGATGCGTTCTCCGCAAGCGCGGAGACAAAGACTGAACTGGAAGACATACCGAGGAGAACATCGTGGCTGCCGTTTGTGACGTGTGCGGTAAGGGACCCGGCTTCGGCAAGAGCGTGTCGCACTCGCACGTTCGCACCAACCGCCGGTGGAATCCGAACATTCAGCGCGTTCGCGCCCTTGTCAATGGGACGCCCAAGCGCCTGAACGTCTGCACCAAGTGCCTGAAGTCCGACAAGGTCGCCCGCGCGATCTGAGTCGACACTGACGTAACGCCGGAGGGGCGAGCCAACAGGCTCGCCCCTCCGGCGTTTTTCATCCACTCCCCCGCTGCGCCCCGCCCACGTATGGGCAAGCGCCCGCGACGAGGCGTCGCGGGC
>JAHACW010000064.1 GCA_018375675.1 Actinomyces sp. | reverse complement strand
TCACTCACAAGCTCGCGGCGACAGGTGAATAATCTACTCACCCCCACACCCAAAGTCAAACCAAAACACCGTGACCCCCAACACACACCACACAAACCCCCCAAACACAACGAAAAGTCAACTTCAACTTCTCTTGCGCTCCCCCACTTCGGCAGCAAAAAGGCGGGCCCGACCGCGCTTCACCAGCGCGATCGGGCCCGCCAAACAGCCGAAATGACTCTCAGTTCACATCCATATCGGGCTGAACGGGGATATCCACGGTCGGAAGGTCGCGCACGGCGCGACGCACGGCCTTGGACACGGCGGGGGCAACCCGCTTATCGAAGGCGCCAGGGATGATGTAGGAGGGCGAGAGCTCATCCTCGGAGATCACGGACGCGATAGCCACAGAGGCGACGCGCAGAACCTCGGTCGTAATCTCCTTGACCTTGGCGTCCAGCAGACCGCGGAAGAGACCCGGGAAGGCCAGAACGTTGTTGATCTGGTTCGGGTAGTCGCTACGGCCCGTGGCGACGACGGCGGCGTACTTGCCGGCGCCGATCGGGTCAACCTCGGGCGTGGGGTTGGCGAGCGCGAAAACGATCGCGTCCTCAGCCATGGTCTCAACGTCGGAGGGGTCAAGGATGTTGCCGGAGGAGACGCCGATGAAGACGTCGGCGCCCTTGAGGACCTCTTTAAGCGAGCCGTGGACGTGGCGGGGGTTGGTCGCCTCGGCCAGCGCCTTACGGGAGGGGTGCATGCCCTCGGTATCGTCGCCGGAGAGCGCGCCGTCGCGGCCACAGCCGATGATGTCGCGCGCACCCTGGGCGAGCAGCAGCCGGATGATCGCGTTGCCCGCAGCGCCGACGCCGGAGACGACGATGCGCACGTCCTCGATCTTCTTGCCCACGATCTTCAGCGCGTTGATGAGCGCCGAAAGAACCACGATCGCGGTGCCGTGCTGATCGTCGTGGAAGACGGGGATGTCGAGCTCGGCGCGCAGGCGCTCTTCGATCTCGAAGCAGCGAGGAGCGGAGATGTCCTCCAGGTTGATGCCGCCGTACGCGGGGGCGATCGCCTTAACGATGGAGATGATCTCCTCGGTGTCCTTGGTGTCCAGGACGACCGGCCAGGCGTCCACGCCGCCGAACTCCTTGAACAGGACGGCCTTGCCCTCCATGACGGGCAGGGCGGCCTCGGGGCCGATGTCGCCCAGGCCGAGGACGGCGGTGCCGTCAGAGACGACCGCGACCGTGTTGGCCTTCATGGTCAGCAGGTGGGCCTTCTGAGGCATGTCGTGGATGGCGGTGCACACGCGGGCGACGCCGGGCGTGTAGGCGCGCGAGAGGTCGTCGCGGTTACGCAGCGGCACCTTGGAGTGGATCTCCACCTTGCCGCCGATGTGGCTCATGAAGGTCTGGTCGGCGACCGAATCGGCGGTCACGCCGGGCAGCGCGCCGATGGCGTCGCGAACCTCGCGGCGGTGCTCAGAATCGCGCATGTCGCACGTCAGGTCGATGATGATATGCCCCCGGTCGGAGTCCGCAACGTCGAGGCCCTTGATCTCCGCTCCAGTCGAAGAGACTGCATCAACAATGGACGCGATGGAAGTCGTCTTCTCGTCCACCTCGATACGGTAGGAGGCGGTGTACGACGGCGATGTGCGCATGTCTGTCCTTTCGTTGGGCGCCCGGCCACAGTCGACCCGGCTGTCCTCAAGCGCTCATCCTAGAAAACTTTCCACTCCCCCAGGAAGGGGAAGGCCACAACGTGGACACGTGCGAACGCTCGGGAACGAGGCAAGGGCACTTCCTCGGGACACCGTGCACGAGGCCGGGGTGCGCTATCGGGGTTGCGCGCACGAGGCCGGGGCGCACAGTCCGGAGACGACGACGGGGGCCGGGATCGCATCGATCCCGGCCCCCGTGGCGTTCGTCAGAATGAGCCTCAGGCGCCGACCATTTCCATGATCAGCTCACGCACGCGGGCGGCGTCAGCCTGCCCGCGGGTGGCCTTCATGACCGCGCCGACGAGGGCGCCGGCCGCCTGGACCTTGCCGCCCTTGATCTTCTCGACGATATCGGGGTTGGCGTCCAGGGCCTCCTGAACAGCCGCAGTCAGAGCGCCGTCGTCGGAGACGACCTCGAGGCCTCGGGCCTCGACGACCTGCGTCGGATCGCCTTCGCCCGCGAGGACACCCTCGAGGGCCTGGCGCGCCAGCTTGTCGTTGATGCGACCCGAGTCGATGAGACCCTGCAGCTCGGCGACCTGAGCGGGGCTGACCCCGGCCTCGTCGAGGGAAACCTCGCGTTCCTTGGCGCGACGCGAGATCTCACCCATCCACCACTTGCGGGCGGAGGCGGGATCGCAGCCCGCGGCGACCGTGGCCTCGATGAGTTCGAGGGCGCCGGCGTTAATGACGTCGCGCATCTCCATGTCCGCGTACCCCCACTCGGCGCGCAGGCGGCGGCGCTTGGCGACGGGCAGCTCGGGCAGCGCGGCGCGCAGCTCCTCCACCCATTCACGATCCGGGCGGATCGGAACCAGGTCCGGCTCGGGGAAGTAGCGGTAGTCCTCAGAATCCGACTTCTCACGGCCGGAGGACGTCGAGCCGTCCTCCTCGTGGTAGTGACGGGTCTCCTGCAGGATCGTTCCGCCCTCAGACAGGATCTGAGCCTGGCGCTGCATCTCGTAGCGCACGGCCGAGGCGATGCCACGGAAGGAGTTCACGTTCTTCGTCTCGGTGCGCGTGCCCAGCGGGGACTCCGGCGTGGGGCGCAGCGACACGTTGATATCGGCGCGCACGTTACCGCGCTCCATGCGGGCCTCAGACACGTCCAGGGCGCGGAAGATGTCGCGCAGGGCCTGCACGTAGGCGGCGGCCACCTCAGGCGCACGCTCGCCGGCACCCTCGATCGGACGGGTCACGATCTCCACGAGCGGCACGCCCGCACGGTTGTAGTCCACGAGCGAGTGATCCGCGCCCTGGATGCGACCGTCCGCGCCGCCGATGTGCGTGTTCTTGCCCGCGTCCTCCTCCATGTGCGCGCGCTCGATCTGGACGCGGAACATGGTGCCGTCCTCGAGCTCGACGTCCACGTAGCCGTCGTGAGCGATCGGCTCGTCGGACTGAGAGGTCTGGAAGGCCTTCGTCAGGTCCGGGTAGAAGTAGTTCTTACGCGCGAAACGGCAGTACTCAGCGATCTCGCAGTTCAGCGCCAGGCCGATCTTGATCGCGTACTCGACAGCCTTGTGGTTGACGACCGGCAGGGAGCCGGGCAGACCCAGCGACACGGGGGTCACGAAGGTGTTCGGGTCGCCACCAAACGCGTTGGGGGCCGCGTCGAACATCTTGGTCTTGGTGCCCAGCTCGACGTGCACCTCAATGCCGAGAACCGGGTCGAAGCGGCGCGCCGCCTCGTCGTAATCCATGAGCTCAGTCATCACTTTTCCTCCCAGTTAGCTGCGGGGCACTGACCCGCGACGTCGTCGCTGAGCGCCTCCACCAGGGACGCCACCTTGTACATGACCAGGTCGCCGCGCGCGGGGGCCAGCACCTGGAAGCCGATGGGCAGGCCCTCGGAGGACACCGCGTTGGGCACGTTCACGCCGGGGATGCCCGCCAGGTTCGCGGGGATCGTGGCGACGTCGTAGAGGTACATGGCCAGCGGGTCGGAGGTCTTCTCACCGAACTTGAAGGCCGTCTCGGGGGCCGTGGGCGACACGAGGACGTCAACCTGCTCGAACACCGCGTCGAAGTCGCGCTGGATGAGCGTGCGCACCTTCTGGGCGCTGCCGTAGTAGGCGTCGTAGTAGCCGGCCGAGAGCACGTGCGTGCCCAGGATGATGCGGCGCTTGACCTCGTCGCCGAAGCCGGCCTCGCGGGTGGCGGCCATGACGCGCTCGGCGGTCACGGGGCCCTCGGTGGGCTCGACGCGGATGCCGTAGCGCATGCCGTCGAAGCGGGCCAGGTTCGAGGAGACCTCGGCGGGCATGATCAGGTAGTAGGCGCCCAGCGAGTACTCCAGGTGCGGGCAGGAGACCTCGACGATCTCAGCACCTGCCTCGCGCAGCTTCTCGACGGTGGCGTTGAAGGCGTCGATGACGTCCTGCTGGTAGCCCTCGCCGCTCAGCTCCTTGACGATGCCGACCTTCAGGCCCTTCATGGAACCTTCCGCGGCGACGGACTCGACGGCCTCGGTGAGCGCGGGAACCGGCTCGTTGAGGGAGGTCGAATCGTTGGGGTCGTAGCCGCCGATCAGCTCGGTCAGGGCGGCCGCGTCGGCGACCGTGCGGGTGACGGGGCCGATCTGGTCCAGGGACGAGGCCATGGCCACCAGGCCGAAACGCGACACCGCGCCGTAGGTGGGCTTGGCGCCGACCGTGCCGGTCACGAACGCGGGCTGGCGGATCGAGCCGCCCGTGTCGGAACCGACGGCCAGGGGCACCATATAGGCCGCGACAGCAGCGGCCGAACCGCCGCCGGAACCGCCGGGGATGCGCTCAGTGTCCCAGGGGTTCTTGGTCGCACCGAAAGCGGAGTGCTCGGTGGACGAACCCATGGCGAACTCATCCATGTTGGTCTTGCCGACGATGGGCAGGCCGGCTTCCTTGATCTTGGCGGTGACGGTCGCGTCGTAGGGAGGCTCCCAGTCACCCAGGATCTTCGAGGCACAGGTGGTGCGCAGGCCGCGCGTCACCACGTTGTCCTTCACGGCGATCGGCACACCCGCCAGGCGGTGCAGGGTCTCCCCCGCCGCGCGGCGCGCATCCACGTCGGCCGCGGTCGCCAGGGCGCCCTCGCGGTCGACCGTGATGAACGCGTTGACGCGGTCCTCGATGGCGTCGATGCGGTCCAGGCACGCCTGGGTCAGCTCGACGGAGGTGATCTGGCCGGCGGCCAGCATGTCCGCCAGCTCGAGGGCGCTCTTCTTCAGCAGCTCGTTCATCAGTCCTCCCCCAGAATCTGCGGAACCAGGAACATGCCATCCTGGGCGGCGGGTGCCTGAGCGAGCACCTCGTCGCGGTCCACGGTCTGCCCAATCTCGTCTTCGCGCCACACGTTGGTCAGCGGAATCGGGTGGGACGTGGCGGGAACCTCGGGGGTGGCGACCTCGGACACCTTGGAGACGGCGTCGGCGATCGCGTCGAGCTCACCCGCGAAACGCGTGATTTCCTCGTCGGTCAATGCGATGTGGGCCAGGCCCGCAACGCGGGCGACCTCGTCAGTACTAATGCGTGACATGTGTGGCATCCTACCCGTATGGCCTTTTCACAGCGACGCCAACTCACCAGGCAGACGTGGTCGATCGTCAAAAAAGCGGGAATCGCGCTGGTCGCCGCCCAGGCGGCCGCAGTCGTGACCGTTCACGCGATCGACCGCATGCGCACCGCCCGTATCCCCGGTGGCGTGCACGGTTTCCCCACCCTGCCTCCCGCCGACACGCAGATCGGCGACACCGTGGCGCGCACGTACACGGAGGGAACCTCCCTGTACGCGGACATGCTGGAGGCCATCGAAGGGGCGACGCATCACATTTATTTCGAGACCTTCATTTGGCGCTCGGACCGCTGGGGCCAGCGCTTTAAGACGGCGCTGATCGACGCGGCGAAGCGCGGTGTCGAGGTGTTCTGCGTGTGGGACGGCTTCGGCGTCCTCAACCAGGATCCACGCTTCTACAAGTTCCCCGCGATGCCGAATCTGCACGTGCGCAACTTCCCGATGCTGCGCTCGGGCTTCTTCACCCTGAACGTCCGGCGCACGGGCCAGGATCACCGCAAGATCCTCGTGGTCGACGGCGAGGTCGGCTTCGTCGGCGGCTACAACATCGGCGATCCGTTCGCCAACGAGTGGCGCGACACCCACGTGCGCATCACGGGCGAGGCCGTGTGGGAGCTGGAAAACGGCTTCGTCGACTTCTGGAACCATTTCCGCCCCAAGACCTGCCCGGAGCTGCCGGATCAGGGGGCGCGCGCGTGGAGCGCGGACGTGACCGCACAGTTCAATCTGCCGCACAACCTGCTGTACCCAATCCGTGGCATGTACATCGACGCGATCGAGCGCGCGACCGACCGCGTCCTCATCACGACGGCGTATTTCATCCCCGACCGCGAGGTACTCGGCTCCCTGATCGCCGCTGCGCGCCGAGGCGTGCGCGTCCAGGTGCTGATCCCCGAGTATTCCAACCACATCCTGGCTGACTGGGTGGCGCGCCCCTACTACGGTGAGCTGCTGCGCGAGGGCGTGGAGATCTGGCTGTACCGTCACGCGATGGTGCACTCGAAGACGATGACGGTGGACGGGCGTTGGTCGACGATCGGCACGGCGAATATCGATCGCCTGTCAATGCGCGGCAACTACGAGGTGTGCCTGCAGTTCTTCTCTCGCCCGCTGGCCGCGCGCATGGAGGAGATTTTCGCGAACGACCTGACGACGGCACGCCGCCTGACGATCGACGAGTGGGAAAAACGCTCGACACTCACCCGCGTCGGCGAGGTGCTACTGGGCCCCTTCGAGCCCTTCGTCTAAGCCCCGGCCTCGTTACAGGCCGACGGCCACCAGGCCTCCCTCGAGGAGGTCGGCGAACTGCTGCTCGGTGATCACAGGGACGCCCAGGGCCTCGGCCTTCGCGGCCTTCGATCCCGCGCCCGGGCCGGCGACGACGAGCGAGGTCTTCTTCGAGACCGATCCCGCCGCCTTGCCGCCGCGCGAGGTGATCGCCTCCTTGGCGCCCTCGCGGTCGTATCCGGGCATCGCGCCCGACACGACGATGGTCAGGCCCGCGAGCACGTCCGAGGTCGGCTCGGGCGCCTCGTCAGCCATGCGCACGCCCGCGCGCGCCCACGCCTCCAGCACCTCCAGGTGCCAGTCGACCGTGAACCAGTCACGCAGGGAGCGTCCGATTTCCTCGCCCACGCCCTCGACGGCGGAGAGCTCCTCGACCGAAGCGGCACGCAGGGCGTCCATCGTCAGGAATTTCTCTGCGAGCGCGCGGGCCGCCGTCGGGCCGACGTGGCGGATGGACAGAGCGACGAGGACACGCGCGAGGGGCTGACTCTTGGCCTTGTCCAGCTCGGCGAGCATCTTCTCGGTGCCCTTGGACGCGCTGGGCTCGATGGGCTCGAAGACGGTCTGCCCGCGCAGCTTGCGGGGCTTGTAGGCCTTCGTCCAGAAGTAGCGGACCTGCTTCCAGTCCCCGGTTTCCTCGCCCTTCTTCTTCACGGGCTTCCACACCATGACGTCGCGCAGATCCTCGTCGCGCAGGTCAAAGAGCGCGGCCTCCGTGCGCAGGGCGGGTGCCTGAGCGGCGGGCAGGAGCTCCTCGGCGCGGGTGATCTGCTCGCCGTGGGGCAGCTCGCGGCCGCCCTCAAGGGTGAGGACGGTGCCGTCCTCCAGGGTGACGCTGTGGCCAGCGACCAGGGCGGCGGCCACCTCGTCGCGATCGTTTTCGGGCTGGGTCATGGCCAGGGCGGATTCGTCGCCGAGGCCCTCCACGTCCAGGGCGCTTCTCGCGCCGACGTGGGCGAGGCGTTCGGTGATCTGCGCGGGGCACAAACCCTTGTTCGGGCAGCGCAGGTCGACATCGCCTTCCTTTTCCTGGACGAGCGCAGTCCCGCAGGAGGGGCACTCGGTGGGCATGACGAAGGGACGCTCGGAGCCGTTGCGCGCGTCCTCGACGGGGGCGACGATCTCGGGGATGACGTCGCCCGCCTTGCGCAGGACGACGAGGTCGCCGATGAGCACGCCCTTGCGGGCGACTTCCTGTGCGTTGTGCAGGGTCGCGCGCGCGACGTTCGAGCCCGCGACCAGCACAGATTCCATGACGCCGTACGGGGTCACACGGCCCGTGCGGCCCACCTGCACCCGGATGTCGAGCAGGCGCGTGTGGACCTCCTCGGGCGGGAACTTGTAGGCGGCCGCCCAGCGCGGGGTGCGCGAGGTCGAGCCAAGGGAACGCTGCAGGTCCAGGTCGTTGATCTTGACGACGACGCCGTCGATCTCGTGGACGAGGCCGTGGCGGTCCGCGCCGATCTCGGCGATCCGCTCTTCGATAGCCTTCCGGCCTGTGAGCAGGCGTGTGTAAGGCGAGACGGGCAGGCCCCAGTCGCGCAGCTGCTCGTACCAGCCCATCTGCGTGGTCGGCTCGGTGAAGTCCTCCCCGGCCTCGACGAAGCCGATGCCGTGGGCGACCATAGCGAGGGGTCGCTTGGCGGTCTCTGCCGGGTCTTTTTGGCGCAGGGATCCGGCGGCCGCGTTGCGCGCGTTGACGAAGGTCTTTTCCCCGGCCTCGACGCGGGCCTCGTTGAAGGCGGCGAAGTCGGCGACCGGGAAGTAGACCTCGCCGCGCACCTCGACGCGCGCGGGGACGGTGCCGGTCAAGGTCTGTGGGATCGAGGCGATGGTTCGCGCGTTGGCGGTGACGTCTTCGCCGACGTAGCCGTCGCCGCGGGTCGCGGCGCGCACGAGGCGGCCGTTCTCGTAGAGGAGGTTGATGGAGAGGCCGTCGACCTTCACCTCGGTCGTCATCTCGAGGTCGGAGATGCCGGTGGCCTCGGCCATGCGGGTCTCCCACCCGGCGAGCTCCTCGAGGGAGAACACGTCGTCGAGGGACATCATCTGAGCGAGGTGGCGCACCTCGGAGAATCCGGAGTCGACGCTGCCGCCCACGCTCATCGTGGGAGAGTCGGCGCCGCGCAGCTGCG
This sequence comes from Actinomyces sp., assembly GCA_018375675.1. Taxonomy (GTDB): domain Bacteria; phylum Actinomycetota; class Actinomycetes; order Actinomycetales; family Actinomycetaceae; genus Pauljensenia. The sequence continues at coordinate 2,695 of JAHACW010000064.1, read as the reverse complement.
GGTAGCGCTCCTCGATCTCTTCGACCTCGCGGTACATGCGGTCATAGTCCGCGTCAGCGAGGGTCGGCGCATCACGGTCGTAGTAGGCGGCGCGGGCCTCGTTGATGCGGTCAACGAGGTCGTTGTAGCGGTCGCGGGTCGTCTCGAACGTGGAGTCAGCCATGGGGTCCATTCTTGCATTCGACGAGGCTGGCGGACCGGCGGGCAGGGCGCTTGGGCGGCGGAGGTGGCCATAGCCACATGGTCGTGCTGCTCAGTTATCCACAGGGGTTTTCCTGAGTCGTGAGTTATCCACAGGCCTTCTTACGCCGCTTGATCGGCCGCGAGCGCGGCGGGATCGTTGACGCATGAAGGATTCCGGTTGCCTCGCCCGTTCAGCCTTGCGCGCAGACGTTCACCTGGCCTGCGTCTCGGGCCCTGACGTCGGCGTCGTGGTCGCCCCCGGCACGGTCGGGCGCGCCGGAGTGGTTCCACTGACGTGCGCATCCGTTGCCAGGGAGCACCTTCGTTTGTCGACGCGGGACGGTCGGGCCGTCTTGCGTGTGTCGCCTGGCGCTTCCCCGGTGCGTGTGCGCTCGCATCTGCCCCTGTGGCGCCGTTATCGGGAGGCTCATCCGCTCCCTACGGGGACCCGCCTCCGCGTGGGAGAGGACGTCTTCGAGGTGCGGGCCCGGCCTCGGCGCCTTGCCTGGCCCTCGGTGTCCGGACGAGGCCCGGGATCGCTGACGGGCTCGTCTCTCCTGCGGGGAGCTCCCCTGGTCTCAGTGCTTGTCATGGCCGGGTTTCTTCTGTGGAGGCTGCGCTCAAGCATTTCGCTGCCCTCCGTGCTCGCGCCGGCCTGCGCGGGCGTTGTGCTGGTCGCGGTCGTCGTCTCGGTTGCCCTGGGGTGGCGGGCACGCCGGCGTCGCCTGGGCTGGGACGGTGGGGCGCTTGCCCTGGTCCTTGCGGGGCTTCCTACTTCGTCCGCTCCCCCGCGCGCTGCGCGTGCTGCCGTGTGGCCGGGTCGGCCCACGCGCGTGGGTCGACGCGTGCGGCTGGCGGCGTCCGTTGACGCGAGAGAGCCGGGTGAGTACGAGGCGATCGGCATCGTCGGCGACCACGCGTCCCAGTGCGCGCTGTGGTGTGCCGGCCAGATCGCCGCTCAACTCGGTGGGGCGCGCGTGTGGTGGAACAGCGCCACTCCCGTGCTCATTGGGAACGCGGGCGTGGATATCCACGTCAGCGACCGCGACTCCTGCCCACACTGCACGCGCGACGCCACCCACCCAACGCTCCACATCGGATACGCCTCCTCGCTGTCGCGCCTTCCGGCCTGGTGCGCGCAGGTGTGCGTCACCGATGACGAGCCCGTGAGCTCGCACTGGTGGTGGACCGTCACGCGGGCAGACGCGCAGGACAGCCTGCCGACGCGGCTCGACTGGGACCCGTCTTCGGCGAGGGGACGAGGAGGTGGGCTGAGTGTGCGGATCGGTCTCGGAGAGGAGGGGCCCGTCGACCTGGACCTGGTCGCCGACGGTCCCCATGCCCTCGTCGCCGGGTGCACCGGATCGGGTAAGTCGGAGGCACTCCTCGGGTGGCTAGCCGCCATCGCGCACTGCTACAGCCCCGAACAGGTCCGCTTCATCCTCATCGACTACAAGGGCGGGGCGACCTTCGCCCGCCTCGAGGCACTGCCTCACACCCAAGCACTCCTCACCGACCTTGATGCCGGCGCCACGACCCGGGCACTGGATGGGATCGCGTCGATACTCCAGCGACGCGAGGAAGCACTCGGGGCGCTCGGCTTCCCTGACCTCGCCACGTGGGAGAGTGCTCACGAGGAGGACCCGCTCAGCGTAACTGCTCCCCCACCTCGTCTCGTCGTCGCGATCGATGAGTTTCGTGTTCTCGCCCAGGCCCATCCCGATTCGATGGAGGTCTTGCTCCGCCTCGCCGCACAGGGACGCAGCCTCGGTTTGCATCTCATCGCGGCCACCCAACGCCCCTCGGGGGCGGTAAGCGCACAGATGCGCGCGAACATGGACATTCGCCTGTGTCTGCGCTGCGTGAGCGCCTCGGACTCCACCGACATCCTCGGGGACGGACGCGCCGCCTCGCTGCCGCGCGTCCCCGGCCGCGCGGTCCTGTCGGATGTGGGCACGATCCAGCTGACCTACCTCGCCGACATCGCGTCAGTGGTCGAACGCTGCAACACCACCTGGCCTCGCTCGGGCACCGAACCCCTGTGGGCACCACCCCTGCCCTGCGCGCTGAACTGGGAGGACGTCGACGCCCCCGCACAGCCACTTCCCGATCACGCCCCGCAGGGGAACGAGGCCCGCGATACACGCCCTGGCGGCGCCGCCGTGTCTCTCGGCCTGGCGGAAGGCATCGAGCGTCACGATCTCATCGTCTGGGACGGAGGAAGCATCCAGATTCAGACCAGCGCACACGAGGCACATATCGCCGCACAATGGGCGCTGTCCCTCGCGACGCGAATCGCGCACAGCACCCGCCAGCCTCTCCACGTCATCGGCGAGGAGACAGTCGATTGCGCGGCCTCCCATCTGCCTGTGGACGCGCCCGGCGTCATCGATCTGCTGGAGGGCATCTGCGACCACGGACCCGCGGTCCTGGCAATAACGGACGCCCCGCAGCTGCGTTCGTATCTGTCTCAGGCGCTTGCTGCCCCTCAGGCGGAGGCTCTGTGGACCTC
>JAHACW010000063.1 GCA_018375675.1 Actinomyces sp. | reverse complement strand
GGGCACGGGCGGGCTTCGAGATCGACCACTCCGAGCCGCAGGCTCGCGTGTGGCGATCTCGCGGGCGGCCGGGCCCGACGGCGCCCGGAACACCAGCGGCACCGCACGCAACAACAACCCGAGTACGCCAAAGGGGCGGGCACCGAAGTACCCGCCCCTTGTCGGCTCACTCAGCCACTGCCTCGTCGAGGCTCAGGCCGAATGATCCTCAGTCCTGGCGACGGCGACGCATCCACAGGAACATGCCGCCCACGACGGCCGCTCCCAGGCCCGCTCCGCCGATCAGGCCGTCGAAGCCGGTGCGCGCGAGGCCCTTCTTCGGCTTGGTGGCCGGGACATCGGGCGCGACGTAACCGAAGTTCACGCCGGTGACCTTCTGGTTGTCGAAGCCAATCGTGATCTCACCGGACATGGAGTCGGCGATGCCGTCCGGATCCTCGGTCTGGTCCAGGCCGGCGAGGTCGCCGTCCGGGTGGACCTTGACGCGGTAGGTGCCGGCGGGCAGCTTCTCGAAGGAGTAGTTGCCGTCCTTATCGGTCGTCGTGGTGGCCACAACGTTGCCGCCCTTGTCGAGCAGGTCGACCGTCACGCCGGAGAAGGTCTCTTCACCGTCGGTGTAGGAGCCGGACTTGTCGGAGTCGCGGTAGACGCGACCAGCGATCGAGTAGTCCGGAACGTAGCCGAAGTTGACCTTTTCCTGCAGGGAGTTCTCCGGGCCCATCGTGTACACCGCGGAGGTGTCGTCGACAGTGGCGTCGGGGTCCTCGGTCTGGTCGTAGTCCTTGATGGACGAGGAACGCACAACCTTGACGGTGTACTTGCCGTCGGGCAGGTGCTGGAAGGCGTAGTTGCCGTCCGCGTCGGTGTCGAGGGTCTGGAGGACCTTGCCGTTCTCGTCGAGGAGCTGGACGCTCACGCGCTCGAGGCCGGGCTCGTCACCGTTGATCGTCTTGTCGCGGTTGTCGTCGCGGTAGACGGTGCCCTTGATGGTGTTGTTCGGGACGTAGCCGAAGTCGACGTCGCCCTTGGTGGGGTTCTTCTCGTCGAGGGTGATCGGCTCGGACGCGTTGTCCAGCTTGTTGTCGGGGTCGCCAGTCTGGTCGGTGTCGGTCAGAGCGCCATCCTTGACGACCTTGACGGAGTAGGTGCCGTCGGGCAGGTGCTCGAAGGAGTACTTGCCGTCCTTGTCGGTCGTCGTGGTGGCGATAACCTTGCCGTCCTTGTCGAGGAGCTGGACCGTCACGCCGGAGTAGCGTCCTTCGGTGTCGCCCTTCTTTCCGTCGCGGTCACCGTCGCGGTAGATGGTGCCGTTAATGGAGTTGTTGGCGATGTAGCCGAAGTTGACGTCCGTTTCGGTGCGGTGGTCGTTGCCGAGCGAGATGACGCCGGAGGTGGAGTCCTTGGTGGAGTCCGGGTCTTCCGTCTGGTCGAGGTCGGTGAGAGCACCGTCCTTGACGACCTTGACAGTGTAGTTTCCGGCGGGCAGCTTCTCGAAGGAGTAGGCGCCGTTTTCGTCCGTCGTGGTGGTCGCGACGACCTTGCCGTCCTTGTCGCGCAGCTCGACAGTCTGGTTGGCGTAGCCCTTCTCGGTCGCGCCGTGCGTCTCGTCGCGGTCACCGTCACGGTAGACGAGGCCGTGGATCGAGTAGTCGGGAACGTATCCGAAGTCGATGTTGTCCTTGGAGGGGTTGTCCTCGCCCAGGGTCACCGGTTCGGAGGCGTTGTCCTTGTTCGCGTCCGGGTCCTCGGTCTGCTCGGTGTCGGCGAGTTCGCCGTCCTTGACGACCTTGACGGAGTAGGTGCCGTCGGGCAGCTTGGAGAAGGAGTACTTGCCGTTGGCGTCGGTCGTGGTGGTACCCACGACGTTGCCGTCCTTGTCGAGGAGCTGGACCGTCACGCCGGAGTATCCGGGTTCGGTGCCGTCCTGGTCGCCGTTGCGCGAGTCATCGCGGTAGACGGTGCCCGACAGGGAGTTGTTGTTCACGTAGCCGAAGTTGACGTCCGTCTTGGACGGGTTGTCGTTGTTCAGCGTGATGGGCTCGGAGGAGTTGTCTTTCGTGGCGTCCGGGTCGCCGGTCTGCTCGAGGGAGGCGATGGGGCCATCCTGAACGACCTTGACGGAGTAGGTGCCCGCGGGGAGCTTGTCGAAGGAGTAGTTGCCCTTCTCGTCGGTCGTGGTGGTGGCGACGACGTTGCCGTCGGCGTCCACCAGGTTGACCGTCACGCCCTCGTAGAGCTTCTCGTCGCTATCCAGCGCGCCGGAGCGGTTGCCATCACGGTAGATCGTGCCCTTGATGAAGTAGTCGGGCACGTAGCCGAAGTTGACGTTCTTCTTCGTGGGGTTGTCCTCGTTCAGGACGATGGGCTCGGAGGCGCTGTCCTTGGTGCCGTCCGGGTCCTCGGTCTGCTCGAGGTCGGTGAGGGCTCCATCCTTGACGACCTTGACGGAGTAGGTGCCGTCGGGCAGGTTGTCGAAGGAGTAGTTGCCGTTGGCGTCGGTCTTGGTGGTCGCGATGACCGATCCGTCCTTGTCGAGGAGCTGGACCGTCTGCTCGGGGTAGCCGGCCTCTCCCCCGTTCAGGGAGTTGGAGCGGTTGTCGTCGCGGTAGACCGTGCCGGAGATCGAGTTGTTCGAGATGTACCCGAAGTTGACGTTCTCCTTGATCGGGTTGTTCAGCTCGAGGGTGATGTCACCGGAGGTGTTGTCCTTGGTGGCGTCGGGGTCCTCGGTCTGGATGAGGTCGGCGATGGGACCTTCCTTGTGGACGCGGACCTTGTAGGTGCCTTCCTCGAGGTTGGTGAACGCGTAGGCGCCCTTGACGTCGGTGGTCGTGGTGGCCACGACGTTACCGTCCGTGTCGAGGAGGTCGACGGTCACACCCTGGTAGAGCTTCTCGCCGTCCTCGAGGGACTCGGAGCGGTCGGCATCACGGTAGACGGTGCCCTTGATCGTGTAGTTCGTGGCGTAACCGAAGTTCACGTTCTTCACGGAGGGGTTGTCGTGGTTGACCTGGACAACGCCGGAGGTGTTGTCCTTGGTGCCGTCCGGATCCTCGGTCTGCTCAAGCTTCTTGAGGAGGTCGGAGGGCTCCACCTTGACGGTGTACTTGCCGGCGGGCAGCTTGGAGAAGGAGTACGTGCCGTCTGCCTTCGTCGTGGTCGTCGCAACGACCTGGCCGTCCTCGCCGAGCAGGTTCACGGTGATGCCGTCGAAGCCGGGCTCGGAGTTGTTGAGGGTCTCGGAGCGGTCCTTGTCGTAGTAGACGGTGCCGGAGACGGTGTAATCCTCGGCGTAGCCGAAGTTGACATTGGTGACGTCCGGGTCGGTGCGCGTGAAGGTGATGGCCTGCGAGCGCGAGTCCGTCTTACCGGAGGGGTCCTCGGTCTGCTCCTTGTCCGCCAGCGGGCCGGTCTTGTCGACCTGGACGGTGTAGGTGCCGTCGTTGAGGCCGGTGAAGGAGTAGTTGCCGTCCTTATCGGTCGTGGTGGTACCCACGACGTTGCCGTCCTTGTCGAGCAGCTTCACGGTGACGCCGGACAGGTCGATATCGCCCGTGTTCTTCGTCTTGTCGCGGTTCTGGTCGAGGTAGACGTTGCCGGAGATCGCGTGCTTCTTGATGTAGCCGAAGTTGACGTTCTCGCGGACCGGGTTGTCGGCGTTGAGCGTGATCGCGCCGGAGGCGTTGTCCTTCGTGCCGTCCGGATCCTCGGTCTGGGTCAGCTCGGCGATGTCGCCAGCCTTGGTGACCTTGACCGTGTAGGTTCCGGCGTCGAGGCCGGTGAAGGAGTAGTTGCCGTCCGCGTCGGTCTTGGTGGTGGCGACGACGTTACCGTCGGCGCCGAGCAGCTCGACCGTGATGTCCTTGAAGGGGTCCTCACCGTTGTCGAACGAGGAGGACTCGTTCGCGTCGTAGTACACCTTGCCGGACAGGCGGTGCTTGACGGTGATGGACGCCGAGGAGGAGTTGTTGCCGGGCACGAGGTCGTACTCGGGCGGGTTCACGAAGGCGGCCGTGTTGTTGAGGGTCTTGCCGTCGGTGCCGGCGTTCAGCGTGACGGTCACGAAGAGCGAGGCGTATTCGCCGGCGAGCATGTCGCCGATCGTCCACGTGGTGCCGTCGAAGGTGCCGGCCTCGTCGGTGCCCTTACATTCCTGCGGCAGGCCGGTCGTGTAGCCGGAGGCGCACTTGTGCGTTTCGGCGGACACGAAGGTGGTGCCGGCGGGGAAGGCTTCCTTGACCTTGAGGTCGGGGGCCTTGCCCTGGCCGATGTTGCCGGCGTCGATGCGGTAGGTGACCTGGTCTCCGGGCTTCAGGTTGGAGGCGTCGGAGACGACGGTCTTGTTGAGGGCGACGTCGAGCGCGAGGGCCATGGCGACCTTGATCGGCTCGGCGGGCAGGATAGCGCGGTTGTTCGAGGCCTGGGTGGCCGCGATCGCGACGGACTCGTAGGCGATGCCGGTCGCGTTATCGGGGGCCTTGATGGGCGCGATGATCGGGATCGATGCGCCGGCCTTGATCGGGGTGGCCTTGCCGTTGATGTAGATGCGGTAGGACTTCACGTCGGCCCACGAGGCCGGGGTGGTGGTCCAGTTGTTATCGCATCCGGCGGGTCCGGCTGCCATGGCGTCGCCCTGGTTCATGACTTCGCCGCGGCAGGGGTTGTAGGAGGTGGAGTACTCGATGGTGACCTGCGAGGGGTCGATGCCCGAGCCTGCACCGACCTGGAGGGGGCCGGTGAGGATAGGCGCCCATTCGGAGCCACGGGAGTCGCCGCCCTGGATGGCGGTGTCACCGACGTGGGGCAGGATGCCGTAGACGGTCATGTCGGACAGGTCCGCGTTACCGGAGTTGGTGGGGGTGATGCGGTACTGGCCGTCTTCACCCTGGCGGATCATGGACACGCCGTCGGTGTACTTCTTGTAGGTCGAGCCTTCCACGGAGCCGAGGCTCTCGAGGACGACGTCTGCGCCAGCCTGCTCGGAGACCGTGAAGGTCGAGGAGACGGGGCAGACCTGGTCGGCGGTCGAGCCGTCACCGTTGACATCGTAGGTGTCGTCGGTGGAGCCGTAGAAGCAGATCGTGGTCTTCTTGGAGGTCAGCGCGTACTCGGGTTCGGCCGCGGAGATGTAGGCCTCGTTCTTGTGCGTGCCGGAGCTCATCGAGGGGCCGACCTTGCCGCGCAGCTGGATGGTGGTGCCACCCTTGGTCTGGTAGCCGGGCCAGGTGACCTGGACGAGCTGGCGGGTGCAGCCGGTAGCGTCGGTGACGTCGCGGACCGTGACGGTCTTTTCCTTACCTGCGGGGCCGCCGGTGACGGAGTCCTCGACGAAGGTCATGCCGCAGGGCAGCAGGTCGGAGATGACGGGCTGGGAGTCAACGACGGTCGAGGTGTTGTTCGCGGTGACGCTGAAGGTGACCTCGGAGCCGGGGGACGCCAGGTTGCCCTTGATGGTGGACTTGGCGTTGTAGTACTTGGGCAGCGCGGTGCCCAGGGTGAGGATGTCGCAGTAGTCGTCGGCGGGGATCTGGATGGATCGGGAGCCGTCGAGGGACTTCATGGACCAGTCGGTGACACAGTTCTGGACGCGCACGTACTGGTCGGACTTGCCGGCCTTCCATGCGGCGGAGTTGGTGTCGGCCTGGACGTAGGTCGTGCCGTCCTCGGTCGTGGGGGTGCCTGCGCCAACGGGGCCGGCGACGTTGAGGATGGAGGACTCACCGGCGGGGATCGTCTGCTTGTAGTGGAAGACGGTCAGGTACTCGTCGGCGGCGAAGGAGGAGAAGTCAAATGCCTTGCCGCGGTAGACGGTCTGAGTGCCGGTGTTTCCCTTGTTGGTCCAGTAGGTGATCTCGATGGGTGTCGTCGTCTGGGTGTCGATCGTCTTGACGCGCATGAGGGGCTTGTCGCAGTCCTTGGAGCCGTCGGTCGGGGACGCGAGGCCACAGGTCAGGTAGTCGGTGTACTCCATGACGACCGGGACGTTGGAGTTGTTGGAGTAGCTGTACAGCCAGTTGCCCTGCTTGCCGCGCTCGAACTGGCTCATCGCACGCTTGTTGAAGCCGCCTCCGTAGCGGATCTCGCTGTCGAAGCGGTGCGTGAAGGAAGCGTCGGCGGTGACAACGTTGGTCTCGTTGTGCATCTCCTTGCCGGTGAGCTTCGCGGTGTTGGTGACGGTCTCGTCCGTGCAGGTGTCGTCGTAGTGGACGGTGACGGACAGGACGATATTCATGAACGCGGGGTTGACGTCGCCGACGTTCCAGGTGACGGTGTGGGTCGCGGCGTCGTAGGAGCTTTCGACGGTCGCGGCCGTGTTCGTCTTGGTGTTACCCGAGGCCGAGGAGGACACGTACTTCGCGCACGCGGGCAGCGGGTCGGTGATAACGACGTTGGTCATGTTGGACTTGCCGTTGAGGCCGTCCACGTTGGTGTCGTACTTCGGCGTGATCTGGTAGGTCACGTCGACGTTCTTGGGGGTCGCGACCGGGCCGGTCTTGCTCAGGAGCGGGGTCGGCTCGGACTTGATCGTGACGGTCGCCTGGGAGGTTTCCTTGCTCTCGCCCGAGGTGAAGGTCGCGACCGGGGTGACGGTGGAGCCGCCGGGGGTCACGCCGCGCGGGGCGGTGAAGGTCAGGACCGTCTGGAACGACGAGCCGGCGGCGACTGTTCCGAGGTTGTAGGTGACGAGGCCGTCGGCGTTGGCAGTCGGAGCCTTGATCGTGGGGGTAACAACCTTCTTGCCGGCGGTGGCCGTGGCGTTGACGCCTTCGGGGGCCGAGTCAAGGTTCGAGTTGCCCGCGGGGGTCACCGTGTGGGGCAGCGTGATGGTGACGACCGAGTCGAGGCAGTCCTCCGTGGTGGAGGCGCAGGAAAACTCGACGACGTAGCGCTGCTCGACACCTGAGAGGTACGAGGTCTCGTCGGGTGTGATGGCGAGTTTGAGCGTCGGGGCCGCCGCATATGTGGGCAGCGTCGTGACGCCGAGCATAACGAGGGCGGTCGTGACCAGCATGGCAAGCAGCTGGGCCGGCTTGGAAGCCTTCGACCACGTGTGGTTGATGTGCACAGCCTTCTCCTGAATGTGCGAAAAGTGTATATTTCAAGCCAATTCTACGGGTTTCGCAGCAAGTGTGAAGGGAGTGTTTTCCGAGCTCAGGAGCCCTCTAACTCCTCCTGCCTAGGTCAGTTTTCAAACAATGATGAGGCGTCGACAAACAACCGTCCACACGGTTTATACACAACTGTGCATAGCGTTGTGGATAAATATGGGGCTTCACTGCAGCTGATAGGCCACTTTACGTGTTTTTTGTGACGGAGCACCCGAATCTTCCACGAATAACCAGATGGTCGGACAAATCTAATCCGACCGCACAATATGGCCTCAGCGGCGCCGCTGACCTGCTCAAATTGTCGAAGCTCACATACAGAAAACCCGCAACCACCAGGTTGCGGGTGACACGTGGACCTACTCAGACAGGTTGAGAGTGTTGGCTCGGCCACGCGCCATCCCCAGACCTTCGACGTTTCTTGTGGCGCCAGTCGCCTATCAAGTACGATGACCAGCGACGATAACGTGCATGACCACAGCACTCCAAGCCCGGGTTTGGGCGGACCCCTTCCTTGACCGAGAGCAGCAGCCGATGACCCTCCCACCCTTCACCAACAAGATCGCCGGCCAACTCCTGCACTGAACCCTCCCAAGGAACCTCCATGACCACACTGATCTGGCTTCGCGACGACCTCCGTCTGGCTGACCACCCGGCGCTGACGGCCGCCTGCTCGGCAGCACATGGGCCCGTAGTGGCACTGTGGATCCACGAAACCCGCAGGACCGATGAAGACAACAATCGGCACGGCCCACGCCCGCTCGGTGCGGCCACCCGGTGGTGGTACCACCGCAGCCTGCAGCAGCTGGCACCGCGGCTTGCTGACCTTGGCATTCCGCTCGTTTTCGCCCGGGGTGATGCCGGAAAGATCATGCGTCGAGTCGTGGACGCCTTGCAACCTACCGTCGTGCACTGGACACGACGGTACGCCCCGGCAGCCTGCCGATTGGATGCCGCCATCAAACAAGAGTTGAAATCCCGCACCGAGGTGCACAGCCACCCCGGCAGTCTGCTCGCCGAACCCTGGCTGATGCAGACGGCCAACGGCTCCCACTACCAAGTTTTCACACCGTTCAGCCACGCCGTAGCCGACCTGCCCCTCGGTCCCCTCCTGCCCGAGCCCTCACCGGTCATTGATCCGGACGGCGCGGCACCAGCCCTCGCCTCGTTGCAGCAGGACGGCGTCCTGCAGAACTTAGAGGACATTGGCTTGCTCGACGAGGGCCCCGCCTGGTGGGAAGAGACCCTCGCACAGCACTGGGAGCCCGGTGAATTGGCAGCCCACCAGCAACTGGATGCGATCGACAGCTGGTTGCCCGGCTATGCCACACGCCGCGAGCTGCCCGGGGAGGAAACATCCACCAGCAGAATCTCGCCGAGGTTGCGGTGCGGGGAACTATCGCCGCGCCAAGCCGTGGCCGCAGCCCGTCGCAGCACAGCCTCGGGTGAGGATATCGCCGCTTGGACCAGGCAACTCTACTGGCGTGAGTTCAGCTGGCACCTGCTCCACCACCGCGAATATCTCGAGGAGACCCCCATGCGTCCGGCTTTCGCGGAATTCCCCTACGATCCCGACGACCACCTGGCGCAGGCCTGGCGAAAGGGCCGCACCGGCATCGACCTCGTCGACGCTGGAATGCGGCAACTATGGCAGACAGGCTGGATGCACAACCGGGTGCGCATGGTCGCGGCATCGCTGTTCACCAAGAACATGCTCCAGCCCTGGCAAGACGGCGAGCAGTGGTTCTGGGAGACTCTCGTGGACGCAGACGAGGCTAACAATCCTATCTCCTGGCAGTGGGTGGCCGGCTGCGGCGCAGACGCTGCGCCCTACTTCCGCATCTTCAACCCTGACCTCCAGCGCACCCGCTTCGACCCGCGCAGCCGCTATGTCAAGCGCTGGATCCCGGAGGGAGCCGATCGGCCTGTCGTGCCTGTCGTCGACCTGGCCGAGTCGCGACGCGAGGCGCTCGCCGCTTATGAGCAAGTACGCGGGGCATCCGGCTCCCATGCCAGGCCTCACCGTGGTTGAGGTGAGTGTCCACGCGATGATGCCGACGCCAGAGCCACCTCACCAACGCCCTTGCCCGGGCCGAGCCTAAGACAGCAAAAAGGCCCGAACCGAAACCATCCACGATGGCAAGGGTTCGAACCTTGTACGTTGAGTGGAGCTAACGGGACTCGAACCCGTAACCCCCTGCTTGCAAAGCAGGTGCGCTACCAATTGCGCCATAGCCCCGTTGGAGGAACTCAGTCCTCCACGGCGTCCGTGACGGACGTCCACAGATCAGCGTTATCGGAAAGATCAACAAGAATTTGTCGGACGGCGATGCCGACGGCCACGACGGATCCGACAGCCACGCAACAGGTGACCCATTTCTTCATGATGATCCTCCGCTTTCGCTCGCCTGCGGATGGTGGGCCTAGGTGGGCTCGAACCACCGACCTCAGTCTTATCAGGACTGCGCTCTAACCTACTGAGCTATAGGCCCAACCGGCACCCTTTCGGGCACTCGGATATAGTACACAGCACAGGGCCATCCGGCAAAATCGAGCGTTGGTGACGTCCAACACGACCGCGATTGTCCGGCCCTCAACGGAGAGGAGGAGGCCTCGTGACCACCGTCGTCGAGCATGCACGAGACTCGTGCACACCGCTACGAGCAGACCTCTCCCCCGCCGACGCTCTCGTTCTCTCGTGCCTGGTCTACGTGGATTTTCACGCGCTGCCCGGGCCTCGCTCCCCGCGCGGATGCCTGCTCCGAGAGGTCGCCCAGGCCTCGTCGATCCCGTCTCTGTATCGCTATTCATTAGCGTCCCACGCCGATCGTCCCCTCCTGGAGGCCGCCGGTGCAAGCGCGCGCTTCGGGGGCCTGCGCGTGCGCGACGCGGTCACTCGGCTAACGTCGAACCCGCTCGCTCAGTTCGGCGCAGTTACCTTCATCGACGAGGCCGGGGCGACCTACGTGGTCTTCCGCGGGACGGATGCAAGCGCGGTCGGGTGGGCGGAGGATGCCCGCTTCGGCCTTGATTTTCCGACCGATTCGCAGCGATGGGCGGCCAAGTACTTGGCACACGCTGCGTCGCAAGCGACAGGACCGATCGTTGTCGTCGGGCATTCAAAGGGTGCGAATCTCGCACTGTACGCTGCTGCTGCGGCTACTCCCCCGGTGCTCGAGCACGTCTACGCATTTGATCCCGTAGGTTTTCCTGCGTCGGTTGTCGAGGGTGGATTTTTCGAGAGCATCGATGGACTGATGCACATCTACGTGACGGCGGGATCCTGGGTGAGCCCGCTGCTCCCACTGCCTGCACCGGCCACCGTCGTTGCGTCGACATGGCCGGGGCCACTCAGCCACAACCCATATGTATGGCGCCCGGAGGGGCCATTCCTTGCTCCCGATCGCCGTCTGCCGTCGCGGTCGGGCCGGTTTCTGCGCGCCGTTCTCAGCGCGCTGTTGCGGGCACGCCCGACGCGGATTGGCACCAAGTAGCGAACCGGTCCCACAGGTAGACACCTGGACCCTTTGATGCGCACGCTAACCCTTGAGGTGGTGGCCTGGGCAGGCTGCCCACCATGCCACCAATAGGGTTTAGCTGCGCATCGACGGGTTAACTTGCAGGTCAGCAAGTTAACGTGCGATCTATCGGGTGAGCACTCGGAATAACGGCCTCACCTGCGAGCACACACACCACGCCTGATCCCAAATTCCGCCAAAGCGCAGACCCATTCAGCCAAAACGGCGCATTTTTGACTGTTTTCACCCAATGGGTCTGCAGTTTGGCAACCACGCCGCCTCAAGCTACGGCCTCACCGCAACCAATCGGGGGATTTGCACTACACGAGGGTCCGACACGCCGATGACACGCAGCCAGAGGGCTTCATGTAGTGCAAAACTTCCGGCGTTTCCTACATGTAGGGCACCGAGTCACCTGTGATGCCTGGTCACGGTGCCGGTAGGCCGACAAAATCGGACCAGTACACCCTCTCCCCCACTTAACCCGCGAAAAAGTTCGCCCAGCAACGGGTCCCCTCGTGCTCACCCGCGAAAAAGTTCGCCCAGCAACGGGTCCCCTCGTGCTCACCCGCGAAAAAGTTCGCCCAGCACGCCATAAAACGCTCATTTTGGGCCATTTTGAGCACGCAGGGCGAACTTTTTCGCGCACAGGCAGCTGTGACGTGGCGACGTTGAAACCAATGACACCTCTGCAACCACTGATACAGGCCAGCATGAAACCACCATCACCACTGCACGCCCCAGAACAGCAACCATTGAAACCGCCATCACCACTGCAACCGAAAAACGCACCCAAAACGCCCATTTCTCACCCGCAAAGGCGATGGGGGTTTCAGTTGAGGCTCGCCCTACGCGAGCAAAGGCGACGCCGGTTTCACGCGAGAGATTTCCAATGCACACGGGCCATTGCGGGGCCTGGCCGAGCTTCAATCCGACGCGCCGAGCCACACATCAGCGACCAGGCGCCACTGTGTGGAGGGCGCCGGAGGGAGCGGAGGGCCAGGCTGCGACACCCGCGGGCGGTGGCGGGGCCTGGCCGCGGTGCCGGTGGGCGGCGGCAGGGCCAGGGCGGGCCTCGAGATCGACCACTCCGAGCCGCAGGCTCGCGTGTGGCGATCTCGCGGGCGGGCCGCCGCCCACCGGCACACACAG
>JAHACW010000093.1 GCA_018375675.1 Actinomyces sp. | reverse complement strand
GCTGATGTTGGTGTTGGTCTCGTAGTTGTGAGCGACCATGGGGCCTCCCACGGCCGCCACGGTCACGCCTTTGCCCCACGAGGAGTATTCGGCGCGCTTACCGGAGGTGTCGATGGCGCTGACACTGACCACCCCGGACCACTTGCCGAAGGTGTCAATAGTATCTTCCTCGTTGTCGTTTCCGGCGCCGCTCACCACGATGACGCCCAGGGCATTGGCGCGGGCGATTGCCCACTTCACCGCGTCACTCGTGTCACCACTTGTTGCAGAGATGCTGATGATTTGAGCGCCGTCGGTGATGGCCTGGTTGATCAGCCATTCGGGCTCGTCGAGCGTGTTGCCGTGGTGGCCGCGGCAATCGGACTCCGCCTTGTCCCCGTCCTTAGGGAAGGAGGTTCGGTAGGCAAGGAGTGTTGCGTCGGGTGCGACTCCGTACTCTTTGGAGACCAGGAGCGAGGCCATGGCCGTGCCGTGGCTCTTGGAGTTGGCCCCCGATGTGACGGTGCACGGTGTTTTGTCGATGATGGTGGCGCCTGCCAGCTCGGGGACGCTGGTGTCCACCTCGCCGTCGAGAAGTGCGATGGTGACGCCCTTGCCGGTGTAGCCCTTGGCCCGCGCCTGATCGAGGTGGTAGTAGGCGAAGTAGGACTGGTCGGCCGCCGTGATCGGGTCGGTGGCGTGCGCGGGCGCGGCGGGCAGGGTGATGGCCCCGGCCGCCAGGGCCAGGGTCATCGCACACGCACCCGCAAAACTCAGCCGCCGGCATCTCGTTGGGTTAGTCGTCATTTGGCGTGGTAGCGGGGGCTGGTGCCCAGGTGAATTGGTGTGGGGATGTCCGTGTCTTTCAGGATGCTTTCGTCGAGGCCGCGGTAGGTGTAGGTGGAGTCTCCAGCGATGTCTCGGGGGTCGACGAGGCCGGCGAGGTACTGCTGGGATTCCTCGTTGGTGGGGCCGAGGCGGTCGTTGCCCTTATCCATGATCGGGTTCTCGTCGGGGTACTGGGACGGATCGGTGTTAAGCATCGGGCCGATGGCGGCGACTCCATACCCTGTGTATTTGTTCCACTGTCCTTCGTTGTTCAGCGCCGTCTTGGTGAGGAGTTGGAGGAGTTGGTTGCTGGTGGCGTTGGGCCACTTCTGTTTGGCCAGGGCCAGGAAGCCTGCGACTAGGGGCGTGGCGTTGGACGTGCCTCTTGTGCTGATGTTGGTGTTGGTCTCGTAGTTGTGAGCGACCATGGGGCCTCCC
>JAHACW010000062.1 GCA_018375675.1 Actinomyces sp. | reverse complement strand
TCACTCACAAGCTCGCGGCGACAGGTGAATAATCTACTCACCCCCACACCCAAAGTCAAACCAAAACACCGTGACCCCCAACACACACCACACAAACCCACCAAACACAACGAAAAGAGGGTGCCCGATTGTTATCGGACACCCTCTCTCCCAGAAAGATCAGCGCAGCTCCAGCACCGCGAGGTTCTTACGGCCCTTACGAATGAGAGCCAGTCCACCGGCGAGAACGTCTTCTTCGCGCAGCACGGCCTCAGGATCCTCAACCTTGACGTTGTTGATCGAGGCGCCGCCGGAGGAGATCGTACGGCGCGCCGCGGTCTTGCCCTTCTCAAATCCGAGAGCAACGAGCGCATCGGCCACAGTTGACTCACCGACGGTGAGGCAAGCGCGCGGCAGATCGGCGGTTGCCGCGACCAGGGTAGCCTCATCAAGATCACGAATATCGCCACCGCCCCACAGGGCGTCGGTCGCGGCGAGAACGCGCTGAAGCTGATCAGCGCCGTGCACGAGCTCGGTGACGGAGGCGGCCAGTGCCTTCTGCGCGGCACGCTGGTGCGGACGCTCGGCGACCTCGACGGCCAACGCCTCGATCTCTTCACGCGACTTGAACGTGAAGATCTTCAGGAAACGCACAACGTCATCGTCCGCGACCTGCAGCCAGAACTGGTAGAAGGCGTAGGGGGTCATCATCTCGGGGTCGAGCCAGATAGCACCACCCTCAGACTTGCCGAACTTGGTTCCGTCGGCCTTGGTGATAATCGGTGTGGTCATCACGTGGGTGTCGACGCCCTCGACCTTACGGATCAGGTCGACGCCGCCCACCATGTTGCCCCACTGGTCGTTGCCGCCGGTCTCGAGCGTGCAGCCGTTACGGCGGTAAAGCTCAAGGAAGTCGTTGGCCTGCAGGACCTGGTAGGAGAACTCGGTGTAGGAGATGCCCTCGTCCGAGGCAATACGGCGGGCAACGATGTCCTTGTTGAGCATGGTGCCCACGCGGAAGTACTTGCCGATCGTGCGCAGCAGGTCGATCGCGCTCATCTCCTGCGTCCAGTCCAGGTTGTTCACCATCGTAGCCGCAGCGGGTCCCTCAAAGTCGAGGAACTTCGAGATCTGCGAATGCAGGCGATCCGCCCACCCCTTCACGACCTCGGTCGACTGAAGCTGACGCTCGCCACTCTGACGCGGGTCGCCGATCTGCCCGGTCGCGCCGCCCACGAGAGCGAGCGGTCGGTGACCGGCGAGCTGCAGGTGACGCATCACGATCAGCTGAACCAGGTGTCCGTGGTGCAGAGACGGCGCGGTCGGATCATAACCGCAATAGAAGGTGACAGGTCCGGCATTCAGGTGCTCGCGGAGCGCCTCGAGGTCAGTGTGCTGCGCAAGCAGCCCACGCCACTGCAGTTCGTCCAGAATGTCTGTCACGAAAGTTGTCCTTCCTTGCGGATTCGACGGGTCAATACGGTCTTAGTGTATCGGCTTGCGGGTACCGTCGTTAGCGCAGCGCCGTGGCCGCCCACTCGCGCGCGTCAGCGAGGCCCGCTTCGGCCTCGGCGATCTGCTCGTGCACACGCTCAGGGGCAGTGCCACCACGCCCACGGCGAGCACCGACTGAGCCTTCGACGGTCAGCACCGAACGGACCTCGGGGGTCAGGGCCGACGAGGCCTGGGCGAGCTCCTCATCGGTCAGGTCAGCGAGCTCCACTCCCCTGGCCTCGGCCAGGCGCACGCACGCACCCGAGATCTCGTGCGCATCGCGGAACGGAACGCCCTGCTTGACGAGCCACTCGGCAATATCGGTGGCGAGCGAGAAACCCTGAGGGGCCAACTCCTGAAGACGATCGAGATGGATCGTCATCGTGTCGATCATGCCGGCGACGGCCGGACACAGGACGTCGAGGGTGTCGATCTGGTCGAACACCGGCTCCTTGTCCTCCTGTAGATCACGGTCATAGGCGAGCGGAATGCCCTTGAGCACCGCGAGCAAACCGGTCAGGTCACCGATCAAGCGGCCGGCCTTGCCGCGGGCGAGCTCCGCGACATCGGGATTCTTCTTCTGCGGCATGATCGAGGAACCCGTGGAGTACGAGTCGTCCAAGGTCACGTAGCCGAATTCCTTCGTATTCCAGATGACGATCTCTTCAGACAAGCGCGAAATGTCGATACCAATCTGGGCGCACACGAAAGCGAACTCGGCGACCACATCGCGAGCGGCAGTTCCGTCGATCGAGTTTTCGACGGAGTCTGCGAAGCCGAGCGCAGCCGCGATGCGACGAGGATCCATGCCCAGCGTATTACCGGCGAGCGCGCCCGAACCGTACGGAGAGATAGCCGCGCGCTTGTCCCAGTCACGCAGGCGTGCGACGTCGCGCAGCAGCGGCCACACGTGTGCCAGCAGGTGATGTGCAACGAGAACTGGCTGCGCATGCTGCATGTGCGTACGCCCAGGCATCACTGCGTCGCCGGCGCGCACGGCCTGCCCGACGAGAGCCTGAGCGATATCAAGAACACGACCAACCAGGTGACGGGCCTCCTCGCGCAGATACACACGAATGAGCGTGGCGATCTGATCGTTGCGGGAGCGTCCAGCGCGGAGCTTGCCGCCCAGCGTCGCTCCGGCTCGCTCGATGAGGCCACGCTCGAGCGCGGTGTGGACGTCTTCGTCGTCAGCAGCGGGCACAAACGCACCCGAAGCGACATCGGCGTCCAGGCGGGCCAACGCATCATGCATGTCGGCACACTCCTGGTCGGTCAGCAGTCCGACGCGATGCAACTCATCAGCGTGCGCATGCGAGCCCGCGATGTCCACGTGCGCCAGGCGGAAGTCGAAGTGCGTCGACACGCTCAGTGCAGCCAGCGCCTGTGAAGGCCCTCCAGAAAAACGGCCACCCCACAGCGAGACGTGCGTTTCGGACTTCGACATGAGTTTCCTCCTGGGTCGGTGACAACGATGACGTTCGTATGTTTTAAGAATATTCGAGATGTTGGCGGGCCGCCGACGGCCAGACCACGGGAACCTCTCCTCGAACCTTCACCCACGTCGCGATCATGACGAAGAGCATCCAGTTGCCCTCGAAGAGCAGGCGCGACTCAGTAAACGACTGAATAAACATCGCGATGATAATGACGGCGGGGATCACGTCCCATAGATTGTCGTCGATGTGGGCCACCGCGACTTTCACGACGCGGTAGAGCGTCCACACGATAGCGACGGTGATCATGATTGCGCCCACAACACCAGTCGTGAGCGCCGCCTCCACGTACACGTTGTGCGCCTGATTAGTCGGCGTCCCATCGGGCCGGATGACGAGAGAGGCGAAAGGTTCCATCTCCGTGGGCCAACCAATAAACCAGCCCCACCCGCCGATCGGGCGTTGCCTGACGAGCGGCGCCACCGCATGCCAGATAACGGAACGCCCGCTCATATCAGGACTACGACCGAAAGCGTCGGCGATCACGTGGCGACAGAAGAATGCTGCGATCGCGGTAAGAACGCCGATCCCTGCGAACATGCCGACGACGCGTAGACGCAGATGCACCGGAACGCGGCGCTGGACGACCAGGCCCGCTATGACCAGGAAGCATCCGACCGTCGAGAGAGCGACCGTCGCAGACTGCGTCAGTAGCAACACGGCGCCGCACAAGCTGAGCCATACAAGCGTCGAGAGCCGAGAGTTCCTCGTCTGCATGTATCGAAGAACTAAGCACACCGCCAGAAGCAGTGCGATGAAAGCAAGAGGATTCCTGTTCCCGGGGAAACCCTGGATCGGCCCACCTTCCAGGAGCAATCCGTCCACCCAGTAGTAGGAGGCGGGCAGGAGCCCCCTCCCCCACATGATGGGAGGAGCGAGAGGACCTCGGACAAAGAAAGCCACCAGGGCCTCGAGAATAAACGAGGAGCCGATAATCCACTGGAACGCGAGAATCAACGCGCCAACGAGCTCGGTGAGCGGGAGCGCGACAGCCACAGCGATCGACACCAGTGTCAGGGCGAGGGATAAGACCGCGAATTGCGCGCTCTGCGCAGGGGCGACGGACCACAGACACGACAGGGCGCACCAGGCAACGAAGAGACACGTCGTGGTTGGGAAGCGACGCATCAACAGCGAGCGCCCGGAGGTACGGAAGAGCACCACAAACGACACAAGCAGGATCAGCATCGGAACAAGCGAGCCAATGTCCCCGAAGATGCCGCGGACGCCCTTGCCGGCAAAGCCGACAAAGAACATCGCAGCAACCGTGTAGCGCATCATGCGCGTGCGCAGGGCGTCATCACGACCACTCCCCACGGCATCGCTCACAGCGCTCGCCTCATACGTCATACACGACACAGTAAGCGAGGCGGGAGCGGCCTTCTCGCCACTCCCGCCTCTTGAAACCCAACTGAGACATTCTCTGTGAGAACGCCCTCAACCAAGTGTTCAGTAACCCATGTTCACGCCGAGACGCACATCACGGGCCGCTGCGAGCTTCGACTGGAGGCCGTAGATGTCGATAAAGCCGCGCGACGAGGACTGATCGAAGGTGTCGCCGGTCTCGTAGGTCGCAAGGTTGAAGTCATACAGTGAAGACTCGGAGCGGCGGCCATTCACGGTCGCACGTCCGCCGTGCAGCACCATGCGGATGTCGCCGGAGACGTACTGCTGAGTGTGTTCGATGAAGGCATCCATCGACTTCTTGAGCGGCGAGTACCACTGCGCTTCATACACGAGTTCGCCCCAGGTCTGCTCCAGCTGGCGCTTGTAGCGGCGCTGCAAGCGCTCCAGCGTCACCGACTCGAGAGCCTGGTGCGCTTCGATGAGCGCGACGGCGCCGGGAGCCTCGTAAATTTCACGGGACTTAATGCCGACGAGACGGTCCTCGACCATGTCGATACGACCGATGCCCTGAGCGCCCGCGCGACGGTTCATCTCCTGGATAGCCTCGAGCGGCGTCACAGGACGGCCGTCGATGGCGACGGGAATACCCTTATCGAAGGTGATGACGACCTCGTCAGGCAGCGGCGGGTAAGTCGGGTCGTCGGTGTAGTTGTAGACGTCCTTCGTGGGGGCGTTCCACAGGTCTTCAAGGAAGCCGGTCTCAATGGCGCGGCCCCACACGTTCTGGTCGATCGAGAAGGGGTTGTGCTTCGTAGTCTCAATCGGCAGGTTGTGCTTCTCGGCGTAGTCGATGGCGACGTCACGCGTCAGCGCCAGATCGCGGACCGGGGAAATGCAGTCCATGTCGGGTGCCATCGAAGTAATCGAGACCTCGAAACGGACCTGGTCGTTGCCCTTGCCCGTGCAGCCGTGGGCGACGGTCGTCGCGCCAAACTCGCGCGCGGCCTTGACGAGGTGCTTGGTGATGACAGGACGCGACAAGGCCGAGACGAGGGGGTACTTGCCTTCGTACAGAGCGTTGGCCTTGAGAGCGGGCATGCAGTACTCTTCTGCGAACTCGTCGCGGGCGTCTGCCACGTATGCCTCCACGGCACCACAGTCGAGGGCGCGCTGGCGAATGACCTCCAGGTCTTCTCCACCCTGGCCGACGTCAACGGCGACGGCCACAACCTCACGGCCGGTCTGTTCACCGATCCATCCGATGGCGACAGAGGTGTCCAGGCCGCCTGAATACGCCAGGACGACGCGATCTTTGCTCGACATGAGGGTTCCTTCCAATTGTTGGGTTCGTGGTGCCCGGGGCATCTGTAGGGCCGAGGCCGGGGCTAGTTTTCGGGGAGTGCACCGGGTTCGGCGAGGGCCAGCAAGGATCGTTCGACCTCGGCCGCGCCTTCTTCGCTGCGGCAGATCACGAGGATCGTGTCATCGCCGGCGATTGTCCCTGCGATCTCTTCGCGCCTCACCGCATCGATCGATGACGCGAGGAGGTTGGCTGCACCCACCTGAGTGCGCAGAACAAGCTGGTTGCCCACCTTCACGGAGGTAACGAGGAGAAGCTGGCACCAGCGCGCCAGACGGACGTTGGCAGCTTCAGCGTCATGGGTAAGGCCGCCATCGTGATCGGGCACCGTGTAGATGAGCGCACCGGATACATCGCGGATCTTCGTCGCGCGCAGGTCCATCAGATCACGCGACAGTGTCGTCTGGGTGACGTCAATCCCCCGCTCAGCCAGGCGAGCACGCAGTCCTTCCTGGCTACCAATCGACTCGGACGCCAGAAGATCACGGATCATCTCATGCCGCGCACTCTTCGTGCTCGGAAACGCGGGTGTTACACTCATGTGCATGATTATACACACGAACGCATATAAATAAGCAAGCGGGCGAGGGATGTCCCTCACCCGCTTGCTCTCACAACTCTCAGGCCTTCAACGCAGCCGCGATGCCGTCGGCCCACGCCTCGATCGCGTCCCAGTCGCGGAAGTCGCCCTCAACGACACCGGCGAGGCGCGCAACCGAGCGCTCACGCAGCGACAGAAGCTCGGGCTTGTAACGGCCTGGGAAGGTGCGCAGCTCGCGGCAGTTCACGTGGGTGAGCAGCGGGCCGACACGATTACCATCCTGCTCCGAGTGCTTCGGCACGCCATTCATGCCGACGGAGAAGGCCCACACCGGCTTGTCGCGCAGATCATCCTTGAAGCGCTCCATGAAGTCGTGCGCCTCGGGCATCCACTGGAGGATGTAGACAGCAGAGCCAACGATCACAGCGTCGTAGGGTTCAACCGTGGTCACGTCAGCGGGCGCGACACGATCGACGGTGAAACCCGCCGCTTCGAGGCGCTTAGCGATGGCGTCGGCGACCTCATCCGTCGCCCCGTGCTTTGATGATGCAGTAACAAGGATGTGCATGTATACATCGTAAAGCGAAGACCGGTCGAATCGATGGGCACAACGCCCCAAATGAGTGGGGTGCCACACCGCCGATTCGACCGGCCTGTCGCTTCGTGGGCCTTATGCGCGCAACGACGCCCCCAGGACCTTGGATGCCTTTGCGACGACCTGCTCGCGCACCTGCGAGGATTCCTTCGCGGTCAGCGTGTGGTCAGCCGCGCGCAGACGCAACGCAAAGGCGAGAGAACGGTAGCCCTCGGGCACCTGGTCTCCCTCGTAGATGTCGAAGAGCGTCACCGATTCGGCGAGCTGCCCCGCACCCTGGCGCACAATCTGCTCGACGCGCGAAGCGGGAATATCGGAGGGCACGACGAGAGCGATGTCTTCCTTGGCCAGCGGGAACGTCGAGACCCCCTTGACCTGGATGGGCTGCTCGCTCATCTGAGAGATCAACGCATCCATGTCGATCTCGAACGCGCACGAACGGGCCGGCAGGCCGAAGGCGCGGCAGGCCGCGGGCGACAGCTCGCCAGCAAGAGCCACATCAATGAGGTCACGGCCAGCGCGAACGAAGACGCGCGCGACGCGGCCGGGGTGGAACGGAGCAACCGCAGCGGGATCCGTCGCCGGAGCGGGCATCGGAGCACCCTTGTGCGCGGGCACCTCATCCATCCAGGCACGAGTCACCTCCACACGAACCCCGAGTCCCGAGGCCACACGACGCACGTACTCGAGGGCGTCGGCCCAGTCGTAAGCGCGGGCGTTCGCCAGGACACCGGCCGGAACAGCCTGGCCGGTCAGGACACCGCCAATGTGCCAGGGCTGAGCAGGGATACCGGCCTCAAGCGCCGCGATCACCTCGTCGGAGGGACGTTCCTCGGCGCTGGGCAGGTCCGCCGGCACAGTACCCGCGGGACGGGCAACCTTGGCGACCTCGAAGATCGCGACGTCCGCGTTGGAGCGCGACACATTACGGCCGGCGACGTCGAGGAGGGTATCAAGCACCGTGGTGCGCAGCCAGGGGGCGTCATCCGCCATCGGGTTGCGCAGGCGCAGCGCCTCGCGACGCGGATCGTCGGCGGGAATACCCTGACGATCCCAGGTGTCGGACACGAACGGGTAGGACTCGACCTCGACCAGTCCCCCATCAGCCAGCGCAGCGGCGGCCAGACGACGAGCCTTCTGCGCGGTCGTCAGGCCATGGCCAGCCGGTGCGGTCGGCATGACCACGGGAATGTTGTCGTAGCCGTCGAGGCGCGCGACTTCCTCGACCAGATCAGCCGGGAGTGTGAGATCGGGACGCCACGAGGGAGCCATCACCGTAAACGTGCCATTGTCAGGGCCTTCGACGACGCAACCGACCGTGCGCAGCAGCTCGGCGATGCGCTCGGGGCTGTGGGCCACACCGGTCAGGCGCTCCACCTCGCCGACGGGCAGCGAAATAACGACGGCCTCGCCGCGCTCATCCACGTCCGTGACGCCCGCATCGACCGTGCCGCCGCCGTATTCAAGGAGGAGCTCGACAGCACGCTGGGCAGCCACCGCAGGAAGCTGCGGGTCCGTGCCGCGCTCAAAGCGCTTCGCGGCCTCCGAGTGCAGCTTGTGTCGACGCGAGCTACGCGCGACCGACACAGCATCGAAATGAGCGGCCTCGAACAGCACGTCGGTCGTCCCCTCGCCGACCTCGGAGTAGGCGCCGCCCATGACACCGGCAATACCGATGATCCGCGAACCTTCGCCCTCGGAAGAGTCGGTGATGAGCAGATCCTGCGGGTCGAGCTCCCGCTTTTCCTCGTCCAGGGTCACCAGCGTCTCGCCCGCGCGGGCACGGCGCACAACGATCGGGGCGGCCAGGTCGCCCAGGTCGTAGGCGTGCATCGGCTGCCCGAGGTCAAGCATGACGTAGTTCGTGATGTCGACGGCCAAAGACAGCGAGCGCATGCCCGCGGCCTCGAGACGCTCGACCATCCAGCGCGGAGTCGGAGCGTTGGGGTTCGTGCCACGCACGATACGCGCAACGAAACGGTCCACACCGACGCGACCGCGGATCGGGGCGTCGTCGGAGAAGACGACCGGGAAACCATCGGAGTTCGCCGTCGGCGGCTCGGCTGCGATCACGCCGGGCAGGCCAGGGTCACGGAAGGGAGCGCCCGTTGAGTGCGAGTACTCGCGAGCGATACCACGCATCGAGAAACAGTAGCCGCGGTCCGGGGTCACGTTGATCTCGAGGACCTCTTCGCCCAGCCCCAGCCAGGAGACAATGTCCGTACCGACGGCAGGAATCTCGCGGTCCGGGAAGTACTTCGGCAGCACGATGATGCCGTCGTGGTCCTCCCCCAGTCCGAGTTCGCGCGCGGAGCAGATCATGCCGTCAGAGACGTGACCGTAGGTCTTGCGCGCGGCGATCTGGAAGTCGCCGGGCAGGATCGCGCCCGGCAGGGACACGACGACGAGGTCGTCGACGTCGAAGTTATGCGCACCGCAGATGATGCCGCGGCTCGGCAGATCCGAGGGCTCCTTTCCGGTGCCAGGGGCGTCGTTGTACTCGCCGACATCTACGCGGCAGTAGTTCACGATCTTGCCGTTCGAGGCGGTCTCCTCCACGCGGGTGAGGACGCGACCCACCACGAGCGGGCCGGTGACTCGCGCCGGGTGAATCTCTTCCTCTTCAAGGCCGACCTTCACGAGGGCGGCGGCAAGCGCCTCGGCGTCCGTACCCTCGGGGACGTCAACGTGGTCGGACAGCCAGCTCAGCGGAACCATAGGCATGTCAGTTACCCCTTCCATTCACTCCGAACTGCTGGGAGAAGCGAACGTCTCCCTCAACGATGTCATGCATGTCGGCGATGCCGTGACGCAGCATCAGCGTGCGCTCGATACCCATGCCGAACGCGAAGCCCGAGTAGACCTCGGGGTCAATGCCGTTGGCGCGCAGCACGTTCGGGTTGACCATGCCGCAGCCACCCCACTCGATCCAGCCGGGGCCGCCCTTCTTCTGGGGGAACCACAGGTCCATCTCGGCGCTGGGCTCGGTGAACGGGAAGTACGAGGGACGCAGACGGGTCTTCGCCTCGGGGCCGAACATGGCCTTGGCAAAGTGGTCGAGAACGCCCTTCAGGTGAGCCATTGTCAGGCCCTTATCGACGGCGAGGCCTTCCACCTGGTGGAACACCGGCGTGTGGGTCGCGTCGAGCGCATCGGAGCGGAAGACCTTGCCGGGGCAAGCAACGTAGAGCGGCACGCCGCGCGACAGCATCGCATGCGACTGAACCGGAGAGGTGTGAGTGCGCATCACCAGGTGCGCGCCGTCCTCGGTCTCAGCGCCGACACTGCGGCCATCGATGTAGAGCGTGTCCTGCATCTGGCGCGCGGGGTGATCGATGTCGAAGTTCAGGGAGTCGAAGTTGAACCACTCGTGCTCGATCTCCGGCCCCTCGGCAATATCCCAGCCCATCGCCACGAAGAAGTCGGCAACCTCTTCCATCAGGGTCTCGAGGGGGTGGCGAGCTCCCGCCGCGCGACGGGCAGTCGGCAGCGTCACGTCCACGGACTCCTCGACCAGCATGCGAGCCTCATGCTCAGCGGCAAGAACGGCCTTGCGCGCATCGAGCGCTTCGGTCAGAGCCTTACGCGCCTGTCCGAGATTCTTACCGGCGAGACCGCGCTGCGCGGGCTCAAGTGAGCCGATCGTACGATTCGCCGTGACAAGGGGTGCCTGATCACCGAGGATCGCGGCTCGGACGGCCTTGAGAGCATCGAGCGAATCCGCGGCTTCGATATCGGCGAGGCCGGCCTCGCGAACGGCGTTGACGGCTGCCTCGTCAAGAGGATCAAGGTCAGGGGCATTGCCAGCCATGTCCTGCTTCCTTCTTCTTTCCATCTGGGGTCATTCCTGCGCGCATGACGCGCACCGCCCACTATCCTACCCGTTCGCCTATCCTCACAGCTCACCGGATCCACGGGCGCGCTACCCTGTAAGACGTGAATGCGCTCTCGCGCGCTCCGACAGCTCACCGAAGGAATCCCGTGTCTCACATTACGCAACCGGAGAGCGCGGCCACGGCCTCGTCCCAGACGCCCGCCCTCTTTTCCGCCAAGCGCGTGCGCGTCCAGCACATCGCGCGGGCCAAAGCCGAGGGCATTCCCCTCACGATGCTCACCGCATACGACGCTCTCACCGCGCCCATCCTTGAGGCCGCGGGCGTGGACATGCTGCTCGTCGGCGATTCGCTCGGCAACGTGATTCTTGGCCACAGCTCGACGCTGCCCGTCACCCTGGAAGACATGGAGCGCGCCACCGCAGCCGTCGCTCGTTCGACCTCGCGCGCCATGATCGTGGCCGATTTGCCCTTCGGCACCTACGAGGACACGGTCGAGCATGCTTTTGCCTCCGCGACTCGCCTTATGAAGGCCGGAGCACACGCAGTGAAACTTGAAGGTGGTCAGAGCCGCGCCCACATCATTGCGGGCCTCGTCTCGGCTGGTATCCCCGTGTGCGCACACCTGGGCTACACACCCCAGTCGGAAAACACTCTGGGCGGGCCTCGCATGCAGGGCCGCGGAGCCGGTGCCGATGCGCTGAGCCAAGACGCCGAAGCCGTCGAAAAAGCCGGTGCCTTCGCCGTCGTTTTCGAAATGGTGCCCGCGTCGATTGCCACCGAACTGACCGAGAGCCTGAGCATCCCGACCATCGGCATCGGCGCGGGTCCCAACACGGACGGCCAGGTGCTGGTCTGGTCCGACATGGCCGGATACTCCGACTGGACCCCCTCATTCGTGAGGAAGTTCGGCCAGCTCGGGCAGGCCCTCCGCGAAGCCGCCACCGACTACGTGGAGGCCGTGCGCGAGCGTTCCTTCCCCGGCCCCGACAACTACAAGAACGACTGACGCCACCCGCTGAGAAGAGGAATACACATGGAAGCATCCGCACTCGCTCGCCGCGCGCCCCTCGGCACGCTAAAGCCGGGACGTGTCTCACCAATGCGCGCGGTCCCCGAGCACATCGAGCGCCCCGAATACATGTTCCACGACGGTCCCGAGCGCGTCACCGCCTCGGAGGTCAAGAGTCCCGAGACCATCGCGAAGATCCGCGAGGCCGGACGTATCGCGGCGGGCGCCATCGAGGCCGTCGGCGCGGCCATCGCACCTGGCGTCACCACCGAGGAACTCGACCGCATCGGCCACGAGTTCCTCATCGCGCACGACGCCTACCCTTCGTGCCTGGGCTACATGGGCTTCCCCAAGTCCATCTGCACCTCCATCAATGAGGTCATCTGCCACGGCATTCCGGACGACCGCCCGCTCGAAGACGGCGACATCATCAACATCGACATCACCGCCTACAAGGACGGCGTGCACGGTGACACGTGCGCAATGTTCGAGGTCGGCACCGTCGACGAGGAGTCGCACCTGCTCATCGAGCGCACGAAAAACGCGATGATGCGCGGCATCAAGGCCGTCGGCCCAGGCCGCGAAATCAACGTGATCGGTCGCGTCATCGAGGCCTACGCGAAGCGCTTCGACTACGGCGTGGTGCGCGACTACACCGGACACGGCGTCGGCGAGGCCTTCCACTCCGGCCTGATCATCCCCCACTACGACGCTGCCCCGGCCTACGACACGGTCATGGGACCCGGCATGGTGTTCACGATCGAGCCGATGCTGACCCTCGGCACGATCGAGTGGGAGCAGTGGGACGACGACTGGACGATCGTCACCGCCGATCGTTCCCGCACGGCCCAGTTCGAGCACACGATCGTCGTCACCGAGGACGGCTGCCGCAACCTCACGCACTCGCCCAAGGCGCTTATGATCCTGTAATTTCACAGAAATTCCCGAAATTGCGCGATTGCTTCTTGAAAAAAAGGC
>JAHACW010000061.1 GCA_018375675.1 Actinomyces sp. | reverse complement strand
ACGCTGCGCCTCGTGGACGCCATCCGTGCTTCCATCGAGGACGGCTGCTTCGAGGAGTTCCGTTCCGACATGCTTGGCCGTTACGAGGCCGGGCGCCGCCGCTGAAAGTGTGGAGCAACCATGAGTTTCAATGACAATATCCGATTGGATCCCTCGCGCGTTGGTACGTCCGGTGCAGGGCGGAAGATCGCAGGTGCGGGCGGTGGCTCGCTGCTCGGTGTTCTCTTGATCCTCGGGTTCTCCTATTTCACCGGCATCGATCTGACGAGCCTGCTGTCGGCGTCCCCAGACACGTCGTCCACCCCCTCATCTGCGGTCGATACGTCCACCTGCCAGACGGGACAAGACGCCAACACTCGCGTCGAGTGTCGCATGGTCGCCACTGCGCAGTCCCTCGACGCGGTGTGGAAGACCCAGCTGTCCGCCCAAGACACGGGCGTCGCGTACCAGCTGCCAGATTTCCAGATCTTCACGAACTCCGTCTCCACCGCGTGCGGTAACGCAACGAGCGCCGTGGGCCCCTTCTACTGCCCTGGAGATTCGACGGTGTACCTCGACCTCGGGTTCTTTGATGACATGGTCTCCAAGTACGGTGCATCCGATTCCGTGCTCGCCCAGGAATACGTCGTCGCCCACGAGTGGGGCCACCACATCCAGAACATTCAGGGTGTCTTCCGCGCGCACGACACGCGCGAGTCCGGTGAGCAGGGTGCGGGCGTACGCAGCGAGCTCCAGGCTGACTGCTACGCGGGCGTGTGGATGCACTGGGCGTCCAACACGCCGGATCCCTCGACCGGCACTCCGTTCCTGAAGACACCGACGGCCGATCAGGTCATGGGTGCGCTCCAGACCGCGCAGGCAATCGGGGATGATCGTCTGCAGGAAAAGTATCAGGGGTCCTCCAACCCGGAGACGTGGACGCATGGCAGTGCCCAGCAGCGCGCGACGTGGCTCCAGCGTGGACTTGATTCTGGTGATATCTCGACGTGTGACACCTGGAGCGTCCCTCGGGTGTGAGCGGGGCTTCGGATCGGTACAATTGAGTGCGCCGATTCGCAGGAGGAAGTCATGACACGTAGCATCGTCGAGCAAGCTCACGACATGTACGACGCGGTCCCCTACGAGGTGCCCGTGCCCGGTGAATCGCTGTACAGCCTATTAGACGATGCAGCGCGCTTGTATCCCGATCGCATCGCGCTCGACTATTTCGGGGCAACGACCACGTACGCGCAGGTGCGCGATCAGGTCCACCAGGCCGCTCGGGTTCTCCACGAGGCAGGGGTCGGGCCGGGCGATACGGTGGCCATCGCACTGCCGAACTGCCCGCAGGCATTTGTTGCCTTCTACGCGTGCATGCGTATTGGGGCGATCGCCGCGCAGCATAATCCTCTTGCTCCGGCTTCGGAGATTGCGGGTCAGCTGCGCCGCCACGGAGGCAAGGTGGCGATCGTGTGGGAAAAGTGCGTGGATGCCTATCCACTCGGCGTTCTTGACACCGTGTTCACGGTGGATATTTCGTACGGCATGCCGGCCTCGCAGCGTCTTCTCCTGAGCCTTCCGGTTGCTCGGGCACGCGAGACCCGCAATCAGCTACGCGGCCCAGTTCCTGTGGGCACGCGGTCGTGGGACCGCGCCACGGCCTCGTCGACGCCCATTGACCCGTCGTTCCCGTTGCCCTCCCCTGACGATCGCGCGGTTATCCTGCATACTTCCGGAACGAACGGCATCCCCAAGTCCGCTCCCCTCACCCACCGGAACATCGGGTTCAACGTTAATCAGTGCATGTTTTGGGTCTGGAAGCTGCACGAGGGCGCGGAAACCTTCTTCTCGCTCCTGCCCTACTTCCACGCCTTCGGTCTGACGTTCTTCCTGTGCGCGTCCGTGCGCAAGGCGGCCACCCAGGTCCTGCTCCCGAAGTTCGACGCGCAGATGGCTCTCGACGCGCACAAGAGACGCCCGATCACCTTCTTCGTCGGTGTTCCTCCCATGTTCGAGAGGATTCTCCGGCTTGCCACACAGACGAAGACAGACATTTCCTCCATTCGTTACTCGGTCGCCGGCGCCATGCCGCTGTCGACGACGCTCGCGGGTGAATGGGAGAAAGCCACCGGTGGCATGATCGTCGAAGGCTACGGCCTGTCCGAAACCGCTCCGGTGTTGACCGGTGCGCCTCTATCAGACAAGCGCCGCCACGGTGTTCTTGGTGTTCCCTTCCCTTCGACGCAGCTACGCCTCGTCTCACTCGACGACGATACTCTCGACGTCGAGGATGGCCAGCCTGGGGAGATTATTGTTCGTGGTCCCCAGGTCTTTGAAGGATATCTCGACGCACCCGAAGAAACCGCACGCGTGTTTACATCTGAGGGCTGGTTTAAGACCGGCGACATCGGTGTCAACAGTGACGGGTTCATTTCGATGGCGGACCGTAAAAAAGAGCTCATTTTGTCCGGCGGTTTCAACGTCTACCCGTCACAAGTGGAGGCCGCGATTCGCACCCACCCGTCGGTCAGCGACGTCGCAGTCGTGGGGGTTCCCGTATCGGAGGCGACCGAAGAGGTCGCCGCAGCCATCATCATTGAGGACGGCAGCGCTCCGCTCACTCTCGAGGAGGTGCGTACCTGGGCAGAGAAGACGATTGCGCACTACGCACTCCCCCGCCAGCTCGTCATCATTGCCGAGCTTCCGCGCAACCAGATGGGAAAGATCCTTCGTCGTAAGGTCGCCCAGCTCGTGCGCGAGACGCTTGGCCGGTCGTAACCACGCCCGGCGCGGCGTGATCCTCCATATATCCACGCCAGCCAAATCACACAAAGCCACCAGCTTGCCAGTCGCAATGTGTGGCAAGAATCCCCCGGAAGCTCACGCTTCCGGGGGATTCACGTCGCGCGTCGATCAGACGTTAAAACCAATGGCACGCAGCTGCTCGCGGCCATCGGGAGTGATGCGATCGGGGCCCCACGGCGGCATCCAGACCCAATTGATCTGAACCTCGTCGGTCACGCCGGACAGGATCGTCTGCGCCTGGCGCTCAATGACATCGGTGAGCGGGCAGGCGGCCGACGTCAGGGTCATATCGAGGCGCACCTCGTTCTCGGAACCGATGACGACGCCGTAGACCAGACCGAGGTCAACAATGTTGATACCGAGTTCGGGGTCGATAACGTCCTTGAGGGCTTCGAGCACGTTCTCGGCCGCAAGGGTGCCCTGCTCAATGACGTCGGTGCCGTCAATCTGACGGGTGGGCACCTCAGCGGCCGGCGATTCCTGCGCGGGCGCTCCGAAGCGCTGCTCGACGGGCTCAGACTGAGCCATCGGGTTACTCATGGGTGTTCCTTTACTGCTCAGCGGGCTCGCCCGCGGTGGAAATATCGATGCCGGACTTGGCCATCGCGTCGCGCAGCGCGTACCAGCCCAGGAGGGCGCACTTCACGCGGTTCGCGAACTGCGACGTAGATTCAAGGGCGGCTGCGTCGCCCAGGTCGTCGAGGATTTCATCGTCAACGCCAAGGTTACGCGAATGCATCATGACCTCCATGTCCCGGTAGAGACGCCCGATTTCCTCGGCAGACTTGCCTTCGGTGAGGTCCGTCATCATGGACAAGGACGCACGCGAGATCGAGCAGCCGTCGCCGTCCCACTGGAGGGATGCGAGGTGGTCGCCGTCGAGCGTGACACCGAGGGTCACCTCGTCGCCGCACGTGGGATTGACCTGATGCGAAGAAGCATCCATGCCCGACGGGTCGCCCGCGCCGTGCTTCTCACGAGCGTGATCCAGGATCACCTGCTGATACAACTGTTCAAGACTGCCCATTGTTTCCTTTCATACCCAACGATCACAAGCAATTTTACCGACCGAAGAAGCCGCGCACCTTCGACAGACCATCGACAAGACGTTCGATTTCCTCACCAGTGGTGGTCGGAGCGACCGACGCACGGGCGGAGGAGCGCACCTGGAAGAAGGTATGGAGCGGAATCGCGCAGTGGTGTCCGACGCGCACGGCCACGTCCACGGAGTCCATGAACTGGCCGACGTCGTGCGGGTGAACACCATCCACCGCGAAAGCAACGACACCGATTCGGTCAACATCTGAGTCGGGTCCCAGCACCTTGATCCCGTCAATCGACGAGATACCGTCGAGCATCATGGAAGTGAGGGCATGCTCGTGGGCCTCCACTCGGTCCATACCGAGTGTCGACAGGTAGCGCAGGGCCTCAGACCAAGCAGCAATCTGTGCGACGGGCTGCGAACCTGCTTCGAAGCGCTCGGGCGGCGCCATGAAGGTCGATTCCTCCATGGTCACCCATTCGATCATCGAACCGCCGGTGAGAACGGGCGGCATTGCAGCCAGAAGCGCACGACGTCCCCACAGAGCACCGGCACCCGTGGGGCCCAGCATCTTGTGGGATGAAAACACCGCGAAGTCCACGTCGAGCGTGGACAGGTCGAGCGGCATATGCGCGCTGGACTGACACGTGTCGAGGAGAATCAGAGCGCCGACGGCGCGGGCAGCTGCGGTCACTGCAGCGACGGGTGAGACGGCACCCGTCACGTTAGACACGTGGGTAAAGGCGACCAGGCGGGTGTTCGGCGTGATCACCGACAGCGTATCCAGGTCGATGCGACCATCGGGTGTCAGGTCGAGCCAAGCAAGCTCGGCCCCCGTACGCTCACACAGCTGCTGCCATGGAACGATGTTCGCGTGGTGCTCGGCGCGGGTACAGACGATGCGGTCGCCCGGTCCCACGCGCAGAGCGGCCGACTCCGCGCCTCCCATCCCCTGCGATGCGTGTCCCATGGACAGAGCCACCAGGTTGATCGCCTCGGTCGCGTTCTTCGTCCACACGATCTCGTCGGGTGCAACGCCTACGAACGAGGCCAGGGCGCCCCGAGCGCTCTCAAAAGCGTCAGTCGCCTCGTCACCAAGGAGGTGCGTGCCCCGGTGAACCGCCCCGTTGCTACGGCGGTAGAAGTCGGCCTCGGCCTCGATGACGCACGCGGGCTTCTGCGAGGTTGCAGACGCATCGAGGTACGCAATGGGCGCGCCGCCGCGCCCGACGCGACTCAGAATCGGGAAGTCCGATCGAATAGCGTCGAGCTCGGCGGCGGTGAAGTCCGTAGGCACGGTAATCAGAGACCCAGGTACTTGTCGTAGCCGTTCTCTTCGAGCTCGTCGGCCAGCTCAGGGCCACCCTGAGCGGCGACGCGGCCGTCGACGAAAACGTGAACGTGGCTGGGCTTGATATAGCGCAGGATACGGGTGTAGTGCGTGATCAGCATGACGCCGCAGCCGGTCTCGCCGTGGACGCGGTTGACGCCCTCGGACACGATGCGCAGAGCGTCGACGTCGAGGCCGGAGTCGGTCTCGTCGAGAACGGCAAAGGAGGGCTTGAGGAGCTCCATCTGCAGGATCTCAAGGCGCTTCTTCTCGCCGCCGGAGAAGCCGACGTTCACGTCACGCTCGGCGAAGTCGGAGTCCATGCGCAGGTTCTCCATGGAGCTCTTCATGTCCTTGACCCACGAGCGCAGGGCCGGTGCCTGCCCGTCGATCGCGGTCTTGGCGGTACGCAGGAAGTTGGAGACGGACACGCCAGCAACCTCGACGGGGTACTGCATGGCCAGGAACAGGCCTGCCTTTGCGCGCTCGTCGACGCTCATCTCGGTGATGAGCTGGTCGTCGAGCCAGGCCTCGCCCGAGGTGATCTCGTAGTCGGGGTGACCGGCCAGAGCGTAGGCCATGGTGGACTTGCCGGAGCCGTTGGGGCCCATGATGGCGTGAATTTCACCGGAGTTGATGGTGAGGTTGACGCCCTTGAGGATTTCCTTGGGGCCCTCAGCGGTCTCGACGGAGACGTGCAGATCCTTAATACGCAGAGTCGACATATGTATTCCTTACAGCTCAGTTGTTACGGGACTTGGCCAGCTCGGCCTCGACGGTTGCCATGAGGTGGTCGACCACCTCGGGGACGCCAATCTGGTTGATCAGTTCGGCGAAGAAGCCGCGCACGACCAGGCGGCGTGCCTCGTGCTCAGGAACACCACGGCTCATCAGGTAGAACAGCTGCTCGTCGTCGAAACGACCGGTCGCAGACGCGTGTCCAGCGCCTTCGATCTCGCCGTTCTCGATCTCGAGGTTGGGGACGGAGTCGGCCTTAGCGCCCTCGGTGAGCACCAGGTTGCGGTTCAGTTCGTAAGTGTCGGTGCCGTCAGCGGCCTCGCGAATGAGGCAGTCGCCGATCCACACAGAGTGCGCGTCCTTGCCCTGCAGGGCGCCCTTGTAGGTGACGCGCGAGAAGCACTTCGGCTGGGAGTGGTCAACGAACACGCGGTGCTCGAGGTGCTGGCCGCCATCCACGAAGTAGATGCCGAGCATGTTGAGTTCGGCGCCGGGGCCGCGGAAGTCGGTGTCGGCGCACACGCGCACGAGGTCACCGCCGAAGCTAACGACGATGTGCGTGAGCTTGGAGTCGCGGCCGAGCGCCAGACGCTGGTTCGAGGCGTGCAGAACGGTATCGTCCCATTCCTGCAGCGACACGACGGTCAGGTTCGCGCTGTCGCCAGTCTCAACCTCGACGGTCTGATTGAGCGCAGCCTGCGCGGAACCGGTGTGCGACAGGATGACGGTGGCCTTCGAGAACTTTTCGGCGCGAATCACGATGTGCTGCGCACGGGTGCCCTCGATGTCCGCCACGTTGATACGAACAGGAGCGTCGAGCTCTGCTTCGGCCGGGATCTCGACAATGGTCGCCTGTTCAAAGCCGTTCCACGCGACGACGGCGGTGCGATCGCCGGGAGCGAGAACGGTGCCGAGGCGCTTGTCGTCGCGGGTCACGGTCTCGACGACAACGGGGGCGGGTGCGTCAACCGTCACGGGTGCATCGCCCGCGTCGTAGTTGGCGGGTTCGAAGAGGCGCTCGATGCGACGCATCGGGGTGAATCGCCAGTCTTCCTCGCGTCCGTGCGGAACGGCAATGTCGTCCAGGTTGAACGAGGTCGGACGGTCCGCGCGCGACGGGTGAGCCTTCTCGGCATCGGCCCCGTGCGAGTGGGCCTTGTTCATGGTGTCGACAATAGTGTTGGGGGTCGTCATCAGCCGACGGATCCTTCCATCTGCAGTTCAATGAGGCGGTTGAGCTCGAGGGCGTACTCCATCGGCAGCTCCTTGGCGATCGGCTCGACGAAGCCGCGCACGATCATCGCCATGGCTTCGTTCTCGTCGAGACCGCGGCTCATGAGGTAGAAGAGCTGGTCTGCGCTCACCTTGGTCACGGTGGCCTCGTGCCCCATCTCGACGTCGTCGGTGCGCACGTCAACGTAGGGGTAGGTGTCGGTCCGCGAGATCTTGTCGACGAGCAGGGCGTCACACAGAACGTTCGACTTGGAGTGTCGTGCACGGGCGTTCACCTGGACGAGGCCTCGGTAGGACGTGCGGCCACCGCCTCGGGACACGGACTTCGACACAATCGACGAGGACGTGTGCGGGGCCATGTGCACCATCTTGGCACCGGTGTCCTGCTGCTGGCCGGGGCCTGCGAAACCGATAGACAGCGTCTCGCCGCGGGCATGCTCGCCCATGAGGAAGCAGGCCGGGTACTTCATGGTGATCGCGGCACCCATGTTGCCGTCAACCCATTCCATGGTGCCGCCTTCCTCAACCATTGCACGCTGGGTCACCAGGTTGAGGACGTTCGTCGACCAGTTCTGAATGGTCGTGTAGCGCACGCGAGCGTCCTTCTTCACGAAGATCTCGATGACGCCAGAGTGGAGGGAGTTCTCGTCGTAGATGGGGGCGGTGCAGCCCTCAACGTAGTGGACGTAAGAGCCCTCGTCGGCGATGATCAGCGTGCGCTCGAACTGCCCCATTGCCGACGTGTTGATGCGGAAGTAGGCCTGCAGCGGGATCGTCACGTGAACGCCCTTGGGGACGTAGACGAAGGAACCTCCGGACCAGGCGGCGGTGTTCAGTGCGGAGAACTTGTTGTCGCCCGCGGGCACGCACTTACCGAAGTACTCCTCGAAGATCTCCGGGTACTCGCGCAGGCCGGTGTCGGTGTCAGTGAAGATGACTCCCTGACGCTCCAGGTCTTCCTGGATCTGCTGGTACACAACCTCGGACTCGTACTGAGCGGCGACGCCGGAGACCAGGCGCGACTTCTCGGCCTCGGGAATACCGAGGCGGTCATAGGTGTCGCGGATTTCCTCGGGCAGGTCTTCCCAGTCGTTGACCTGGCGATCCGTGGGACGCACGTAGTACTTGAACGAATCAAAATCCACATGGGACAGGTCGGGGCCCCACGCCGGCATCGGCTTACGTTCGAACAGTTCCAGTGCCTTCAGACGGCGTTCCCGCATCCACTGCGGCTCGTCCTTCACCTCAGAGATGAAGCGAACGATTTCTTCGTTAATTCCGGTGGGGACGTCCTTCGAGTAGTCGTCGGAGTCATGCCAACCGTATTCGTAACCGCCGATCGACTCGATGATCTCATCATCGGTCATTCGACGGTCATCAGCGCCCGAGGCGGGTGCCTGCGTCATAGTTGTGTCAACCTCTCGTTCTTAACCAAGTGCTACTTTCGTCGCACGTTCCGCGCTCCGGGGCGGATCACGGGCATACCCACAGGAATGTGGGTGGTGCACACGTGTCCGCCGCCAGCAAGCGTGGAAAGTCGTTGGACGTGGACGTCAAGCAGCTTGCCAAAGGCAAGCGTCTCGGCGTCACACAGCTGCGGGAAATCTCCCGCGACATTTTGAATCGGGCAGTGGCCCTGGCACAGCTGCACGGCGAGCGTTCCACCGCCGATGTCGCGCACGGTGGCCGCGTAGCCGTCCTGCGTGAGCGCATCGGCGAGCGCCTGGGCACGCACCCGGGGGTCTGAGCCCGCGTCGCGCACAATCGGGGCGTAGCGCCGCTCGATTTCGCGTGAGCGTGCGGCAGCAAAAGACTCAACGGCCTCGTCCCCACCGAGCTGCCCAAGGTAGCCGAGGGCTTTGGAAGCGAGGTCGGAATATCCATCAGCGAGGTGAACGTGTGCCCGTTCGGTCGCGACGTAGTGACGTGCGGGCCTGCCACGGCCACGCTTCGACGGAGCACTAGGCTCGTGCTCGGCGATCTCCTTGGAGTCCAAGAGGAGCGTAATGTGGCGCCGCACGGCGGCCGTCGTCAGCCCCAGGACCTTCGCAATCGACGAGGCCGTGACCGGCCCCTTTTCAACGATGAGATCGAGCACCTGCTGTCGAGTAGTGGCGTCTGATTCTTCTGCCACGTGTCCTCCGCTCCGACGCTCCAATGCTGCGCCTCTGTGTGCTTTTCTCTGGGAACGAGTGTACGCCAATTTAGATAAATAGGCGTTGCGAAAAGCCGTTAGGAGTGTTGGACGGCCCACACGTTTCGGGACCTAGGACCTACCCGAGAGTGCTCAACGAAGCCACGGGGCATCGGCGGGCCGCAATCCGGCCCACCCGCGCGCGCGAGCGGCGTGCGTGGCGAGAACACCGATAACGGCCGACGGGTTGTGCAGCCGCCCATCCAGCACCATGGTGAGCGCATCGTCGAGGCCAACCCATGCGTATTCCATCGTCGCCTCCTCGTCCTCACGTTCGAACGCCTCGTCGGCGTCACGAAGCTCGCGGGCGAGGAAAATGCGCAGCGGCTCGGTCGAGCCGCCGGGTGAGGTGAAGTAGTCGACGAGGACGTCCCAGCGCTCGGCAACCAGATCCGCCTCTTCAGCAAGCTCACGCTCTGCTGCGAGGCGTGGATCCTCACCGGGAATATCGAGCAGACCAGCGGGAATTTCCCATAGTGAGGCCTTCACAGGGTGACGGTACTGACGCTCCAGGAGGATCTCCTCTCCCCCGGTCTCACCGCGCAGCACGACGACAGCGACAGCACCCGGGTGCCGTGTGTATTCACGAACAACGGGATCCTGTCCCTCGACGACAATGACGTGGTCCTTGATCATGTCCACGATGTGGCCGTTCCAGACAATCTCGCTCTTGGTCACGGTACAGGGGTTGTGCTGGTCTTCGATGGCCACAGCCTCTTGGGGGGACAGGAAACGCATGATCACGCTTTCATTCGGGTTCGTCAGTACGCCATTGAGTATAGGCCCGCGCCATGCGTGACGAGGAATGCGACGAGGCCCCGGCGGTCACTATGACGCACCGGGGCCTCGACAAAAAGCGTTGGGCGCTACTTGACGGAGGGAATCACCGACTGCGCACCTGTGCCCACGCCGAACGCACGGGCGCTCGTTGCGGGCGCAGACAGCGCCAGCGCGGTGTCGACAGCGGCCAGAGTCGTTCCGACCGAGTCAACCGTCGTGACAACGGTACCGCTGGCACGCACCTGCGAAATCATCGCGTCGCGGGTGGAGGCGTCGCCGACGAGAACGCCGTTAGTCGACCCGAGGGCCTGACCGAGGCCAACCCACGCATCCGGGTTCGAAGTCACCGCAGTGGGCGTCGCGTTGGAAGCAGCCGTGGCCTGTGCACGCGGGCCAACGGCGACGATCGCCGTTGCACTTCCGTTTGCATCCTCGTCGATGGTCATGATCGGCGTGGATTCATCGGTGAGAATCTGACGCAGCAGGTCGGTCTCGGCTCCCGTCGTGGTCAGCACCTGGACGATCGAATAGCCAACGACTCCATCAGCACTAGCGGTCTTGGCAGCACCCGACGCGAGGTGCGAGGCCAGGGTCGTCGACAGCGTCGTGCGGTATTGGCTCATCGACGTCGACTGCCAGTTGTCAGTAAGCGTCACTCGACCGGCTACGCTCGCTCCAGCATCGGCCAGCGTCGAACGAATCGCGGTCACGTCATCGTCAGATGCGCCGGGCAAAACGACGAGAGCGACCTTGGCGGAGTTCAGCGAACCGGTCAGCGTCGAAGAAGCCAGAGCCTTGAGGCCGGCAGCCTCCGCATCAGCTTGAGCGCTCAGCAGCGGGTCCGCTGCCGGGGCGGTCGACGTCGAGCTGACGCCCGCCTGAATACGGCTTTGCAACGGGCCGGCCCCCAGAACGACGCCAACGGCCAAGGCGATGAAGATCCCGATGATCGAGACGACGTGGTAGCGGAAGTTAATCATTGGGCTCCTCCTGCGGAGTGCATCAGCGAGACGAAGAATGAAGTAACAGGGTGCAGCAGGTCGTTGCCCCACGGGGTCGACCACAGGGCGACGCCCATCAGGGCCAGTGCGACCACGGCCAGCAGAACAAGCGTCCAACCACGCGGACGCGGGCGGAACGTCGCCGCGACCGCCTGCGCACCG
Source organism: Actinomyces sp. (assembly GCA_018375675.1). GTDB lineage: Bacteria > Actinomycetota > Actinomycetes > Actinomycetales > Actinomycetaceae > Pauljensenia. Next base: position 1,454 of record JAHACW010000061.1, on the reverse strand, counting down.
ATGAGGCGCGAGCCGACAGCTAGGCGCGAGAAGAATGCGGGGGCCACAAGGGCGCGGCCGGCGTCAACCAGTTCCGCCTCCCCGTACGACACGCCAGCAGTCACGACAGCGCGCGCCGACGAATGTGCAGCGACAACGAGGGCCGCGTCGAGAGACGTACCAGCCATGGCGATGCGATCGTAAACGACACCCATACGGTCGAGCCGATCCGCGCCCGGAGCGAGGCCGTCTCCTCCGACGCGGACGATAAAGGAGCGAGCCTTGCGGATCGCTTTCTCGCTCATCAGCTCGGCATCGCCGACGACGAGGTCGAGTGACAATCGGGCTTTCAGCGCCACGTCGGCTCCGCCGTCGACGGCGATCACAAACGGGCTGACCTCGGAGCGCCAACGTGCAAGCGCTCGCAACTCAGCTTTCGCGTCGGCAGCGCCCGTCACGAGGAGAATCGGCTTCTTACCAAGGTCGGAGAGCTCGGGTACATCGACTCCGCGCAGCACTGTGGCGCCATCTTTCGCCAGGTAATCCTCAATGGAGGCGTCGACACCGGCGAAAAGGGCGGACGAGTCGGCGACGTCGACGTCCAAGTCGTCCGACGACACGACGGATCCGGTCGCGATGACGGAGCCGTCCACGAGAACCTTCGCGCCTGTCACCGTCACTTCTTGACCTTCGCGCAGCGACATGATGTCCTGGCCCAGGTCATCAACGAGGACGATGCCGGCCTCCAGAATGAGGCGAGGCCCCAGAGCAGCCGCGCGTCCCGTCAGAGACGGCTGCGCGTTCAGCACAGCAACAGGGCCGGCGGCGACAAGCGCCGCGGCGCTCTCGCGGTCCAGGTCCGCAACGTTGATGACGGCGATCTCGCCGCGTTCTAGGCGCGTCGCCAGGTGCTTGGGGCGGTCGTCAATGCGAATACGCCCGGAGCGCGCGCTCGATTCCTTTGAAAGTGTCTCACTCATCCCTGCGATTGTGACACGGCAGAGGCCAAGACTTGCGAAGCGTGGCGGCGCGCCGCAGCTGAGTGCGGATCCCCACCCATCATGCGAGTCAGTTCAGCTTCGCGGTCCTCACCGCTGACTTCACGCACCTTCGTGGTCCCATCGTTCTTCTCGATCACGAGGTGCTGATCGCCGAAAGCCGCGACTTGAGCCAGGTGTGTCACGACGATGACCTGTCGCGATCGCGCAAGCCTCTTCAGACGTGCGCCGACCTCGGTCGCGGTCTGGCCGCCAATACCGGCGTCGATCTCGTCGAAAATAAACGTCGACGATGCCTCGGTGCGCCCCAGCATCAGTTCCAACGCGAGCATGACACGAGACAACTCACCTCCGGAGGCTCCCTGTCCGAGAGGCCGGGCGGGGGCATGAGGATGCGGCTGCAAGCGGAAAACGACCGTCTCGCAGCCATTCGATGTTGGCTTCGTCGGCTCACAATTGATGTGCAGTGTCGCGTCG